>DAIQQK010000041.1:0-23348 GCA_036786835.1 Acidimicrobiales bacterium | reverse complement strand
CTGGACGCTCAGCCGGCCTGCGGCTGGAAGCGAACCAACTGCATCTCCTCGTAGGGAACCCAAGGGTTGTTCACCTGCAGGAACGGGACGACGATCGTCGCGTGAAGACGCGGGTCGGCCAGCAACGCGGTCTCGATGTTCTCGCACTTGTTGTGGTACGTCTGATACCCGGGGGCCCAGACGAACCAGATCTGGTGGTCGACACCGCCCTCGACGCTCAGGTTCTCCAGGTGCGTCGCGAACGTGATCGGGTTACCGGCTGCCGTGGCCTTCGCGTAGTCGACCCAGTCGACGAACGCCGGAGAGGTCTCGCGGGGGAACGTCGTCATCTGGTAGCGGCCCGGAGGAACCAGCCTGTCCACTGCGGGCCCGAGCTGGTCTGGACAGAAGCCGACCACGTCGCCGGCCTGCGCGTACTTGGCTAGAGCGCCGGCCACCTGGCCGGCTTCAGTCCTGCTAGTCGAAATGTTGGCCACGCTCGCGAGAAGGCCGAAGAGCACGGTCGCGGCGAGAACCCCGGCTCGGATCCGGCGGTCCGAGAAGACTCCGAGACCGAGCGCCACGAGCAGCACCAGCGGAACGAAGACCACCGACGCGTAGCGAGCCTGGAAGGCGCTCGAGCTCAAGTAGCCGCCGATGATGGCGGCAGCCAAGGTCCCGCACAGCACGATTGCCAGCGGCCGGCCCCTCGGCCGGGTCCGCAGGTCGAGGTCGACGTGCAGGGCGCCGCGGGCAATGCCGAACAGACCAAGGCCCGCGAGCGCGAAGTACAGCAGGGCAAGCGCCCTGCCCTCGCTGCTCGGTCCGCCTGCGAAGGAGGTGACTGCGTTGACCATTGCGGCGAAGTTGGCCGGCATCGCCCAGGGCGTGCCCGTGTGCTTCGTCTGGTACAAGAAGGTCGGCAGCCAAGGCACGAACGTCAGGCAGCCCAATGCGAGCGCAATCAGAGAAAGGCGAGCACCGCGGCGACCCGCCTCTGATCCACGCCACGCCACGTACAGCAGCCACAGACCGGTCACGCCCACCAAGTAGATCGACCAGTAGTGGCTGTAGAGCAGAAGACCGCAAACCAGCGCGAGGGCGATCAAGTTTCCGGGTGCCGGTCTGCGAAGGCTCCTCTGCAACGCCACGATACCGGCGGCTGCCAGGAAGATCACCAGCGCGTACATACGATTCTCCGTCGCGTAGCGGACGGCGAAGGGAGAGCTGGCGACGATGACCACAGAAGAACCCGCCACGACGCGTGACCCGAGGTTGCGGCCCGCGACCCAGGCAAACGGAAGGGTCGCCACGCTCAGGACTCCCGAAAGAGCGCGAACCGCGGTATCGGACGTACCGAATGTCCCCATCCAGAAGTGAAGCAGCACGTAATAGAGAGGCGGGGCCCCGTCCCGGCGAAGCGCCGCATGCAGTTGGCTCAGCGGCAGCTTGGCGATGTTGAAGGTGAGCGCTTCGTCGAGCCACATGTCGGACTTCGCCACGAACCTGAGGGCGATCCCGACGGCGACGACGCACAACGCCCCGACGACGAGGACCCTGTTGATCAGTTGCGATCTCGAGTCGGACAGCGGCGTGGGGACCCGGGCGTCCTTGCCAGCCCCGGGAACGGTCTCGGGGCGAAGGCGCTGCTCTTCGTCGACGGAAGTCACGGCCGAATCGTAACGAAACCCTCCTCCGCGACCGCGACGCCCGGCGCGACCGCCCTGCTAGGGCCGCATCGCGGGCTCGGTGCACCCAGGGCCGCGTGTCCGCGCATACGATGTGCGCACCAGAGAAAGGAGGTGGTCCAACTGAACGATCATGAATTCGGGACCCTGGAGGTGGCTGGCCGCTAAGGCGGCTCGCTGGACCACCTGGCGAATTCCAGCCAGACACCCGCTGCACGTTCCAGTCGGGAACTCGTCCCGCCCGCGGCAGCACGGAACTGCAGTGCCTTTCCAGCAGGAATTGTTCGAGGGGCGCCTTCGGGCGCCCCTCGGCGCGTCTTCAAGCGCCTGCGGCTGCCCTCAGCTCGCCTTCGAGGCGGCTAGGACTCCTGCGACTTCTGCTGCGACCGACACCACCTCGTCGAGGTGTCGGTCGCTGTGCGCCATACCCGGGAACATCGCCTCGTAGGGCCCCGGAGCCAGGGCAATTCCTCGCTCGAGCATGCCGTTGAAGAATCTGGCGTAAAGACCGTTCGCCGTCGAAGCCTGAACCTCCGCGTAGCGTTCGACGGGCTCCTGTGCGAAGAAGAGCCCGACGAGGGGTCCGACTGCCGGCACCTGGACCGCCAGTCCCTGCGCGGAGATGGCCTCTGTGAGGCCCTTGGCGTAGCGCTCGACACGACCGGCGAGCTCTCGGTAGTCGCCGTCGGTGACGTGCTCTAGGACAGCGAGACCTGCGGCTGTCGCCAGGGGATTTCCCGAGAGGGTCCCCGCCTGGTACACCCGACCCTGTGGTGCCAGCACGTCGAGGACCTGCCTCCTGCCGCCGAAGGCGCCCACGGGCAACCCTCCCCCGATCACCTTCCCGAAGCACCAGAGGTCCGGTACCACTCCGGTGATCTCGGAGGCTCCGCCCCGGCCGAGCCGAAACCCGGTGATCACCTCGTCGAACACGAGCAAAGCTCCCGCTTCGTCGCATGCTCGCCGCAGTCCTTCGAGGAACCCGGGCTCCGGCGCCACCACCCCCATGTTCGCCGCCACTGGCTCGACGATCACGCACGCGACGCGCTCGTCGAGCTCGGGAACCTCGTTGTAGGTCATCACGAGGGTGTCCGCCACCGCTCCCACCGGCACCCCGGCCGAGCCGGGAAGACCCAGTGTGGCGACCCCGCTGCCAGCGCCTGCAAGGAGCGAGTCGGCGTGCCCGTGGTAGCACCCGTCGAATTTGACGATCCTGTCCCGGCCCGTGAAACCCCGAGCGACGCGTATCGCGCTCATCGCTGCCTCGGTCCCCGAGGAGACGAACCGGACCTGTTCGCATCCGGAGACCGAGCCGCAGATCTGCTCCGCGAGGAGCACCTCGCCGGTGGTGGGAGCGCCGAACGTCGTGCCCCGGCCGGCGGCAGAGGAAACCGCCTCGACGACCGCCGGATGTGCGTGGCCGAGGAGGACGGCCCCGTAGGACTGGACCATGTCCAGGTATCGGCGGCCCTCGACGTCCCAGACATAGGGACCCCGGCCCTTGACGACGGTGTAAGGAGTACCTCCGACCGCGGCGAACGACCTTACGGGTGAGTCGACTCCTCCGGGGATCGTGCGGCGGGCTCGGTCGAACCAGGCCGCGTTCGAGTCGTCACTCACCGAGCAGCTCGGCCGCTTCGGCTGCGAAATAGGTGAGGATCGTCGCGGCACCTGCTCTCTTGATCGCAAATAGGTGCTCGAGACCGACGGCTTCGCCGTCGATCCAGCCACGCTCGGCGGCGGCCTTCACCATCGCGTACTCGCCGCTCACGTGGTACGCGGCGACCGGCACATCGACGCGCGAAGAGACCTCGGAGATGACGTCGAGGTACGCAAGAGCCGGCTTCACCATGACCATGTCCGCGCCCTCGGCCACGTCCAGGGCGACTTCTGCCATCGCCTCGCGGCGGTTGCGAACGTCCTGCTGATACCCCCGCCGGTCACCACCCCCCGCGATCCGGACGTCGACCGCATCGCGAAACGGGCCGTAGAGGGCCGACGCGTACTTGGCGGCGTAGGCGAGTATGGCCACGTCCGAGCGGCCGGCGCCGTCCAGCGCGAACCGGATGGCCCCGACTTGACCGTCCATCATCCCGCTCGGCGCGACCACGTGTGCTCCCGCCGTCGCTTGAGCGAGGGCCACCTTTTGGTAGAGCTCCAACGTCTTGTCGTTGTCCACCTCTCCGGCCGCGTCGAGGATGCCGCAATGCCCGTGGTCGGTGTACTCGTCGAGACAGAGGTCCGCGATCAGGACGATCTGGTCGCCGAGCGCAGCACGAAGCTCGGACAGCGCCACCTGTGAGATGCCGTCGGGGTCCCACGCCGCCGATCCCGTCGGGTCCTTGGACGCCGGCACCCCGAAGAGCACCAGCCCCGGGATCCCCAAAGAGGACAGACGCTTCGCCTCGGTCACGAGCGAGCCGAGGGTGTGCTGGGAGTGCCCGGGAAGCGAGGGGATGGGGAGGGGCTCGTCGATCCCCGCCCTCACGAAGAGTGGAGCGACGAGGTCGTCGACGCCGAGTGTCGTCTCCGCCACCATCCTGCGAAGGGCCGCCGTGCGACGCAGTCGTCGCAGGCGTCGCACGGGAAATCCCGGGGAAAGCGGACCCGAGTGAAGGCTGTCCACGCTCCAAGAGTACCGGCCTGCCCATCCCGGCCCTCGATCGCACCGAAACGCCCTCAGCCCCCCCGACGCTGCATCCGGTGCGCCACCAAGGCCTTCACAAGGCCGTCATCAGTCTGCTCGTCGGCAACGACGTCCACTTGGAGCCCCTCAGCTGCAGCCGCCCTGGCGGTCACGGCCCCGATGCAAGCGACGACCGGAGGCACGACCCGCCCTGTCGCCTCGAGGTAGAAGCGCACAGCCGAAGGCGACGCGAAGGTGACGACGTCGGCCGTCGCTGCCTCAGCCAGGGCTTCCTCGGTCGCGCCGTCCGACGGCCCGGCTGCCACAGTGCGGTACGCCTCGACAGCGTCGACCTGCCACCCCTTTTCCCGAAGCCGCTCGACGAATGCCTCGCCAGCTCCGGCGGCGCATGGGAACAGGACTCGCCCAGGACCTCCCCCGTCGTTCGCAGGCATCGTTCGGGCGAGTGACTGCGCGTTCGCAGACTCAGGAACGAGCGCGACCTCGAAGCCACGCGCGTGAAGAGCCGCCGACGTCGCCTCTCCCACTGCTGCGAGCCTTGCGCGCCCGAAGGCGTTTTCTCCGAGGACCGAGGCGAAGCGCTCCACAGCGTTCGCGGAGCTGAACACGACCCACTCGTAGCCGTCCGCGCCAACGAGATCCGCTGCACGACGCATGGCCTCTCCACCCTCGGCCGGATCCGCGATGGCGATGACAGGCAGAGCAATGACGCGGGCTCCTGCGCGTGACAAAGCAGAGGAGAGCCCACGTGACTGAGACCGGGCACGCGTGACGATGACGCTGAGCCCCGCGAGCGGAAGGGACGGCTCGGGTTCGCGCGCTCCGCCCAGGTTCAGTGCGGCCACCTCCCCCACCACGATGATCGAAGGAGCTCCGAGCTCGACGCTTGCAAGCCCGGCGAGGTCGGTGCGCACCGCGCGCTGGTCGGTCGTGGTGCCCCGGTGGATCACAGCGACGGGAGTGGCCGGGGATCGGCCACCCTCGATAAGCAGGTGGGCGATCTCGGCGCGCTTTTGCATCCCCATCATGATCACGAGGGTCCCTCGCGCGCGGGCGAGCGCCTCCCAGTCGACGCGATCGACTTCGTCGGAGTCGCTCTGCCGTGCCGGCGACTCGGAGCCCCCGGATCCATCCTCACCCACGTGGCCGGTCACGACCGTCACCGCTCTCGCCAGGCCGCGGTGCGTGACAGGGATGCCGGCACCCGCCGGCACTGCGAAAGCCGAGCTCACGCCCGGGACGATCTCGAAAGGAACACCCGACGCCGACAGGGCCTCCGCCTCTTCGCCACCTCTGCCGAAGACGCACGGGTCGCCGCCCTTCAGCCGCACCACTCGCTTGCCTTCTCTGCCGTGCAGGACGAGCAGATCGTTTATCTCTTCCTGCCTGTGCTGTTGGCCCTCACCCGGTCGCTTGCCGACGTCGATCCGAACGGCGCTCGCAGGCGCGAGGTCGACCAAGGCAGTCGGAACGAGCCGGTCGAAGATCACCACGTCTGCCTGCGAGAGCAGCTGCGCGCCCCTGACCGTGATCAAGCCCGGATCACCGGGACCCGCTCCCACCAGATAGACCGTCAATCGGTGCTCCAGTCCGCGATGAAGCGCCCGCCCGCCCTGGCGAGCATCTCCTCGGCCAACCGTGCGCCCACATCGTCCGGGTCCTCTCCTTCGCAGCTGTGTCGGAGAAGGATGTGGCCGTCGCGACTTGCGAGCATCCCTTGGATCTCGATCTTCTCGACCTTGCCGCCCGGTCGTGTCCCCGAGCTCCAGGGAGTGGCGAGGGCTCCACACGGGAGCGAGCAACCACCGCCCAAGGCTGCGAGGAAGGATCGCTCGGCTCTCAGGGCTGCATGAGCGATCCCGTCGTCTATCTCGCCGAGCATCTCTATCAGTGCGGTGTCGGACGACCTGCACTCGACGGCCAACGCACCTTGCCCGACCTGAGGGAGAAGCGTCGCAGGATCCAGCACCTCTGCCACGCGACCTCGCAGTCCCAGTCGCTCCAGCGCTGCGACGGCCAGCACTCCCGCGCCGACGGTCTCGGCGACCTCCACGCGCCTCGCCATGTTCCCCCGCAGCTGTGCGAAGGAAAGGTCCGGTCGCAGCCATGCCAGCTGCGCACGGCGTCGGACGGAACCAGTCGCGACGCAGGCTCCCGGAAGCAGGTCCTCGAGGCTCTTGCCGACGAGCGCGTCACGGGGGTCGATGCGTTCAGGAACGGCAGCCAGCTCCAGGCCTGGCTCCTCCCCCGATGGCATGTCCTTTGCCGAGTGCACCGCGATGTCGGCCCGACCCTCGGCGACGGCAGCCGACACCTCCTTCACGAAGACACCGCGCCCGCCGAGGCGCTCGATGGGTGCGTCCGGCGCCTTGTCTCCCGACGTGTGCACGACGACCGTCTCGCACCGAGGCGAGCCGTGGATGCCCGAGATCAGCTCGACCACCCTCGCCGCCTGGATGAGAGCGAGGGGCGAGCCACGCGTCGCGACCCGCAGCACGCGTGGAAGCTTCACCGTCACCTCTGATCTCAGAGGTCGAACAGCGTCCGCAGTGCCTCCACGAGCCGCTCCCCGCGCGCGGTTCCGGCCGCTTCCTTGAGCGCCACCGTCGGGGGATGCGCGAGCTTCGCGAGGACGTCGCGGACGAGCGCCTCGACCTCAGTACGCTCGGTCTCGCCGAGCGCCGCGAGGCGGGAGCGATGACGCTCGAGCTCGGATCCGACGAGCTCCTCGAGCCTCTGACGAAGCGCCGCCACGAGCGGGGCGGAGCCCCTTGCGCGCTCTTCTGCCCGGTAGCGGCCGACTTCGTGAGCGACGATGCGGCGGGCTGCTGCGAGCTCCCCCTGCCTGCCGATGAGGGCGAGCTCCGCATGGGCGTTCAGGTCCTCTATGTCGAGCAGTGTGACCTGGTCGAGCTCGCTCGCGAACGGGTCGACGTTGCGCGGCATGCCCATGTCGACGATCACAAGGCGCTCGGGCGAGCGAGCGTCTTCGCCAGAGGTGGCCCGCTCGATCAGGTCGACGTCGAGCAAGGGCACCGGGGCCGAGGTCGTCACGATCACGGCGTCTGCTCCGCCGATCACCTGCGCAAGGCTCTCGAGCGGCTCAGCCCTGCCACCGACGGTCGCCGCGAGGGCCTCTGCGCGCTCGAGCGTCCGGTTCGCCACGACGATCTCCTCGACCCGATGCCTCGAGAGCGCCGACACGACCCCCTCGGCTATCTCGCCGGCACCGACGACAGCGACCCGCTTGCCCACGAGCGATCCGCGCAGGTGGGAGCCGGCAACCTCCACGGCCACGTGTGAGAGGGAGGTCGAGCCGCGGGCTATGGCCGTCGAGGAGCGCACTTTTCTCCCCGCCTGAACCGCGGCTCGAAAGAGGCCCGAGAGCACGGGACCCGCTGCCTTCTCGGACTCAGCTCGCTCTGCCGCCCGGCGCACCTGGCCGAGGACCTCGGTCTCGCCGAGGACCGCCGATCGAAGGCCTGCTGCCACCTCGAAGAGGTGGACCGTCACGTCGTCGTCGAACTGGACCCTCGCGTGCTCGGCGATGGAGTCGGGCGTCGTGGCGGCGGTCGAGGCCAGGAACTCCTGGAGGTCCGAGACTCCCTCGTGGAACCGCTCGACCACGGCGTAGAGCTCGGTGCGCAGGCAGGTCGAGAGTAGGACCACCTCGGAGAGGTTCCGGCGGTCCCGGAGAGCCCGCAACGCCTTGCCGAGGCTCTCGTCCCCAATCGTCACCCTTTCGAGCAGGTCGAGGGGGGTACGCGGTTGTTCTAGGCCGACGACGACCACAGACATCACTCACAAGGATGCCGGTCCGGCGCACGCTGCGCCAGGCAGGGCCACCAAGCAGCCCAGCTCGGCCGATCTAGGCAGGCCCGGTGGGGCTCAGGCCCACGACGTGCGGCAACGGCGATGAGGCCTCCGCCGTGTCGGGGTGATCGTGATGCGACAGGTAGAAGCTCATCACCTGGAGCTCGATGGAGAGGTCCACGTAGCGAAGAATCACGTGTGGCGGAACCGTGAGCACACGAGGGGCGAAGTTGAGGACCGAGCCCACCCCGGCTCGCACCATACGGTCGGCGACGTCCTGTGCCGTGGCCCCCGGGGTGGCGATCACCCCGATCCTCGGAGGATCCGCCTTCGCCATCTCCTCGAAGTCGTCGAGGTGGTGAATGTCCGAACCTCGTACCCGGCGGCCCACGAGAGAAGGTTCGATGTCGAACAGGCCGCAGACGCGAAAGCCCCGAGAGCTGAAGCCGGGCGAGTTGGCGAGCGCCCTTCCCAGGTTTCCCATGCCCACGATCGCGACCGGCCAGTCGCCGTCGAGACCCAGCTCCCGGTCGATCTGCGAAAGGAGGTACTCCGAGTCGTAACCCGAACCACGGGTCCCGAACGAACCGAGAAAGGACAGGTCCTTTCGGACCTTCGAGGCGTTAACCCTCGCCATCTCGGCGAGCTGCTCCGAGGACACGGTGGTGGTTCCGCCGCGCACCAGCTCGAGCAGGATCCGCTGGTACACGGGTAACCGGGCAACCGTCGCCCCTGGGATCTTTCGGTGGTTCGCTGTTGGCATTTCGGGCGCATGGTAGCGAGGCGGACACGTGCGACACCAAGTCGTCACGTGCCTGGGATCACCCGCACCGAGCTCCAACTCGGGAATTTGCCCCGTTCCACGCGATTTCCGCTCAGTTTTCCCCGCCCCCGTGACGAGATTCATAGAAGAAATAGAAGAAGAGGATTAGAGGAGGGAAGAGGTTCCGATGGCGGCCGACACAGCGACAGCAGTCAGGAGCGCGAGCCTCACGAAGCCGCACGCCCGCCTGCTCGTGATCGACGACGATGCTGATGTCCGAAGCATGGTCAGTCGACTGCTCGAGGCAGAGGGCTACCAGGCCGACCGTGCCGCCACGGGCTCCGAGGCGATGGAGGCCATCTCAGGCAAGCGCCCGGACCTGGTGATCCTCGACGTGATGCTCGACGGGGAGAACGGCTTCGAGATCCTCTCCGCCATAAGGCGCTCGAGCAACGTGCCGGTGATCCTGCTGTCGGGACGCGACGCCGAATCCGACCGGGTGCTGGGCTTGCGCCTCGGGGCCGACGACTACGTGGTGAAGCCCTTCTCTTCGGCGGAGCTGGCCGCCCGTGTGGCCACGGTCCTGCGGAGGCTCGATCGAGGCTCCGCCCCCTCAGAGGGGCCCACGATGTCGTTCGGCAACCTCACGATCGACGTGCTGTCGAGGGAGATCACGGTCGACGGGAAGCTCGTCCCGACCACAGCCAAGGAATTCGACCTGCTCGCATTCCTGGCCCGCTCGCCCCGGCAGGTCTTCACCCGCCAGCAGCTTCTCGAACACGTGTGGGGCTCATCCTCGGACTGGCAGGACGACGGAACCGTCACCGAGCACGTCCGGCGGATCCGCCGCAAGATCGAATCGAACCCTGACCGGCCCGGCTGGATCCGTACCGTCCGTGGCGTCGGGTACCGGTTCGAGCCCGAGCCCTGAGCCCACAAGAGCCCTGAGCCCGCGACAGCCCTGAGCCGGTCGATCCGGCGCCCTTAACGAACGAGCGCAAGGTTCCTCCACACCCCTCGTTCATCCGTCACAACACTCTCTCAAAACACTCACTCAATGTGACCAAGGGCCTCAAGAGCACCCCCCAGAGTGCCGATATCCATTAGTGCAAGCGTTCCCAAACTGAGCGCAAGCAGGCAACACGAAAAGGCAAACCCTCCGCGAGGAGGGGACGCAAAGCCACGGGGCTCAGAGAGCCAGCCGGGCTGCCGAATGGGCGGGGTGAGAACTCCGTAGCCGCGCGCGCAGGCCCGGTCTCTCTGAGAGGGGGAGACGGAGATGGGCCGGAACGGACTTTCGAGGCTCTTGAGCCTGCGAGGTGGCTTCTCAGCACTGACCCTTGCAGCCGTCACGACCACGCCGTTCCTCTTGTCTTCGACGTCCACCGCATCGGCTGCCTCGGCGAGGATCGTCACGAGCGGCGTCCCGGCCGGCATCTCCCCGGGAGCGGTCTTCGAGGGTCAGTTCGCAGGAATGAGCGCCTCACAACAGTCCGCCGTGATCTCCACGATGAAGGCCGACGGTGTCAGCTGGCTGCGAGTCGACACGCCGGGGGACTTCCGCAACGACACGCTCATCCAAATGGCCGAAGCCGCAGGCATGAACGTCGACGCTGTTCTCCAAGCCTGGACGACCTCATTGACCGCTTCAGCCTTCTCGTCCTTCGGCACACAGGCCGTGGCAAGGCTCAAGCCGTTGGGCGTGGAGACCTATGAAGTCCTGAACGAGCCCAACTGCGACGAGTACTGCATCACCGCGACGGCGTACACACAGATTCTCCAGTCGACGTACACATCGATCAAGGCGGCTGATCCGTCCGCAACGGTGTTGACAGCCGGACTCGGTACGGGCTCAGGCGCCAACGAGCCGTACAACTACCTGACCGCGATGTACCAAGCGGGTGCGCACGGCTACTTCGACGCCATGAACATGCACCCCTACAGCTATCCCGACAATCCGACTCAAACTTCGGACAGCTGGAACCCTTGGAGCTTCCTGTCGCAGCTGCACCAGATCATGGTCAACAACGGCGACGGCAACAAGCTGATCTGGCTCACAGAGTTCGGCTGCCCCACAGGTACGGACGGCGGTTACCCGGCTTCCTGCACGGATGCCTCGCTCGCTTCGCAGATCAACCAGGCGTTCGCATCTGCTCGTTCGTACAGCTGGACGGGCCCGCTGTTCATATACAACTGGCAGGACGACGCGACCTCCGGTGACGGCGATTTCGGGCTGTACCACTCGAACGGGGCTCCCAAGCCTGCGACGCTCCAGGCGTTCGAGACTGAGGCTGCGGGCGCAGCCGGGGCCCCTGGCGCCAACAGCTCGGGTGGCGCTTCGCCGAGCGGCGGCTCGTCCGTCACTCCCTCCGGCGGCACCTCCTCCGGAAGCCTGACCAGCGGCCCCTCCTCGGCCGGCTCTCAGTCGGCCAGCACATCTTCCGGCAGCCCGTCGGGCACCTCGTCCTCTTCCGGCACCTCGTCCTCCTCGTCCTCCTCGTCCTCTTCGACCACCTCGACCACCTCTGCCGTTCCCGCCGCACCGACAAACCTCAAAGCTGCAGTCAAGGGGAGCTCGGTGAGCTTGGCGTGGGACGGCTCGACCGGCGCACAGGCCTACAACATCTACCGCGACGGCAAGAAGATCGGTTCGACGAACGGGACCACGAGTTTCCGGGACCCCAACGTCCCAGCGGGTGCCCACAGCTACGACGTCAGTGCTTCCAACTCCTCCGGTGAAGGTGCATCGAGCAAGACGGTCTCGGTGTGGATCGCGAGCTCGACTCTCAGCTTCCGGCACTCGGGCGTCATTCAGCTGGTTTGGTTCTAAGCCAAAGCCGCGGCACCCGTCGGCAGAGTCTTCAGGGCGGATTCGAAGTCACTTAGCATCGCGTCGTGCTCCACTCGAGAAGGGTCGAGGACGGTTCCTGGCAGCCGCCTATGACCCGCACGGTCACCGTCGTCGTGCCGGACTTCGATCCCACGGGCGGAGGGACCAGCCGTCAATCTCGCCAGCAAGCGGAGGACCTGCTCGCACGCGGCGTGAGCGCGCTGGTGCTCACGAGGCGAAGGCAACTCAACTGGCCGCGTCGCGAGGTCGTGCGCGGCGTGCCCGTACAGCGCGTCAACCCACCGGGTTGGGGGTCGGCGGCCGACAAGGCATCCGTCGTCACTTTCGCGCTCTGGCTCGCTGCGCACCGGCGCGGCATCGCGATGGTCGAAGTCGTGATGTACCCCGACTATGCGCTTGGAGCTGTCTTTGCTCGGCTCGGCGGGCGCACGGTAATGATCTGGGCCGGACTCGGCGATGCAACCGACACGCTCGGACCTGCCAGGGATCCGATCCGGCGTGCGCAGCGGGCTGTCCGCCGGCGTGCCCTGAAACGGTGCCACCACGTGGCGCTGACGAGTGCAATCGAAAAGGAGCTGCGCTCCTTGGGGATCGACAAGATAGAGCGGATAGGCGTGCCCGTCGACACGCAACGATTCCGCCCTCCGACGACACAGGAACGAGCTCGGGCACGCGCGGAAATCGGGATTCCAGAAGGGGTGGTGGCTGTCGTCTACTCCGGGCACTTGCGCGCTTCCAAAGGCGTGGACAGCTTGATCGACGCTTTCTCCCACCTGCCCAGCTCGGGGGCCGGAGCTCGGCTCTACGTCCTCGGCAAGGGCTCGGGGCCAGACTCGTCGGAGGAGGAGCTTCACGAACAGGTGAGGAGACTCGGCTTGGGGAACAAGGTGGTCTTCACCGGCGCGGTCGAGTGTGTCGAGAAATATCTGTGGGCCGCAGACATCTTCGTGCTCCCCTCCCGACGCGAGGGAATGTCGAACAGCTTGCTCGAAGCGATGGCGTGCGGTCTTGCATGCGTGGCAGGTCCGGAGGCCGGAGGAGACGAGATGCTCGCAGGCGGGGCCGGAGACGTGCCGGCCTCGAACCGGCCTGATGATCTTCTCCTCGCTCTTTCCACTTTGGTGCAGGATCCCGGGCGCCGTGACCAGCTGGGCAGAGCTGCCAGAACTCGTGCGCAGGAGATGTCCTCCGAGCGCGTGGGAGAGCGTTACTTCGCGCTCTACGAGGAACTGACCCGAGCGGAGAATTGAAGGTGCCGAAGGCCAGCAGGCTCCGCGAGATCCCTGCCACGTTGAGCGTGCTGCTGGGCTCGAGGGCAGGGACCGAGGGAGCCCTCGTGCTCGCCTATCACGACATAGGCGAGGACCCGGCGAACACCACCGACTATTACGTGAGCCCCTCGCAGATGCGCCGTCAACTCGTCATGGCGCGGCGGGCCGGCCTGCGGATGGTGAGCCTCGAGGAGCTCACAAGAACGTTCCGGGAGGGCGGGGACCTCGACGGACTCTGTGCGGTGGTCTTCGACGACTCCCTGGCGGGCGTTCACCACTACGCCATGGCCGTGTTGCTCGACCTCGACGTTCCCGCCACGGTGTTCACGGTGAGCTCTGCGCTGGGTCAGGACCCGCCGTGGTGGCCGGGCGCAGCACGTGTCATGACGCCGGACGAGGTCAAAGAGATGGCCGATTGTGGTTTCACGATCGCCTCTCACACCCGGACCCACCGGTCGCTCGCAGGAACGCCAGCGGACGTGAGGGCCGACGAGGTAGTCGGGTCGCGAAGCGAGCTCGAAGACCTCGTCGGGACGCGAGTCGACCTTTTCGCCTATCCCTATGGTCACTATGACCGAGACGCCCGCGCTGCTGTCGAAGAAGCAGGATACGAGGCTGCGTACAGCTTCTTGAACGGCCGGGTGATTAAGGGGATGGATCGCTTCCGGCTGCCTCGACTCAACATGTGGCCAGGACAGCGACGACTCCGCCTCGCGTACCACCTCGCGCGCTCTCCCGGATCGTGGCCCGACACACAGCTGGACGAGGTGGGTGGCTAGGACTCGGAGGGCTCCTCCACGTCCGGTCTCGGCGGGCGCAGCCTCGATGGCCACGGGACGATCCGCGGGGGCCACTCGACGAGATTCCCTCCGGCCCTCAGCACGCCGAGAAGAAGACCGTATGTAACCAGGGAGATCACACCGGCCAGTTCCCAGGGCATGAAGGCGCGCAAGAGAGCGACTGCTGCTGCAAGGACACCTGCAACCGCGATCCGTCCCAGCGGGACCCATGGCAGCGGGCGGAGCCCCGGAAGGTTTCGAGCCCCGAAAGCCAGGATCACCAGCACGACTACCTCCGTGATCGCCGTCACGAGGGACGCACCGTTGTAGGACCAAACAGGGATCAGTGCGAGGTTGAGACCCACGTTCACGAGCAGTCCCACCAGTGCGGCGATCGGGTACAGGCGGTTGCGCCGGACGGCGACCAGTGCCGTGAAGAAGAGGTTGGAGAAGAACGCAATGAGCACGGCCAGCACGAGTCCCTTGGTCGCCAGGCTTGCTACTTCGTAGCGAGCCCCGTAGAGGAGCCCGATCGCCGGCCGGGTGAAGAACGCGAACTCGACCGCCACCCCCGCAGCTGCCATCGAGAGAAAGACGATCGCCTTTTGGAGGGCCGCGGCGAAGGCCGCCTCGTCGTCGGGCCACAGTCCGGCGAGGGTCGCGAGAAGAGTTCCGCTGAGCGCAACCGGTAGAGCGGCAACGAGGTCGGAGAACTTGTATCCGATCGAGTACAGGCCCACTGCGTTCAGGTTGCGCAGCTGGGAGAGCATCACGGTGTCTATGCGAAGGTAGATGCTCACGAGCGCCCCGCCGATGGCGAGAGGAGCCACCTCTCGGATCCATTCGCGCCACGCTGTGAGGTCGACTCTCCAGCGCAGCCCTATGTCGCGCGGCAGACGGTGCAGTCGCCATATCAGGGCGACGACTTCGAAGATCACGGCCGGTATGCAGAACAGCACGATGCTGTGCGTCCCCCCGACGTAGAGAGCGACGGTTAGGAGAAGCTGCACGGCCTGGCCGGCGACCATTGCGGCCCCCATCGATCGCATCCAAAGCTTCGCCGTGAACAGAACGTCGATGGCGGTGCCGATCGAGGCCACCAGAAGGACTGCGCCGGCGACCAACGCGCCAAAGACAATCTGGCTCGAGTAGCGACCGATCAGCATGAAGAGCACCGCGACCGCGTACGCCGCTATGCCGATGAGGAACCGGAAGGTGACGTAGCTGCTCAGCATCGACCCGAGCTGATCTCCAGCGTTCGCCAGCTGCCTCATGACGACGCGTCCTATGCGCAGCTCGGACAAGAGCCCGACGATCCCCAGGACCGAGAAGATGAGGGAGTAAGCCCCCCAGCTGGCAGTGCTCAAGCGGTGGACGATCAGGATGGTCCCGGACCACCCCAGAACCGCCACCACGTAACGCGAGGCGACCATGACACCCGCACCCGTGGCGAAGCTCGACGCGGTGGCCGGAGATCCGACTCCTTTTGCGGGACGCAGCCTGGGCAAGCGCATGTCTAGACGACGCGTTTCCGCAACCTGAGCCGGCTGCGGGCCGACAGCGCCAACCGCTCGCCCGTCAGTGCCACGCGGGATCGGGCGCCCAATACCGTGAGCGTCCGGTAAGAGCCGTCCGCCCAGAGTTGCTTATAGGGGTCGTTCCCGGGGAACAGGTCCACCTCCTCGATACCTTCGTGACGCGAGCTGTCGAGTGCCGCCCTGATGTTGAGGTGACCGGGGGAGTAGTCACGCATGGACGGGTGGGTCCTGTGTCCCCACAACCCGACCGACCGCCGTCCCAACAATCCGGCATGGAAAGCGGCGAGCTGAGTCCCCACCCATCCGAGATGGAGCCTCAGCCTGCCTGCGTCGGCAGCCTCCGCGAGCAGATCCGCGGTGAAATCGCCTTGTGCGTCGGAGAACAGGTTCCCGAGGGGACGGGCGGCTTCGGCGGCCGATACCAACTCGGCCATGGCGGGAAGGCTCTCGGAGAGTCCGTCACGTGCGGTGATCACGTTCGAGTGGAACGAGATCTGGTCACGGGCAAGCGCATTCTCGGCGCGTCTAAGGATCCTCGCGAGCCGCTTGCCCTCAAGGGCGGGTGCGGGACGAGTCGAGTCGATCGTCGGGCAGACCTCGGACTCGTAGAGACGGTGGGGCGCGGACAGAGCCTTGATCGCGTCGACCTCCCGAGCCTCGTACTGCAGAAGCTGCAGCAACCGTCCGGACCGGCTCAGGGCCGTCGCCCAGACGATGCGACCCACGTCCTCTTCGCGCCCTGGCAATGACAGAACCCGGCTCACCGATCCGATCGCGTGACCCAGCATCCTGACGATGCCCGCAGGACCCACCTGCACGAGATGAAAAGGTGCGAGGCCTACGAGGCGACCGTCCTCTCTCACCGTCACTATGAGCGGACGTCCTCGGCCGAGGTGTCTCCACCATGGCAAGCACCACCACGGGTAGGACGGGGCCCGCGCGTCGGCGGCGTCGGCGAGCTCGGACCATTCGGACCTGATGGCCTCCGCACTCGAGATTTCGGTGAGGACTTCGGTTGAGAGCACTGGCTCAGCGGACCCGTCCGGGGCGGGCCCTCCCGGCACGCGCCACGGCCCGGGCCAGGAGCGCGAGGCCGGCGAGCTTTTCGGCTCGCCCACCCCCGAGCGCGAAGAGTGCCGCCTGAACCGCAGCCGCCCGGCGGTCGGTCCGCGCCGGCCGACACGACCGACAGCGTGACGGATCGTGTCCGAGCAAGTCTTCTACGGCGTCGAGAAGGCCGAAGGGTCCGGGGCGCCGCGATAGACGTGCGGCATGCTCCAGTGCGGGAGAGGCATCGGAGGGAGCCGCCGCATGCTCCGCCCGAGCCAACATCGGCAAGTCAGGTGTGTCGTCCCCCACGGCGAGAGCGACCGGCCCACCGAGAAGCTCTGTGAGTCGGTCCAGTCCCCTCCCCTTGTCGATCCCGTGGACCACGAAATCGGTCTGATACTTGCCGGGGAGCACGTCCAGACCACGCAGGTGAGACACAGATTGCGCCGGCACCCCCAGGAGGCTTCCCGACTCCAGGGAATGGACCCGAAGTGACCATTCGTGGGTGGGGTCGCGGTGCACCTCGGGTCCGAGGGAGGCCGCCGCCTCTTCAAGTGTCGCCAATCCTTCCGCATCGACGAGCGGATCGGGTGCGCTCGAGGGTACGTAGACCACAGATCCGTACTCCGCCACCGCCCCCGCGAGCCGGTACGCCGCGCACCTCTCGGTGACCTCGATCAGGGAACGCCCGGTGACGAGAACCGGGCGATACCCGTGGACCGTGAGAGCCCGCAAGGCCAGGGCCCCGACGGGTGAGGTGGCGGGAACCCCGAGCCATCGGGTCTCGAGAACGTTGTCGACATCGATCGCGCACAAGGGGCCCTCCCCCGGCTCCAGGCCCGAGAAGAATCGTTCCGCGTAGTAGCCCTGAATGGCTCGTGCCATCGCGTCGTCGACCTTCATGATCGTTTGGGCCGGCGCAACTTGCACTTTGCGCCCGGATGCCGCCGCCTGCGCGCGACGTTCGAGATAGTGAAGAAGGCGATAGAGGAGCCATCTCTCCCCGTCCACTACCTCCCCGGTCCGCTCCTCGTAGCGACTCCGAAGAGCCCCAGCCAGCTGCTCCGAGTCGCGTCCCTCGGTCGCAGCGACGTCTGCGAGGTCGTAAACGGGGTCGAAACACGCAAGCTCGGTTCGTGACGGGGTGTCGGCGAAGTTGACCTTGCGCACCGAGCCGTCCCGGGCGGCGAACCACTGATCGAACCCGGTACGACCGTCCAGAGCTACAGGACGGTCCGAACGCACGATGCTCAGGGAAAGCCGGGCGGTGAGCGGGCGCGCGGCCGGCCACCAACGTCCGTACGGCTCGACCAACGTTCTGCTCATCCATTCCCAGACGGGCCACCGGCCTGCGAGCACGGGACTCGGGTCGGCGTCGATCGCCATGACCCGCGAGCGCTCGGCGACGTAATCCGCAACGACATCGGCTTGTTTGTGGTTCAGAGAGCGCAGCCGGTCCTCCTCGTCCAGCTCCGCTTGCACGAGGATCCCGTCTGCAAGGCCGTAAACGGGAGCGATGAAGCTCGGCACGCGCTCGGCCGCCACGAGGGAATCCCTGCCCAGGTAGCCGAGACCCACGGCCTGTGCCCTCACCGCGGCGACGGCCAGACCCCCCGAGGGGTGGTCGACACTCACGTCGAGCACGACGGCTGCATGCCCGCGCTTGGCAGACGCAGGAGACCGCAACACCACCTCGCGCACACCGCCGTGGTCGACCGCGACAATCCCGCGGTCGGTGAGAATGCTCGCGCCTTCGATGGCAGCCGTCACTACGGAGTCGACGCGCCGTCGCCCGAGCAGACGTGCGACGTGCCAGTCCTCCCAGGGCAGCGTCGCCGAGCCGGGGGGAAGATCGGGACTCGAGCACAGAAGCGACACTGCGCACACGGCTTTGGTGCCGGTCGCACGCGACAGGTCGTCCACCACTTGCGTCAGGACCACTCCCTTGTCGGGTGGATCGTCGACCACGATCAAGCTCCCCGCGCCGGCGAGCGCGTGCCGCTTGGCCGCCGACAAGCGAGCTCCCGGACGAACGGTCATCCATCGGACGGGGGAGCTGGAAGAGGCTGCCAGGTAGGCGGCCATGAGTGGGGCCAAGTAACTCCCCGAGGTGCGAATGCCGACGACGCGAACGGGGGGTTCGAGCTCACCAAGCCGAGTCGCCAGTTCAGCGATGTCCTCGGGCCTCTGGTCGAACGTCCGAAAGCACGTAGGCACGCGAACGACCTCGTCCCGGAGCGAACCGAGGCGCGCAGGCGACACAGTCTCGGCCGAGGCGATCATGACTTCAGGAGCCGGGCCGGCGCCGAATGCCACCCAACCGGCTAGATCGTCCGCCAGACCGAGGGCGCACCGGACCGCCGAGGTCAGCCGGGGTCGCGGAAGCCGAGGCTCGGAGGCAGCGACCACACCCGCCAGACCTGAGACGATCCGCATCTCTGGAAGCCGGCCTTCGCGAGCCGCCCTCAGGGCGCGCTGAGCTCGCAAGTGGTCGGGTTGTTCAGCGTCCTCGAGGATCTGTCCCGCCGCGGCCGCGAGTAGAAAGGCATCGAGCGCGTGCCTCGTTCGCTCTGAGGGAGTAGCCGTCATGTGGGCCAACTGGTCCAACAGCTCCCGCCAGACGACTCGAAGCGGCAGCATAATGCTCGGGTGCATCACCAAACCCGTCGGGAGGGCGCCAGGTCGGAGGGTGACGGGCGGCCCCACGCGGGCCGAGCCTATCCGTCGCGGTCTTGACTAAAGCGGCGCTGACGCTGGTACGTCGACTGCTCGAATCGAGCCTCGGTCTGGACCCGGCTGAGGCTCCTTTCGCACAAGTCCTGGCGATCGCTTCCGACAACGCGATTCCGGCAGGAATCGCGTTTGCTGCTTGCAGAGCCGCCGAGGGTGGCTCGGCACAGGAGTGGGGCGCTGCTCTGGCCCGAGAGGCAACATGGGCTTCGGACCACGCCGCCTCTCGGGAGTCGGTCGCAACGGCAGTCGGACCGCTCATGTCGGAGCTCGCCGATGCCGCGCCCGACTGGAGGAGGGACAAGAGCCCCGTGCTCGAGCTGGCGGCACCCGAGTGGGCCGCCGACGGCATCGTCGCGAGGTTGGTCACCGGCGGCATGTTCTTGGTGAGGCGCACGCGCTCGGACGGTGAGGCATCGTCCGACGAGCACAATTTCAGACTCGTGTCCATCCGCGCCGGCGGGGTGGATGCGATCAGGTTGACTGCGCTCCAGGTGGGCATGCTCGGTGGCGGTGCCGACCGCGCACGCATGACGCAGAAGGGCTGGCAAGACCTCGTCCTGCTGAGGGTCTCGAGCGCCGGACGAGTTCGGCTCGCCGACGTCGTGGACCTGGCAGAGGCCGGCTGGTTCGATGCCCAAGGCTCTGGGCGCTTCGACTCTACGGCTGATCTGCGTTCGACGATGCGAGGCATCGCACGAGCTGCAGGAGCGCGGCGCGTCCGGCGGCGCTCGCTGACCCGTGTTCTCAACGTCACGGGCGGAGATCCCGCGCGCAGAGCGGCCTTGGTCCGGCAGACGGCCTCTGATCTCGAGCGGGTGCAGCTGGCAGAAGAGGTAGCCGTGGTCGACGCAGGTGCTCCCGAGGAGCGGCCACCGGCCACCACTCACGCGTACGAGCGCGCTCTGCTGCTCCTTCGGCGGTCGATCGACAGAGTCGAAGTGCGATTGCTTCAGGAACCCGGGACGCGCAGCGCCGATCCTGTGAACGACGCGAAACGCACCGTCAACGTCGTGGCCGTCGGGAAAGTCGTCCATGACCGTGCCAGGTTGCTGCGCGCCGCTAGCGGCAACCGATTGTCGGAGATCAGCGCGCCGGCAACGACGGGAACGGGTTGGCAATTGTTGCTGCCGGTCGACCCGGGTGGTCCGGTCGTCGCAGTCGACGTCGCCGCCCCAGTCGTCGAGGCGCTGAGGCTTCGCTATCCGGAGATTGTGGCGGTCTCCCGTTCGATCGGGACGCTCATCGGTCAGGCTGTCGAGCCGACGGCCCGGCCGCCGTCCGAGCCAGGTGACACCGGCAACGCCGCGGGTCCCGGCCGAGGCCTCTTGTGGGACGGGAGCAGCCTGCCGCTGCGCTCTGTGCGTTCGGGCCTCGTGATCGTGGACGATCGCAAGAGACAGGGGACCAATGCACGAGAGCGCATGGGCCCAGGGGCCGCAGTGAGCTCGATCCGCAGCTCGCGTCGGGGCTACGACTACGCCCTCTATCCGCGCCCCGAAGATCTTCTCTGGGTCACCCGCCGGGGATGGCCTGTCATCGGAGGCAACACTTTGGTCAGCCGGGTGCGCCGTTGGCGTGCACGAAGCTTGCTTTGGAGCTTCATGGACAGAGCCGGGCTGTCTGTCGAGACAACGGGACCGACCGGGGCCGATCTGATCCTGTCCGAGCTGGCAGATTCGACAGGGAGTCGCTACGAACTGCGCGGAATCATCACTCGCAATTGCGACCAGGCCACCTTGCGGGTCGAGGACGAGCGCTCGGCCCTCGCCTTGAGGGTCGCGCTCACACCGCGAGGTCGCTCCAGACTGGCGAATCTCGGGGATGCGCAGGAGCGCGTTCTCGCCCTGCCAGGACCTCTGCCTTTCGCCGTCCCAAGAGTCGTAGCCAAGGGAGAGTCGGCGGGGATCCCGTGGCTCGCCGAGGAGTGGTTCGCAGGGCGCCCCGGCCCGGGGGGCAGGAGGTGGAGGACGCGGGCCGGCGAGGGGTGGGCGGTGGGCCGGTCAGTGGCGAAGGTGCTGGCCGAGCACACCACGACCGGCACGACACGACCGGGGTGGGCCTCGACATGGGGTGGGTTGGCTGTCGGCCAGGGCACGGCGGAGGAGGAGCTGACCCTGGCGTTGGAGGCTGTCGAAGGTGCCGCCGTCTCCACCGCGTGGTGCCACGGCGACCTTTGGCCGGGCAACGTGTTGTTCGGCAGACGTCGCCTTCCGGTGGTGGTCGACTGGGATTCCGCACGCTCTGACGCTCCAGCCGGGATCGATGCCATTCATATGGAGATCGACCGAGTGGCTTGGCGACTGCGCTGCTCGGTCGGCGTTGCCGCCGCTTTGCTCGTGGTGACAGGAGCGCCTGAACTTCACGGAGTCGCCGTCGGAGGACGTCAGTGGGCGCAATGGGACGCCGACGTACGCGGCGGCCTCGTCTCCGCTGCCGTGGCCTTACGCGCAAGCCGCGGCAGCCAAGGACCGGGGGCTTACAACGAGCCCTGGAACGACGAGATGCTCCCTCCCCTCGCAGCCGCCCTTCGGTCCGTGCGCTGAGCGGTCCGACGACCACTCGGTAGAAGTCGTCGTCGTGCAGCGCGAACGCGGGGGAAGAGGGACAGGAGGAACTTGTCGATCGGGCTTCCGAGGCCGATCGCAATGTCACATACCGTCACCCGGTCCGGATACAACTCGTTCAACAACTCGTTTGCAGGGTCGGTGCAGGAATCGATCATCGACAAGTCCTCCCGCTCATGGAAGGCGTGCAAAGCCTCCATCTCGGCGGCGACTCCCGGCCCGAGCGAGGCGTAGTCCTCGTCGAACGCGATCTTGAACGTGAAGAGCACGTCCATCGACTGAAGGCGACAAGCCATCGCCACGGGTCTTCCGTTCTCGCTCTCCAGCGACCATAGGTGCAAGTGTCCCGTCCTGCGAAAGCCCTCGCACATCGAGCGAAAGAAGGCGGCGTGATCGGGGTTACATGCCAGCGCGGTCCCGGCGCGGCCCTTCCACCCCGCGGCTTCCAGCGTCAGGAACGCCTCCGCAGCGTCCGGGTCGTCGGAGCGATCAACCATCTTGACGTCTGTGCCGAGCCGTTCGGCCAATCGCTTCCGACGGCGCCGAAGTTCCGCCCGGCGGCGTGAGCTGAGGCCGCTCAGGTAGTCCTCCACGTGCTCCCGCTTGTGTACCGCTGCCCGCTTCCAACGGTCTGCAACCAGCAACGGCAAGCCACGACGTGAGGCCTCATCGATCAACGCTTCCGCCGCCGCACCTTCGGGAAGCTCGTCGATCCCGAAGATGCGTGGAGGTGCCGAACCGAGCTCCTCTGGCGCCACGAGATGGTCGAGCAGAAGACCCACTGCCTCGTGTGGGCAATTCACGTCGAGCAGCGGGGCCGTCGACGTGCAGTAGAGGTGGTGCCACGCGCTCACCGACCCACGCGGCAGTTCACGCCAGCGCGGGGCTCTTCTCACCGGGAGACACGCCGTCCACCGAGGCCCGTCGTGGACCACCAAGAGCCGCACGGCCGACCCCTCGACGAGGTGACGCGAGGCCGGGATGACAAATGCCGGTTCCGCGCAGGGATTCGGCTGAACGGCCTGCGCCGCCAGCTCCTCCCACGAGGACAGCTCCTCGGGGCGAAGATGCGAAGGATCGACGTACCGAACCTGCACGCTCAGGTTCCCGGGGCAGGGTCCGTCGACGAACCCAGTACCCGTCCTGCAGCTTGCTCCATCCCCGTTCGAAATGCGGCTGGTGAGAACTTCTCTGCGTGCTCGCGTATTACGTCTGCGTCGAACATCGAGCCGTCGAACCCGGAGAGCACCGCGGCGAGACTTCTCACTTCGTCCCCTCCTGGTTCGTACAAGATCCCGGTGACACCGTCGACCACCGTCTCGCGACTGCCTCCGGCCCTCAAGGCCACCACCGGGGTCCCACAGGCCTGAGCTTCGACGGGTACGAGCCCGAAGTCCTCCACGCCGGGGAAGACGAGGGCGGTGCACCGCCGGTAGAGCTCCAGGAGCGTGTCATCGTTCACTGCCCCGAGCATCTCGACTCCCGGACCCGCAAGTGTGTCGAGCAACTTGCGGACCCGGCCTTCTCCGGCGACGACCAGCCTCACACCCGCCTTGCGTGCGGCGGCCACGGCGACCTCGGGTCTCTTGTACGGGACCAGGCGCCCGGCAAGAAGGAAGAAGTCCTCCCGCCTCAAATCGGGATCCGGCCGAAATCGCTCGACGTCGACCGG
>DAIQQK010000171.1:0-6026 GCA_036786835.1 Acidimicrobiales bacterium | reverse complement strand
CGGCGGAAGGTAGTCAGGACCATTGGGAAGGGGCGTGCCCGCAGGCAGCCCGGGCTCGCCTGCCGGGCTCGTCGGCGGGTGCACGTCGATGGCGAGCTTCGTCCCGTCGCGGGTGGTCAGGTACGAGTAGCCGTTGTCTGAAATCGGTTGGTCGTAGATGCCCGGATCCCAAGGCACCGCTTGGTCGCTGTGCACTGTGATCGGACCCGACTCTGGACCGCCCGGGTCCAGGAGTACCCGGTAGCCGCTACCCGCCTGCACGTTGCGAAAGAGCAGGCCACCGAGCGAATCGGCATTCTGTGTGGAGACGGTCCGCCCCCTCGGGGAGATGAGCGACATCTTTGCAGACGGCGCGAGACCGGTGACGTAGACCTGCTCGGCGCTCCCGACGGCGCTGAAGGAGGGTGCTGGTGTCGATGCTCCCGCGGCTGTGGCGGTCAGTGGAGTGACGACGATCGATGCGCCGAGCACGAGTGCGCTTGCATGCGCCAAGTGCCGAATTGAGTGCTTCTTTCCTGCACTGGTAGAGCGCAACATCGCGCCGCCGCCCTTCCTGAAGACTCTGTGTGAGCATCCCCCCCACGGTGCTCCGTTGCGCCTCATGCCAATCAGAGCGGCAAGAGCCTCGATCCTTGCCGAATGGACAACGGCATCATCGACGGTGGCTTGCGATCAGCGAAGACGCGGCGCACCCACCCGTTGCTCAGCAGTTCGGCCGCGTGACTCTCACAAGACGTCCGCGCTCCCCTCGACGCGGGGCCGACTCCGTCGTTCGGCCTCTCGCCACCAGTCGGCGAAGTCTGCAGCAGGCATCGGCCGGGCCCAGTAGAAGCCTTGTGCCAGGTTGCAACCCAGCTCCGCGACCTGAGACCTCTGGTGCGCGTCTTCGACTCCTTCAGCCACAACGCCCAGACCCATGGCATGGCTCATCTCCACGATGGCATGGACCACGGGCGTGGAATCGTCAACACCTCCAAGGCGACCAATGAACGAGCGGTCTACCTTTACCGTGGTGACCGGCAGGGTGTGAAGATAGGCAAGCGAGGAGTACCCGGTCCCGAAGTCGTCGATTGCAATCTGCAACCCCAGATCCTTGAAGGCTTTGAGTGAGCTCCGAGTGGATCCGTTGTCTGCCATCACCACAGATTCGGTGATCTCGAGAGCCGAGCGATTCGGGGCAATGCCGTAGCGTTCGAGAACCTCGCGGACCATGTTGGGTGTCTCCGGGTCCTCGAGTTGCCGGACAGAGAGATTGACTGCGAGCACATGGAGGTGCGGTCCATCGTCCTGCGCATCCCACGAAGCAAGCTGGGACATGCTCTGCTCGAATACCCAGTTCCCGATTGGCTTGATGAGCCCCGAGTCCTCTGCAACCGGAATGAACTCCAAGGGGGGAACCAACCCACGCGTCGGATGGTTCCAGCGGATCAGCGCCTCTGCGGCAAGAGGCCGCCCACTCGCGGGTTCGATGGCCGGCTGGTAGTACACCTCGAGTTCGTTGCGCGCCAGCGCCTGGCGCAGCTCGCCCTCCATCGTGAGGCGCGCGACTGAACGATGATGCAGGTCTTCGTCGAAGAGTGCATAGGTATTGCGGCCCGCCTCCTTGGCCTCGTACATCGCGGTGTCGGCGTCGCGCAGGATGATCCCGGCATCCGCACCGGCCGTGGGGATGACGATGCCGATGCTTCCGGTCACGCTGAGGTCCTGACCCTCGTGGTGAATGGGTTGCTCCAACAGGGCGAGAAGTCGTTTCGCCGCGATGACTGAGTCCTGGACGCCTCGGACATCTCGGATGATGAAGATGAACGCGTCGCCGCTGAAGCGTGCAGCTGTCTCTCCTGCCCGGACTAGATGGTCGAAACGCTCGCCCAGCTCTTTGAGCACGGCATCCCCCATCTCGTGTCCGAGGCTGTCATTGACGATCTTGAATCGGTCGAGGTCGAGGAAGAGCACTGCGATCTTCGGGCCGCCTCGCCGGTGCCGCGCCAATTCCTGGTTCAGGCGGTCGATGAACAGCGCGCGGTTCGGCAAGCCGGTGAGGGTGTCGTAGAAAGCCTGGTGAGCAAGCTCCTCCTGGGCTTGCACTTCCTCCGTGATGTCCTCGATGGTCGACACGTAGCCTTCGTCGCGGTCCTGGCTTATTGGTGCCGAAGACATGCGGACATGACGCACCTCACCGTCGGGACGCTGGATCCTGAAACGCGTTACCGCCCTCGTCAGCGCGGGACGGTTGAGCCCGATCCACGCGAGGAGTTCTGACCTATCGTCGGGATGCACGGCTTCCATCCAACCGTTATCCAAGAGGGCGTCGAGATCCAAACCGCAGATCTCGGCGAGACGGGGATTGGCATACTGAGCCAAGGTGACCGATGGGGACTCGCTGATGCCGATCGGCGCAGAGTCGGCCAGGGTCCGGAAGCGTTTCTCGCTCGCATGGAGCGCGTCAGCATCACGGAGCCGGCCGATGCCATATGCGAGGGCGTCGCCCAGCTCGCTCAGGAGGCGAACCTCGGAGGGTCCGAAGGCTTCGGGTTCGACTGCGTAGATCGAGAGCACCCCGATCACATCGCCGCCCACCTGAAGAGGCAGAACGCAACTGGTGCGAAGCCCATACTTGGCGATGGCGACCAGAGTCTCAGGAGAGGCTCGCGAGTGGAGCAGGTCTTCGGCCACTTGCACGCTGCGTGTGCGAATCGCCATTCCGATCGGACCGTGCCCGTATTCGTTTTCGCCCCAACTGACGTGGATCTCGTTGAGGTATTTCAACTGTCCCGAAGAGGCCATCGGCCGCACGGTGCGGCCCTCGTCGTGTTCGGCGTAGCCAACCCAAGCCAGCCTGTAGCCACCTGCATCGACGATGGTCTTGCAGGTATCGACGAGCAACGAAGTCTCATCAGAGGCGTGCACGAGGGCCTGATTCGCCTGACCGAGCGTACGAAGGGCTCGAGTGAGGTTCGTCTGCTCTGTCACGTCGCGGGCGTTGATCACGATGCCGGCGATCGCCGGGTCGTCCAGGCAGTTGGTCGCAATGACTTCGAGATTGCGCCACTCCCCTGAAGCGGCTTGGAACCGGTAGACAGCAGGAGGTTGGATGCCCGACTCTGATACGTCGCGGCTGAACGCCGTCGTAACAGCCTCGAGGTCGTCGGGATGAACGAGTTCGAGCATGTTGCGACCGACAAGGTCTTCAGGGACGAGACCGAGCAAGCGCTGCCCGGCGGGGTTGGCATAGTCCAACTCCGCCCGATCGTTGAGGAGAGCAATCAGGTCACTCGAGCCTGCCACCAAGGCCATGAAGCGTTCCTGTCTCGCCCGCAGCATTTGCTCCGCCGTCCGGGCTGTCGAGTCCATCGTGAGAACCCTGCGGACGAACAAGATCTGAAGCCCCGCGACCCAGGGGATGATCCAATAGCCGGTAAGAAGTTCGGAAACAGGGGTGTTCCCCGTCGCAAGCGATGCCACGATCACCCCAAGACCCATAGCGAATCCGGTGAGAAATATGGAGCGTTCGACGACGTCTGCCCAGCCGCGCGCTAGGTATACGACCAAACCGACGAGAAGAAGCAATTCAGGGGCGGTGAATACCAGCAGAAGATGCCCGTAGACCGGAGAGCCGTTGGAGCCGACACGATGCTCGTACACCAGACTCGTGGTTTGCCACAGCAGCAGACGGGTGAATGCGAGTAGCGCCAACGCACTCAGACCCCATTTCGGCAAAGGCTTGTTTGCGAAGGACGCGATCGTCGGTACCTGAACCAAGACGGCCAGGGAGAGCAACACCGAGCGGACGAAGATCGCGACTCCCAGCTGGGACTGAGGCGCCTCGAACAGCCACACGTTGGCGCCGAGTGCTCCCGCCAGGGCAGCACTTGAAACAGCGAACCACACGGGGGTCGAACTTCGACTACCCCGCAAGCCAAGAAGCAAATGCTGGAGGGCAAGGGCCAAGGCCAACCCCGCGACCAAGTACTGCACGTCAACAGCAAATGACGGAACGTGCCCCTCTAACACGAGCCTCTCCATCGTGCCGCGATGATCAACTCTCGCAGTGCAGCATAGGACTCGACCTGAGTGAGCCGAGGTCCGACGGGTTTCTGACGGGAGCTGAGGTCCACTTTTGCTTCACAACCGATTTCACAAACTGGCCTTCTCTGGCCCTGCTTAATGTCAATCTGACACTTGTAAGTGTCACATATGCATAGTAGGATGTCAAGCGATGGCTAGCCACGGGACAGTGCGTCGAGGTCCGCAAGGGGGCGTGGGAGAGCAGGCGAAGGATGGAATCTCCACGCTTCGCCGCCCCTCACTTGGCGAGGAATCCCGTGCCCTTGCCCGGACACGCATAGTCCAGGGCGCCTTGGCCTCCCTGGCTGTGAGCGGACTGGACGCCACAGTCGACGAGGTTGCCGAGGCGGCGGGGGTGAGCCGCCGCACGGTGTTCCGGCACTTCGCAACCCACGGCGAGCTCTTCGCGGCTGCTATCGCCGAGGGTATTCAGGTTCTCGAGGCCCGCATGCCAGGCCCCCCACCTCCTGGAGATGACATCGAAAAATGGCTGATCGACACCGCCGTGACGATGCACGAGCTCTACAGGGAGCTGGTCGGTCGCGCATTCTGGGACATCCATATCGAGAGGCCCGGAACGCCGCCAGAGGTGGTTTCTGCCCTTTCGGACGTTCCGTCGTTCCGTCGGCGATATGTCACCCGCCTCGCCGCCGCGGCGTGGGAGCCGCTTGGCGGGAAAGGCCTACCGCCGGAATGGGTTGTCGACGCGTTCGTCCTTCAGCTCTCAGGCTTCGCCAGCAATGCCATGGCGACCTACAGCTCGCAAAAGGCAGGCGAGGTCAGTGCGAGAATCCTCTGGGTTGTGCTCCAAGGCGCCCTCGCCGAAAGTCATGAAGCCTCGGTGAAACGGACTTCCTCGTCCCGCTCGCATGGCGGTGGAGCTCCCCGAGGGTCAGCTACATCCCGCCGTGTGGGGTGACCCGCATGAGAATCACCCATCGGTCGGTGTAATCAGCCACCCGAGCCAATTCGCTCAGAAGACGAAGGGCACGAGCATCTTGGTCGAGCGCTGGTACGCAGGGTAGGCATCGGGGAACTGTTCGATCAGGTATCGCTCCTCGACAGTCGCGCTGTAGACGAAGTAGACCCCGGCGAGCAACACTGCGATGAGCCACGGCCAGCTAAGCGCCACCGCGGTTCCGACACTGGCGAGAAGGATTCCGGAGTAGATGGGGTGGCGGACCAGGTGGTAGGGGCCGCTCGTCACGAGCTCCGGGTCGTTCTTCTGTGACATCGGGGTGCCCCAGTTGCGTCCGATGTTTACGCGGGCCCAAATGGCGAGCCCGAGCCCGGCCGCGAAGAGGACGAGCCCTAGACCAGCACGCCACGGGTCGGAGTTGAGGCCGTGGCCTCCGAAGGCCCCGAAACGGACCAAGAGGAGCGCAAGCACGAGGATCACCGCCCTGATGCGCAGTTCGCGGGACCAAGAGATGCGCCCCCTCTTCATGGAGAAGGCCACGACGAGCCAGTAGATCCAGAAGGCCGCCCACCCGATGGCGAAGATGAGTTCGACCGCACGCATGGGATCAGCCTCCCATCAGTAGCTGGTGGTTCGGCGACCGGGAACTCAAGGTCTGTGCCTGGGACCGCCTGAACCCATTGTCGACGCGTTTGCGGGCTAGCCCAGGTTGCATGGACATCGTGCACGCCGGAACAGAGAGGCTGTGCCCCATTGGAGAGGTGCGCGCCGGCCTCAAGAGAGCTTTGCAGTCTCCGCATCGGCAATCTTCCTAGAGCAGGATCTCGACGTACCCGTCGGTTCCAGACACGCGGATCCGCTGCCCATCCAGGATCAGCCGGGTTGCATGCTCCACCCCCACGACGGCCGGCAAGCCGTACTCCCGCGCAATGACTGCGCCATGGGTCATCAGGCCACCGACCTCCGTCACCAGGCCCGTGATCGCGACGAACGCGGGCGACCAGCTGGGATCCGTGTAGGCGGTGACCAGGATGTCGCCCGG
>DAIQQK010000170.1:0-6126 GCA_036786835.1 Acidimicrobiales bacterium | reverse complement strand
ACATCCGCGTCGACGTGGCGATGGCCAGCATGGCGGCCTTCCTCTTCGGTGTCCTTCTGGCCTTCACGATCGTCCGAACGCGTGAGCGCCTGGCTCTTGTGCACGACCTGGTGGCGAAGGGCAATGCCTCCCTCTTCTCCATCCACCAATTGATGGCTGTATTCGGCGAGAGCGACCGCACTCGCGTCCGTGCCCTCATCGACCGCCATCTCACCGACCAGATCGACTACCGGCTGGTCGACTACCACGCAGCCTCACCCTCATACCTCCAGCTCTTGGAGGCCGTCTACGCCCTCGAGCCCGCCACCCGCCAGGAGGAAGTCGTCTACAAGGAGTTGGTCCAGCTCGGTGTGGACATGGGTGAATTCCGGGCACTGATCGAGGCCGCGACAGGACAGGCCATGTCACCGATCGAATGGTTCGGCCTCCTCCTTCTGCTCCTCCTGCTGCTCGGGCTGATTGCGGTGCTGCCGGGCGGCACCCCGTTGGGTGCCCTGGTCGCCGGCGTGCTGGCCGGCACTCTGGTCACCCTGATGACGCTCCTACGCAGACTGGATCTACTGCGCTGGCACGAGCGGGTCACGATCTGGGAGCCCACCACGCGACTCTTCCGACACATGGGCCACGATCCGTATGTTCCTCGGGAGGTGATCGACAGCGGTCGCTACCACCCCAAGGGCCGCATCCGCGTCGTGGACTACCCCGACCCCTATCCGATCCGAACCACGAAGATCATCAGCGTCGAAGATCTCGACGACCAGAGTCGCCGCGGCCCGGCGCCGGCCCCCTCGACGGCCAACCTCGCTCCTCTTCGCGCCCCTGGCTCCGGTCTCTGGATGGGCCCTGTGTCGACAAACAGCCGACTCGACGGTTCGCCAGGCTCTGAGGTGTAGCCCAGACACATTGCGATTATCGGGAGCAGACGCCCTGGGAAACACAGGCGTACGGCTCGAATCGTTTCACGCCGAGGGGACCGGCACGGTCGCTCTACCAGCGGTCAGCGACAGACACCACTTGAAGACATACAACTGAACGGCATTTTGGTGCGTCTTCGATCCAACGAGCCCCGAGACGCAACGCCCGACGAGCCTTGCCAAGGCCATTGCCCGGCCAGACCGATTTGGACGCCCATCATGGACCCATGGTGGCGGGATTCGGGGCGTAGCAGGCACGAGCTCTGCATCGGGATCGTCAATATCGACGAGGCGCGAGGCCAGACGTTTCTCTTAGATTCACCTTGCTGGGGCGTTCCGGTTGGATTCGGCTCACCCACAATGCAAGGTTTGAGTTGGGTTGAATGACTCGTCTTTAGACCTCACAAATCGGTGGTGGCAACGATGCGTCCGTTCAGACACGAGAAGTCCGTGGTCACTCTCAGCTACGACGGAAGCCCTGATGATTGGCATCCGCCCACGGTCCCGGTCACGCCCCCTGCGGCTGCCCCGGCCATACCTGCGGCTTGGTATCCCGATCCGGCCGACTCCAGCAGTTTCCGATACTGGGACGGTGTCGCATGGTCCAGGCTGACGAAACCCTTCCCTCCGCCCACGCCAGTGCAGATCAGCGAAGTCCTCAGCGCACTGTCTGATGAGGCCGACGGTCCGGTCGATCACGGAGATCCCGTTGGTCAATGGGCCAGAGAGGCCGACAAGGCCGTAGCGACAGCAGGGACAGCCGGTACTGCTGCTGCCTGGCAGAGCGCGGCACAAGCCGCCGTTGTGGTGGCGGATATCGCGCAAACAATGCGGGTGACGACTTACGCGCATGAGATTGTCGGGCAACTGGCCGTGGCTTTCGAGGAAGCGGCGGAAGAAGCCCAGGTGGCCCAGCAGGCGGTCGACGATGCGTTGCGAATGGCCGAGCACACGACCCAGGCTGCTCAAGAAGCAGCCCAAGCAGCCCAAGTCGCATTTGAAACAGCCGCCGACGCCAGGCAGAAGGCTGAGCAAGCGGCCCAAGAAGCGCCGGAAGCCCTGGAATCGGCCGAGCGCGCCGCCCAGGCGCTGGCCCAGGCCAAGGCTACGGCGGATCAGCTTGATCAGCTCGTCATAAAGGCGCGAGAAGCCAATACACCGGAGGCTTGGAGCCAAGCCTTGCAACTCGCCACTGAAGCATGCGGCGACGGAGAAGTCCCACACATCGTGTCGACTCGCCCCGCGAGGAGTGAGCCAGATACACAGATGTGACCAAGCCAAGAACGGGATGTGCATGCACCCCGGATGATCAGGAAGCGCTATGGCCACGGCAGCGCCGGCGTGAGACCATATAGCGGTGTTCGAGCGCTTCACCGACAGAGCCCGTCGAGTCTTGGTGCTCGCGCAAGAGGAGTCGCGTCTGCTGAACCACAACCACATCGGCACCGAGCACATCTTGCTCGGTCTTGTCGGCGAAGGGAGGGGTGTCGCCGCCAAGGCCCTAACGCAGATGGGTGTTTCCTTGGACGTGGCACGTCAGAAGGTGGTCGAGGTCGTCGGACAGTTCGGCACAGAAGCGACTGGTTCGCCGCCCTTTACTCCACGTGCCAAGAAGGTGCTCGAACTGTCCCTGCGTGAGGCACTGCAGCTCGATCACAACTACATCGGCACCGAACATCTCCTTCTCGGACTGGTGCGTGAAGGTGAGGGCGTAGGTGCTCGGGTACTGCTGAGCGTGGGCGTCGATCCAGACACCGTCCGGCAGACAGTGATGCAACTGCTGGCGGGCCAGGTCGAGCCCGAGGCAGCCAGTTCCAGCGAGGCCGTTGAAATGACGTCAGGCGGCTGGATTGCAAGAGGAGGCAGTCGGAGACGAGCCAGAGACCTCAGGTGCTCGTTTTGCGGGCGACAGCCGTCAGAGGTGGGAAGGCTCATCGCCGGTCAAGATGCGTATATCTGTGAGCACTGCATCGACGAGTTCTCCAAGGACATGCCCGCGACCGGAAACGGAGATGGTGTCGATGAGTGATGTGTCGCAGGGGCCTGGTTGGTGGCTGGCATCTGACAGCAAGTGGTATCCGCCCGAGCTTCATCCAAGTCGCCTCTCGGCTCCTTCGACTCGTCCCGCAATACACAAGGTCACAGGCGTGTTTCGCAACGCTGACCACACGATGAAGGTTCCCGCGGGCGGCATCGTCTTCCAAGAAGGCGAGGTGGGCGAAGAGATGTTCGGCGTCATCGAAGGCCAAATCCAGCTTCAGACTACGGACCGGGTCATCGCCATCCTCGGTCCCGACGAAGTCTTCGGAGAGATGGCGCTCATTGACTCCTCGCCGCGCATGGCGACTGCGGTAGCCCTCTCCGACAGCGTGTTGGCGGTCCTGAACCGACACCGGTTTCTCTTCTTGGTCCACGAGACACCCACATTTTCGATTTCGGTGATGGCGACCATGGCCGATCGGCTCCGGGAACATTGGCATCCGGCTCCGGGAGGCCATGACCAGCCTTGACATCCAGGGTCCCGGCATCACATACCCCGGAGGCGACTCCGATGGTTAGCCGAGGGCGAATATCGAGAAGGACAGAGCCAGGGCGCTACGAGTGGATGAGCGGAATCGATGTTCGCAGACGGGTTTGATCGACTTGCAGTCGAGGAAACCGGGCGTGTGCAGAGCGAACACGACTGACCCCTACGCGGCTTCCGAGAGCCATCCAGGCTGCGGCACTACGCGGGGCGTCTGAACAGCATGACCTCGGAGTCCGCTCGTTCAGTCCGCTGCACAAGCTCCCAGCCGAGGTCTTGACGAGCGCGGACCACCGCCTCGACTGTGGCGTCGACACCCTCTTCGTCGGAGGAGTTTTCAGTTGGCAGCAAGGTAAGTCCATACCATGTCGTCACAACGTGTCATCGTACCCGTCCCCGTCAGAAGTGACCCAGCCTCTTGACCTGGGAGGCTTCGCCTTTCCGAGTCCTGACCAGCACCTTTCACGGAGAGATGGCGCCGAGGTTTCATGTGCCGGTTTCCTTCCTGTACCGAGGTGTTCACCTGGTACCGCTACTTTGATTTCCGTGGCACTTCAGCAACCGTCGGTCCAGCTGGGCCTAGTCGCCCCTGATAGTGCAGTAAAGCCACGTAAAAGGGTTTCTGCACCGATCACGGCGCGACGAACGGTCCTCTACATCGGTGCCGACCCTGGTTGTCGCGTGACACTGGCGCGAATCGTCCGGCGGCTGGATCGCGTGCAGTTCGTGGTGGCCCAGACTGGCCGTGAGGCTCGGCTGATGGCTGGCCTGCTCACACCGAGTTTGATCCTGCTCGATACACAGTTATCCGATTGCCACGCTCAGGACCTCATGGTGTTCTTAGGACGAGCCGTCCGGCGCACCGCTATACCGTTGGCGGTTCTTTCAGGCGACGAGACCGACAGGATGACGTTCATCCGTGCCGGAGCCGTGGCGTGGATAACGAAGCCTCTGAGGATTGCGGAAGTCGAGCGTTCGGTCACCACATTGCTCGACCTGTTCTCGTCTCGGTGACGAACACCACGTTTCAACGGGTTCGACTGAAGCGAGCGACCCAGACGCCTGGTGCTGTTTCACGCCAATCGACGCTTGGCGCCATTTCCTCGACGACGTCCATCGCTTCCTCTAAGGACTGACAGGGGACCGCAGGATCACGTCCGATCACGGTGCAGGTGTGGTCGACACACTCGATGACGACGACGGTAGGTCTCTTTCGAGTGCTGGTTGGCTTCCGTGCGATGCGGGCGTTGCGCGGCCGCCTCGATGCGACAGTCGCCACTGGGTCAGGCCCCATGTAGTCATGGTCGACACGACGATGACGAACTTGAGCACCTACTACTCCTTGTGGGCAATCGCCGCAGTGTGTAGCTATCTGGGCGGCTTCGACACACGCATTCTTCACACTACAGTCACGCGTTGTTCACCGACAGGCTGTTTGCAATGACGCGACGATCAGTTCACCGTGCGTCTTCGTGCCCAGAACCAGCGGCGGGCTCATGGTTTCACTGGGCAACCAAGACCCGGCGAGGGTATCCGCTTCGTCGACGGAGAGAGCCGGGGCGCGTACGAAGTGTTCGCGCACATGTGTCGTCCGGTGTTCCGAGAGGCGGGTCGAAAACGTCAGCGGGATAGTGAATGGCTCAGACACCGCGCAACGCCGGTGGTGATACAGAATCGGGCCGACCGGAGAGGTAGCGGACGCCTCGTCGGAATACAGTGGCCGAGGTGCAATCGAGCGACGGCGACGTGGAGGAGTTCCTCGCTCGACCGCTGACGGCACACCTGGCCACCCACGGACCCCACGTTCGCCCTGTCTGGTTCTTGTGGGAGGATCACGCCTTTTGGATTCTGACTGGGCCGTGGTCGACCGTCCTGCGAGATGTGGACCGTGACCCTCGAGTGGCCCTTGCGGTAGACACAACCGACCTCGCCACGGGGGCGACACGGCAGGTTGTGGCAACTGGGCGGGCCGAGATACTTCCGTGGGAGTCCCGTCGCGGCTGGAGGATGCTGCGCAGGTACCTCGGCGACGACGAAGAAGCCTGGGAGGATCGATTTCAGCGGTACCTGCGGGGTGAGCCAGGCTCTGTTTGGCTCCGACTGGCGGTGGAACGACCGAGGCTCGTCGACTTGTCGTTCGTGCCGAGCCCTCCGCCCACCGAAACGTGAGAAACGCCCCAGCGCAACCGGTGCGTTGCCCGAGCCACGAACCCGGAACCGGCGGAATCGGGTGAAGAAGGGTCTCCTCACCGAGTCCCGTAGGTCCCGTTGTTCCCGCTCCTGCACAAATGAATCCGGGCTCGACAGATGAAAGACTGGACTCCTGCTGCCAAGACCAGACCGCGCTCCTGTGGGGGGTGCTTGAAGTGAACGAGACCCGAGAGCAAAGCGCCGCTGACGTCGTCGTCGTGGGTGCAGGCATGGCCGGCGTGACCGCCGCTCGGGCGCTCGCAGGCGGCGGCGCCCGCGTCATCGTGCTGGAGGCGACCAACCAGGTCGGCGGCCGAGTGCAAACAGTTCGGGACTTCGTCGACGTGCCGATCGAGACGGGCGCCGAGCTCATCCACGGAGTCGGCTCTGCCACCTGGGGCGACGTGCGCGCCGCTGCCCTCCGGGTCCAGCCCGTCCCGTACTCGCATTCGTGGTTCACCAGCGGAGGAGACACGCGGTGGCTGCCCCTGCACCTGC
>DAIQQK010000169.1:0-6142 GCA_036786835.1 Acidimicrobiales bacterium | reverse complement strand
GCTCGGTACATGACCGGACAGGTTGTGACCGTCGACGGCGGCGGGTGATGTGACCTTCGGCCCTGGCTCGGTGACCGGTGCCGGTACAGCCTTGCTTCATGGACGTCCTGATCCCTGACATCGCCTGCTCCTCCGGAGGCCTGCTCGCTGGTCGCCTCGCCCGAAGGGGTCATCTGGTGCACTCTTGCAAGTTGCCGGGTCAGCGCTCCGGGTGCGCGGTACTGGACGAGCGTCCCTGTCCACTCGAGTCCGAGCCGGTGGACGTGGTCGTCTGCACCGGCGGGCCCGAGGCACCCTGGGACAGAGGCGACGGCGCGACCTGCGCGGTGACACATCGTGTGCCGCTGGTGATGGTGGATGCCGATCAAGCCGATCCGCTCGTCAACTTTGCCGAGGCAGTGACAACCGAAGAGCGAGCGGTCGAAACCGTTGAAGCTGTGGCCGACGCGCCGCTTCACGTTCACAGCTCGATCGCGCGAGGAGTGCTTCGCGCAGAGCTCGAGCGCAGGGACATGGGTGAACGAGGTCCCCACGCATCTGTCGAGGTGTATCGACGCGGAGGAAGACTCTTCATCGAGTTGTGGCGCGGCGCCGAGCTGTCGCCTGCCGAAGCGGAGCGCGTTGCGACGCACATCCTGCAAGCGGTGAGGGAGCACGACACATGGGCCCGAGGGGTGGACGTGGTCGTGCACGACCGAGAAAAGGCAGCTATCTGACCCGTGACCGGAGCGGCATCTATCCGTTCGCGCTCGAATGAGCCGCGGCGGGGAGCAACCGCCACATTGACTGATGCAGGGCGACACCGTCGTCGAACACTTCTCCGAGGGTTGCGAAGCCTGCTTCGCCATAGAAGTCGATCGCTCCGACTCGCGCGTGGCACCAGACGAGAGTTCCTCCATGGTCTGACGCGTGCTCGATGAGGGCGTGGAGCACCCGGCGCCCGAGACCCCTGCCGCGCACGCGATCTTTGGTCGCCATCCCGCGGATGCGCCAGGCGCCCTCGCTTTCGGGCTCCCAGGGCGGCGAATCCGGAAACACGCTTCCGACAGAGACGATCTCGGTCTCGCCCAGGCGTATCGCTACGTGAGCAGCGAGCGGGTGGTCGTCTCCGTCGAAGTGGGTGGAGCTGAGTGGTTGGCCTGGGCGCAGGACCTCGTTGCGAAGAGGTCGCACCTCGGTGGCGGAGACGTGCTCGAGTCGCAGCCCGCCTTCGTCACCATCCATCGCCGGTCGTTCGGGGTTCAGATCGACAGCAGGATCTGACGCGCCAACGCGTTCACGTCTTCCTGCGACACGGGTGCTGTGACCAGCAGCTCCAGGTTCCCGTCGAGGACGACGATCGTGTTGGTCTGGAACTGTCCCGAGCCCACCGTCGATGAGTACGCGGCCTGGCCCAGCCCGCTCACGTCCGTGGTGGTCTCGCCGTTCGTCGTAAAGCCCGCCTTGCCGGCCGCGAAGGTGGCCGCGTCCTCCCCGGTCTGGAAGCGGATGATCACCTGGCCCGGGGTCCCGCTGTAGGTGCACACGGTGACGGATCCGTTGACCGTCGACGCCGGGCTACCGACGTTGACGCCAAGCGCCGAGTTCACCTGGGACGCGGGTACCAGGCCGCAGGACGGTGCCGCCTTTGCCGCAGTGGTGCTCGAACCTCCGCCGACGCCCACACTCGAGGTCGAGCCTGAGTTCGCCGTCGTCGCCGTGCTCGCCTTCGAGCTCGGCGTGCTCGAGCCCGAGCAAGCTGCGAGGACGATGGCGGCGCAGACCCCGAACGTGATGGCACCCAGGTGCTTCGACAGAATGGGATGGCGCACTGGATCTGCCTCGTTTCTGGTTGGTGTTGTGACACAGGTCGACTTCCGCCGCTGCCGCGGCGACGACCTCGCGAGCTCGGTCCCCGAGGTGCCGACGGAGAGATTCGAACTCTCACTGACGACGCCCTAAACGTCGTGCCTCTGCCAATTGGGCTACGTCGGCGCGCTGCTCCGGCGCCACCAGCCGAATGTCTCGGACAGCGATTTCGGCCCAGGATACGCATAATTGCCAAGGGGTCGGGTGCTCGGTCACCGGTGGGGCACGAGGCAGGTAGCCTCTCCGGAGTGCCCAAGACATCGCCTCAGAATCACTCCACTCACATCCCCGCTTTGATGCGCGCCCCCAATTCCGATCTTGCTGCTGCCGACGTGTTCCAGCGGCTCTTGAAGGAACGGATCATCTTTCTCGGCTCGGCGGTCGACGAGACACTGGCAAACCTGGTCTGTTCCCAATTGCTGCTCCTGGCCGCTGAGAATGCGGATCGGGACATCGCCCTCTACATCAACTCGCCGGGTGGGTCCGTGACGGACGGCCTCGCCATATACGACACCATGCAGTACGTCAGCTGTGACGTCAGCACGATCTGCGTCGGACTGGCGGCATCCATGGGCCAGTTCCTCCTCTGCGCCGGTGCGCCGGGGAAGCGCTTCGCACTGCCCCACAGCCGGATCTTGATGCACCAGCCGTCGGGTCAGATGCAAGGTCAGGCGACCGACATCGCCATCCAGGCCGAGCAGATCGTCTACCTCAAGCGGATGATGGCCGAGCGCATCTCCTTCCACACGGGACAGACCGTCGACCGCATCGAGGCCGACTCGGACCGAGACAGATGGTTCACCGCCGAGGAGGCGCAGGAATACGGCTTCATCGACCGCGTGATCGAACACTCCGTCGCAGAGGTCGCCCAGTAGGCCCAGTAAGGCCTGGGGACGCCTTCTCGATCAGGGGGCGACGTACCCGAGGATCGGGTATCCGTAGATCGTCGAGCTCGCCGGGTCGAAGTAGCCCGTCTCCATCACGGCATAGTTGCCCGAGGAGTTCGGACCCGAGTTGCCCGAAACCATGTCGATGTCTCCGTCTTTGATTCCGACGACGAGACCGACGTGTTGGCCGTAGCCCTGGGACATCGATCCCCAGACCACGGCGTCTCCGGGCTGCGGATCGTTCGTGGACCCCGGTTGGAACGTTCCGTGTGACTCGCCCCACTGAACGAAGGTGAACGAGTACCCGGTTATGCCGGCGGTGTTGATTCCGTTCAGAGTCCAGACCCATTGGGAGAAGTCCGAGCACCACTCCTCTGCGCTCGTTCCCGGGGCGCAACCCGCGCTCGAGCCGCGTCCGAAGTAGGCCGTGTAGCCGTTGCAGTTCGAGGCCGGCGGATTCTCCTGCACATTGCCGTTGTACTGGTCCTGGCTCTCCGCGAGCGCCACGATGTTGTTCGTCAACCCGGGGTCGGGGCCACCCACGTAGACGTGCACCTGAGTGCCCTGGTAGAGGACGGCTGAAGGATCGGCGCCGATCGGAGCGCCACCCCCCGCCCACTGGGTCTGGTCGTAGGCGTTCCACAGGTGCCCGGAGGCCCCGTCGTTCACGAACTCGACCAGATGGTCCGTGACGGAGCGCACGTAGACGTGCACGACCGGCCCGTAGAGGACGGCCGCCGGGTCGCCGGCGCTCTGGACCCCTCCGCCGGCATCCTGGGTGTGGTCGTAGACGTTCCACAGGTGGCCTCCGGCGTGGTCGTTCACGTACTCGACGAGGTCACCGGTTATCGAGCGGGCGAATACGTGCACGATGCTCCCGTCGATGATCGCCGCGGGATCGCCTTCGATCTGGACGCCGCTACCTGCTCCTGAAGTCTGGTCGTATGCGTTCCACAGGTGGCCGCCCGCGTCGTCGTCCACGTACTCGATCATGTCGCCCGAGGCCGAAGTGACGTAGACGTGCACCGTCGAGCCGTTGTAGAGCACCGAAGCGGGATCCCCCCCGACCCGCCCGCCCTTGGTGGCGGTCGACGAGAGGTCTTTGGCACTCCACTGTGTCGGTGACATGACGCTGTCGGCGTACTCGATCAGATCGCCGTTGACGTCCTTGACGAAGACGCGCAGGACCCCATTGTCGTCGAGGACCGACGGGTCGCCGTCCAAGGGCCCGCCATTGGTGGCCGTCTGGGTGAGGTCGTAGACGTTCCAGGTGTTGCCGTTGAGGCCGTCGCTCACGTACTCGACGAGATCGCGACCGAAGCCCTCGGCAAAGACGTGGACGACACCGTTCACGACTATCGCGGCCGGACTGCCGACGATCTGATGTCCTTTGCCCGCTGTCTGAGTCAGGTCATAGGGATTCCACACATGACCGTGGAGATCGTCGTTGACCCAGTCGACCAGGTCGTTCCCTGCGCTGAGGGTGAAGACCTGCAACTCGCTCTGACCGAAGTTGACGGCCGAGACCCGGCCGTAGATCTCAGGACCGCTCGAGTCGACGGTCTGGTTGTAATCGTTCCACGGGCGCCCGGCGACCCCGTCGTTCACGAATTCCGTGAGAGCGACCGGCGTTCCGGGCGGTGACGTTCCCACCGCCGATCCGGAGTAGGCGTGGGCCGCGCCGGAGGAGTAGAGGCCGGCAGCTAGAAGCGCTCCGGTCGTGGTGCCGACGATCCTCAGACCCCACTTGGGGATTCGGTTGCTGCCCTTCACGCCTAGTTGCCCCCATGACTCCATTAACTCCGGCGAAAGCGTACTAGGCCAAATGACCCTGGCAACGGACTTTCCGCAGTGTTCGTCGGGTGGTGATGTATCCCGGGTAGCCTCGTGCGGATGACCGATTTACGGGCCGACCGCGGGTCCGAGGCGCCTGGAGGCGCAGTGTCGGACGAATCGGCGGAGGCAGACGGTCCGAGTCTCGCGCTGGCGCACAACGACCTGGAGATTCGTGCCGCGAGGGCGGCGGCTCGAGGGCACAAACCGACAAGAGTGGTGGCAGCCAGGGTCAGCCTGTCGCAGCGGCTGGTCGAGCTGTGGCGCTCCAGGGAGCTCTTCGTGTTCCTGGTGCGAAAGGAGATCAAGGTCAGGTACAAGAACTCGTTCCTCGGGTTCTTGTGGTCGATGCTCAACCCGGCTCTGACCCTCGCCGTCTTCTACGTCCTGTTCACCTTCTTCCTGCCCAACGGCATACCGAAGTTCGTCATCTACATGTTCTCGGCGATGCTCGTGTGGAACCTCTTCCAGACAGCTGTGCTCGGTGCCACCTCGACGATCGTGAACAACGCGGGGATCGTGAAGAAGGTCTCGTTCCCTCGCGAGATCCTGGCGCTCGCGTCGGTCGGCTCTGCATTCATGTTCTTTCTGTTCCAGTCCATCGTGTTGCTCATCTTCATGGTCGCGTTCTGGCACAGACCCGACTGGGGAGCCATCTGGCTCCTCGTTCCCGCGATCGCCGCGATCATGGTCTTCGCGGCGGCGCTCGCAGTCTTCCTCTCCGCAGTCAACGTCTACCTGCGCGACACGCAGCACCTCGTGGAAGTGCTCCTGATGGCGTGGTTCTGGGCGATTCCGGGGATCTACCCGTACGCCGGCCGGGTCCAACAAGGACTGTTCCACCACTCGATCTTCAGGATCCCTGGGACGCATCTGATCTGGCTGTACTTCGCCAACCCGGTCACCCCGGTCGTCATGACGTTCCAGAGGATCTTCTACAACATCCCGCACGCCATCTCGACGATCTCTCACACACCCGTTCCGGTGATGGCGACGTACGGGATCGGGTGGTACCTGTCATCGTGTCTGATAGTGCTCGGCGTGTCGCTCGTGCTCCTGCTCGGCGCCCTGGTGGTGTTCGGTCGGCTCGAGGGGAACTTCGCCGAGGAGCTCTGAGCCTGGGTGAGCATGGACACAGCGGTCGACGTCGTAGGCGTCTCGAAGCGCTTCCGCCTCTACCACCAGAAGTACTACTCACTGAAGGAAAGGGTCCTGCACGCCGGGCGCAACCCGTACGAGGACTTCTGGGCCCTTCGCGACGTCAATGTCCAGGTGGGGGAGGGGACGACTATCGGCATCGTCGGGCGAAACGGCTCGGGAAAGTCGACCCTTCTGAAGTGCATATCGGGCATCCTCCAGCCGACCGAGGGCAAGGTTGTCGTGAGAGGGCAGGTCGCCGCGGTCCTGGAGCTCGGCGCAGGCTTCCAGCCCGAGCTCTCGGGCAGGGAGAACATCTACCTGAACGCCTCCCTGTTGGGGCTCTCCACAAAGGAAGTGGACAGGCGCTTCGACGAGATCGTCGCCTTCGCCGAGCTCGAGCAGTTCATCGACAACCAGGTCAAGTACTACTCGTC
>DAIQQK010000168.1:0-6168 GCA_036786835.1 Acidimicrobiales bacterium | reverse complement strand
GCGCACGCGACGAGGAGCGATTGACCTCCCGGGCCGATGGCGAGGCCGAACGGCTCGGCGACGACCGGAAGGAGGTGGACCGTGGCGATGAGCGTGCCCGATGATCCATTCAATACCGACACGGTGTCGCTGTCTGTATTGGAGACGTACACCCGGTTCAGCGGTGCGTCGACGGCGACATTCGTCGGGTCCGAGCCGACCGTGACGCCGTTCGCGGAGCACCCGTTCGGGTCGCTGGCGTCGCAGGTGTTACCCAAGATGGCTCCGACTGCGTCATCGGTCGGGACTGCAAAGTAGATCTCGTTGGTGGTGACGTCGACCGCCACCCCGTCAGGAGAAAAGCCACCATCGTCAACTCCAGCCAGAATCTTGAGGCTCTTCTCGGACATGACGCCGATCTGATCGAAACCGGCGGCGGCAAAATAGACGGTCTGTGTAACAGGATCGACCGCGACCCCCTCGGGGAAGGAGCCCGATTCGGTGTTCACCAATGTCGCCTTGCACGACGAGTGAGTTATGCCGTTGCAGGTCGCGCTGTTGATTTCAACGAGCTCGTGGGCAGCCTTGAGGGTCACGAACACTTTGTGAGCGATTGGGTCGACCGCTACGCCGAATGGCTGGGAGCCGGCACCGAAGTTGAAATTGGCGACGAGTCCGACCTCCTCGCTCACGACCGACACGGTGCCGTTGCCGCTGTTCGCGACGTAAGCGGTCTGATACTTCGGGTCGACCCCGACGCCGGTTGGTGCTGCCCCTTTTCCGAGACCGACCGGGAGCCCTGGCGCAAAGTCATTCGGCAGGCAGCCCTCCGATCCTTCGTCGCCCGGAATGCTGACCATGGACTGTCCCTGGGCCGCCGCCTGCTCGAACACGGTGTTCTCCGCCGCCGCCGCGGAGCTGCCGAGGAACGCCTCGCAGACGCCCCAGCTCGAGGACATGACCTGTGCCTTGTCCTGGCCGACGATGGCGGTGTACTCGTCGATCGTCCCGGTGCCGCCGTTGGCCGCCTCGTAGACGAGCAGGTGGGCCTTCGGATCCAGGCCGAGCACGACCTCGATGTCGAGCTCCGCCTCGCCCGCGCCTGCGTTGCTCGTCGTGCCTCCCTTGACCGCGATGTTCGTGATCGGGGTCTTGGTTCCGTAGCACTTCTGGAATCCGGCGATGTCGCCGGCCGAGTAGGTCGTCAGCTCGAAGAGGGCGATCGTCACGCCGTTTCCGAAGTCACCTCGCTGGTACAAGGTGTTGAGCGAGTAGGCCTGCGCAAGCTGGTTCTCGGTCCAGGAGCCTTGGCTCGCTGCGGCAGACCGGGCGGCGGCGCACGCAACGGGACCCCCGGTAGCGATCCGTCCCTTGAGATGGATCCGCTGAGGGTGGGCGGGCCCTGGTGCCGGTCCGCCGGGTTGCGGCAGGGAAAGCGTGTCAAGCCCGATGATGGCTTGGACAGCCCCGGCGATGCTCGCGGGAAGCTTTGGCGCTGCCGTGTTGGCGATCGCGATCCGGCCCGAAGCAAGGCGGTACCGATCTAGAGAGGTGCCGAGCGCCCGTTCCGCGCGTGCGATCGTCGCGGTGGCGGGGATGATGAGATGGTTCGAGGAGATCGCCCCGGTGGCGAATCCATCCGCGTGCAGGACGGCCAGCACCTTGTCGATGGTGGCCTGCGTGGGACCGAAGACCGCGGCAAAACGGCCTCGAGGAAGGTAGCGGCCGTACTGGTGGTTCCCCGGGGTGGACACCGCCAGGGCAAAGCGGGTCAGCGCAGCTGGGTCGCGAGGACGGAGCGCGACGTCCAGCCGGAGCGCGTAGGCGGCCGGGGCGGGTCCGAGCTTCATTGTTCCGAACGGCACGACCGCGGGTGCGCCGACGGGCAGATCTGCGGCTGTCAGCGCGAAGGGGGTCGTGGTTCGCCCTGGCGGACCGCTTCCCGCTGCCTGGGTCAGTCCCGCGAGAAGCGTGGCGGCTGCGACACCGGCGAGCGCGTGCCGACCCCAACGAAATCCTGCTTGACGCCTTCCCCGCAACGGCGACATCGACAGCCCCCTTGGTGACTTTCGGCTGTGCAGCCGTGTGGCACTTTCTAGGGCCCGGCCGCCCGATGCGCAAGCCACGGGCCCTTCGCGCGACGGCGTTCTGTGCCCGTCACCATGCCCTCCAGTCACCCGTGCACGAGTCGGCGGAGGTGCTCGATCATCTCGTCCGGGCCTTCCAGGTGGCCTTTGTCGGTCTCGACCACGGTGCGAGCCCCCGCGATGTGAGACGCGAGCCAATGTCCGTGAGCTGGTGGCACGAGCACGTCAGACGATCCGAAGCAAATCTCGACCGGCAGGTCGATCTCACTCGGATCGAAGCCCCACGGCGTAGTGAAAGCGAGGTCGTCGTCGACCCATCCGCTCACGCCGTTGACGAACATCTCCGCTGCGGACTCTCGGATGATCTGCTGAACCCGGGGGTCGGCGAGAACGGCAATGTCGGTCGTCGGCAATTGGAATCCCTCGAGGATGCTCGCCGGGTCCTGCGCCACCCGGGCTAAGAGGGCGGCGGCTTCCCGATCGAGCTCGACGGTGAGTCGTGCCTTGCCGGAGAGGGCCCAGCCGAATTCCTCGACGTTCTCAGGGTCCATGCCGGCGAGCCAGTCCAAACCCTCGGAGTCGTACGGGGCGATGCCGACGACACAACTCGCGTTCGTCACCCGATCACCCAGCCGGGCGCAGACGGCGAGGGCATGCGGGCCACCACCCGATGTCCCGATGATGGCGAAACGTTCGACCCCCACGGCATCGGCGATCAAGGCCACGTCACCCACACAGTCTGCGACCTGCCGCCCATTGTGCCGGTCCGAGGCGCCGTAGCCGGGCCGGTCGTAGGTGATGAGGTGTAGGCCCGCCGCACGCAGCTTGTCCTCTCCGGGCGGGCGGTCCAGCCTGCACCCAGGCGTGCCGTGGAGGGCGAAGATCGGTGAGCCGTCGAGATCGCCCCACTCGGCGTACGCGAGCTGACGGCCGTCGGTCACCTGCAAAGTGCTTGGCATCGGTCCTCCTACCGGTCCTACCGGCTCGAATGACGAGGTCGTGGCGCGGCTAGAGCCCATTCCGCATCGGGCTAGTCGGTCGCGGCGAAGGCTGGTGGGACGTGGGGCTCTCCCAGGAACTCGATCCATGCCCGGCGCATGCACGGGTAGTGCTTGGCCGCCTCCACCAGGTCCATGAATCCTACGAGGGTCGACTCGAATCGTGACGCCAAAGCTTGGTCCGCAATTTCACCCGCCGGCCCGAACGCCTCGTGGGCCCGGGCGATCACCAGGGCGTCAACGGCCTCGAGACGACGGCGGAATTCCACGGCGCCCGGGGGGAAGCCTTCGGCTTGCAGGTCCTGGTCATACGAGGGAGCGTCGAAGTCGGCCATCGTCGCTTCGTCGACCTCACCTCCATGGGCCGCGATCATGCGTGCGGCGAGCCGGGCGAGCACCGAGTTCAGCGAGCCAGATCGCAGGGACCCGGAGAACACCAGGAAGCGGACGGGTTCGCGACTTGCGACCGCTCCTTCCACCGAGGACGGACCTGGCCTCATTGGCTAACCCCCTCTGACAATCAGTGGAGCCTTTGACAATAGGTGGAGCGGAAGCTGGTTGGAGGCGAGGCCGCAGTCAGCCGCTTTTCAGCGACGGCACGCTGTTTGTTGGCGTCAAGCTCAATCTCGAGTGAAGGAAAGGGAAAGCCCGGCGTGGGTGAGAGGCGTGATCGAAGAGTTATCCGACTCGCTCGGCTTCAGGCCGAGGTTCGACTGGGAGGCACCGGCCAGGGATCAACAGGCGTTCAAATTGAGCCAAAGGACTCTGGAGAGGCAGGTCACACCCATCGACAATGGGACGATGACCGGAGACAGAGCGTGGATCGCGCTCGATCGCGGGCAATGCATCGAGCTCCTCAGGACGGCGCGCTATGGGCGCCTCGCTACCACGGCGCGCGCCTTGCCCACTATCCTGCCGGTCGCGATCGAGCTGCACGAGGAGGATCTGAGCTTGTGGCCGCTGCTCAGCGCAGACGTCCAGGTCATCCCCGACCAGGTTGTAGCTCTCGAGACCGGCGATCTCTTCAACTTCGAGGGTGCCGCATGGAGCGTTGTGGTCCGCGGCATGCTCGATAGCAACGTGAGATCCGGTAACGACCTCGACGAGCCGGGCGCGTGCGGCTTGATCGCCCCTTCCGGGTTTCGGCTCGCGACCGAGTTCCTGTCTGGGTGGAGCTCGATCGGGGGGATCCAGGGGAGGCTCACGGCGCCCTAACTTCCACAGGGCCGAGCCGCGGCCTATCTTTACCGGATCATGGTGATCCTTTCCGAGAAGGCACGGGCCGCACAGCAAGCACTTCGCGAGGCCTCGACCGAGTACCAGGCCGTCGTCGATCGCGTCATCGAAGACCCACGAGGACCATTTGTCCACAAACTCCGCGAGGCCGAGGAACGCGTCGCAGAGGCAGCGGCGCGCTGGGCACTGGAGTACATCGAGGGTTCCGAACCTCCGGCATGAGGGCGCTGCCGCGCTGAGCAGATACCCGAGGCGGCCGAGCGGCGCTCTAGCCCGTCGGTTCCCCAGCGCCAGCTTTCTCCCAAGCGTCATCGCCTCGGCCTGTTCTATGAGCTCGATCGAGGCGGCCTCGAGCTTGTGCGGGAGCTCATGCAGCTTCTGCGGACCCCGGCCAGGAAGGGTCGCAGCGGATCGACCTGCTCGGCGGTCAAGGTCCTCGTCACCTGTCGGCCGCCTTCCCGATCCTTCGGTTACGTACGCGTACAAGCGCCGAGATGACGAGCACAGGGCCCAGCGTCGAGAACGACGCTGGGTGCGTCAAGCGCGGGATTCACAGTCCCTGGAGGCAGGAGAACGCTTTGTGCGTGCAGGCTGTCACCCTCAGTGATACTGCTAAAGGTCAGGGTTGCCGGAGCCGACAAGGTGAGAAAGGTGCATTCGTTCGCTGGCGGTGGGCGTTGTCACGATGATGGCGCCGTCTACATGTAACTGACTGGTTTGCTCGCCATGGCACTCGTCTTGCTGATCAGCCAGCGCTACTGACGCGGATGATCAGGGAAGATGGCGACCCTCGCGGTGACGATCGAGCAACTACGTCTCGAGGCCACCCCAGGACCATCGAGGAACTGCCATGCCCGCCGGCACCGTCGAACCCCGCGGCGAGTACGTGAGCACGTCTCGGACTGCCCACTCCATGTACGAGCGCAGGCTGTGGCGGAACTCGGGGTCGCCGGGAAGGCCTGCGTCATCCGCTGCCCGCACGAAGCATTCGACGAATCGATCACCCAGGTCGTCGTCCGCACCCTGTTCGGCATGGATGTGGAGCATCGCGGAATGGCCGCCACATGATTGGGAGTAGCGGGGCGGCCCGCCGAAGACCTCAGCCCAGTAGCTCCCTAGTCGCTCAACGTGCTGGGGATGCCCTGGATGCGAGAACGGGTGATTCAACACCGGGTCCTGCAGGCACCGCTCGTGGTGTGCAGCGGCAAGAACAAAGAAAGCCGGCTCGCCGCCGGCGAACTCGAACATCGACGGGCGAGACACGAGAAACTCTCTCATATCCCTTCTCTCGTGCGCGGTTACTCGTGGCGGCGGGAAGCGTGTCAGCACCGACGGCCAGGTCGAATCAGGTGCCGGGCTTGCTACCCAGCGTGCCACGATCGCAGCCGAGTGCGGTCGTCGTGGGTTGCAGCTCGTGGCTGTGCTCGAGGATGCCGGGCTCTCGGCCAAGACGCTCAACCGGCCAGCACTTGCGAACGCCTTGTCCCAGCTCGAGCTCGGGACGCGGCCGTTCTGGTTGTGGCGAGGGTTGACCGGCTCGCCCGTAGCGTCGCCGATTTCGCCAATCCCGTTCGCACGGCCCGCCACCTGGCCGGCCGACCCTGGACGTCGGCTGCGGGGTGACAATAGAGAAGTGCCGAAACGGATCCAGCTTCGACGGACAAAGGGGTGGAGAAAGCCGGAGGGCGCTGTGGTGGTCGCGCGACCATCGCGATGGGGCAATCCATTTCACCTGGGACGCGACGGTGACCGCGCGGAATGCATCGCGCTCTACTCCGACGCGCTCCAGCGAGGCGAGCTTGCGTTCACAAGTGCGGACGTTCGCAAGCACCTGGCTGGGAAGGATCTCGCGTGTTGGTGCTCCCTCG
>DAIQQK010000040.1:0-24472 GCA_036786835.1 Acidimicrobiales bacterium | reverse complement strand
GCCTCTCCGTTCCAGGGCTGTCGTGGCCGATCGTGAGGCCGAAGGAGATCCACCTGACGGGGTTCGACCTCGAGGGCAACGCGATCTCGATCGACGCCGACGAGTTCGAGGCGCGCGTCTACCAGCACGAGCTCGATCACCTCGACGGCGTGCTCCTCGTCGATCGGCTGGACTCGGACCTTCGCAAGGAGGCCAAGAGGATCCTTCGAGCACGCGCCTTGGGTCTTCCCTCCGAGGACGCCCCTGGCACTTCCCAGAGTCGTGCCTCGAACAGCCACGGTGGGGGCGGACCGGAGCTCTAGGCCTTCCGATTCGAAGCCTCGTAAGTCCGGTTCGCTCGCCGTCGCGCATCTCACGGATAGGTTCGTGCCGGTGGCACGACTTGCGTTCCTCGGTTCACCCGAAGCTGCCGTCCCGCCGCTTAGGGCTCTCGTAGGGGCCGGCCACGAAGTTCGATTGGTGGTCAGCCAGCCCGACAAGCGCCGGGGCAGGGGAGCGGGTCTCGTTCCGAGCCCCGTGAAGAGCGCCGCTCTCGATGCCCGGCTCCTCGTGACGGACAGGCTCGACGACGTCCTCGATTCGGGTGCGGAACTCGGTGTCGTGGTGGCGTTCGGCCGGCTCGTCCCCGAACGGGTCCTCGAGCGCGTCCCGATGCTGAACGCCCATTTCTCCCTCTTGCCGCGCTGGCGCGGGGCTGCCCCGATCGAACGCGCGATCCTGGCCGGCGATCGTTCGACCGGTGTGTGCGTCATGCGCCTCGAGGCAGGTCTGGACACGGGACCCCTCCTTGCCATGCGACGCGAACCCATCTACAACGCTCAGCGCGAGCACGCTTCCGCGCTCACGCAACGGCTGAGCTCGCTCGCCGCGCAGATGCTCGTGGAGGTCCTCGCCGGAGGCGTGGCAAGCCTGGGGCCCGGCAAGACCCAAGTGGGAGAAGTCACCTACGCGGCGAAGATCGAACCGGACGAGCTGAGGCTGGACTTCACCAAGACGGTTCGTGAGCTCGAGCGGGTCGTCCGCCTCGATCGCGCCTGGACCATCTTTCGTGGCGAGAGGCTTCGGGTGCTCGACGCGGCTGGCCGCAAGCGGCGCGGCCCGGGCTCTCGGGGAACGAGGGATCTCACGGCAGCGCGGGCTGGGCCGACCGAAGAGATACCGGGCACACTGAACGGGACCCGAGTGCAGGCTTCCGATGGCATGCTCGAGTTGATGATCGTCCAGCCAGCCGGAAGACGCGCCCAGAACGCGGAAGAGTGGTTGCGCGGTGCGAGGCCCGCTCCTGGCGAGCGTTTGGGGGAAACCCCGGCGCAAGACTGAGCCCCGTTAGGCTCGGATCGATGTTGCGGATCGCGCCGTCGTTGTTGTCTGCAGACTTCGGTGGCCTGGCCGAGGCCGTCGGAGAGGTGAGCGCAGAGGCCGACTGGCTCCACGTCGACGTAATGGACGGACACTTCGTGCCGAACCTCACCATCGGCCCACCGGTCGTCCGGTCGTTGAGGGCCCACACGGGCCTGTTCTTCGACTGCCATCTGATGATGACGAACCCAGGGGAGTATCTCGAGGCGTTCCGGCATGCCGGAGCGGACGGCTGCACGGTGCACGTCGAGGTCGGCAGCACCTCCGAGCTCCTCGCAGAGGCAAAGGGGTTCGGGTTACGCGCCGGGTTGGCGCTGAACCCCGAGACCCCCTACGAAGCGATCGACCCGTTCATCGATCAGGCCGACCTGATCTTGTGCATGACTGTGCACCCGGGCTTCGGTGGCCAGGAATTCATGGAGGAGGTAGTGCCGAAGATCGCCCGGACGAGGCGGGAGATCGATCGGCGAGGCCTCGAGACCGACCTCGAGGTCGACGGGGGGATCGACGAGACGACCGCCGAGCTAGTCGTGAGGGCCGGAGCAAGGATTCTCGTCGCAGGTTCGGCGATCTTCTCCGATCCCAGCCCTTGGGAGGCAGCACGCCGGATCCGGTTGGCAGGCGAAAAGGGCCTGGCCGAGCACAAGTAGACTCGTTCGCGCCATGAGACCGGCCGAATCCCCGTCCGACGCGGGCGAGCGGGATGGGGCGGCAATGGGTCGTGCGCTCGAGCTCGCGGCGTCTGTACGCAGCCGCACTTCCCCGAACCCGTGGGTGGGCTGCGTGATCTCGAACGGCGGGGAGCTCTACGAAGGAGCGACCGAGCCCCCGGGTGGGGCGCACGCTGAGATCGTCGCCCTCGCGGCAGCGGGCGGGCGGGCCAGAGGTGCGACGCTGTACACGACCTTGGAGCCCTGCGCACACCATGGGCGCACTCCGCCGTGCGTGGACGCGATTCGTGACTCGGGGGTCGCCAGGGTGGTCGTCTCGATGTCCGACCCCGACCCCCAGGTTCGAGGTCGCGGGATCTCGGGACTCCGAGAGGCGGGGATCTCCGTGGACGTCGGCCTCGGTGCCGACGAGACAGCCGCCCTGCTCGCCCCTTATCTCAAGCACAGGAAGAGCGGGTTGCCCTGGGTGGTGCTGAAGCTCGCTTGCACACTCGACGGGCGCATCGCCGCTCCGGACAGCTCCTCGCGCTGGCTGACAGGACCCGAGGCGCGTGCCGACGCGCACCGGCTGCGGGCCGAATCCGACGCGGTATTGGTCGGGGCCGGCACGGTGCGTGCGGACGACCCAGAGCTGACCGTGCGAACGGCGGAGGCAGACCCGAGGCAACCCATTCGGGTCGTCTTGGGCCACATCCCAGACCGAGCGCGCGTCGAGCCCGCGCTCGAGATGAGCGGGGACCCCGCAGAGGTGCTCGCCGAGCTCGGGGCGAAAGGCATCCTGCAGGTGATCGTCGAGGGTGGCGCTCAGGTCGCTCGCGAATTTCACGCCGCGGGTCTCGTCGACCGATACGTCTTCTACTTCGCGCCGGCTCTGTTCGGCGGCGACGACGGAGTCCCGATGTTCTCTGGAGCGGGCACGTCGTCCGTCGAGGAACTTTGGAGGGGACGGATCGTGTCGACGACCATGATGGGCGAGGACCTCCGCGTCGAGCTCGAGCCACTGGCCGGCGCGTCCGTCTCGTCGGCTTCGTCGGCCGAAGGGATCTGAAGATGCCCCCGGCGAGAATCGACGAGGCCGTTGCCGCCATGGCACGTGGCGAGATCGTGGTGGTGGTCGACGACGAAGACCGGGAGAACGAGGGAGACCTGGTCATGGCTGCTCAGGCGGCGACACCTGAGAAGATCGCGTTCTTCCTGGCGCACACCTCGGGGGTCATCTGCGTGCCGCTCACTCCCGAGCGCGCGGACCAGCTCGACCTGCCGCTGATGGTGTCCAACAACACAGAGTCCCAAAGAACCGCGTTCACGGTCAGCGTCGACTCACGTAATTGCACCACGACGGGGATCTCGGCGGCTGACCGGGCGGCGACCATCCAGGTGCTCATCGACCCCCACACTCGCCCGGCAGATCTCAACAGGCCCGGTCACATCTTCCCCCTCAGGTATCGACCGGGAGGCGTGCTGAAGCGCGCGGGTCACACGGAGGCGACGATCGACCTCGCAAAGGCCGCCGGACTGTACCCGGCCGGGGTGCTGTGCGAGCTCGTGTCGGCTGACAAGACGCGCATGGCGCGCCTGCCTGAGATCGAGGCGTTTGCCGAGGAGCACGGCCTAGTGCTCATCTCGATCGCCGATCTCATCCGGTACCGGCGCCAGAAGGACAAGCTGGTCCGCAGGATCGCCGGACCTGTGCGGGTTCCGACTATCTACGGCGACTTCGCCGGTTACGCATACGAGTCGGTAATCGACAACGAACAGCACTTGGCCGTGGTGCGAGGGGAGGTGGGAGGCAAGGGGCCTGTCCTGGTGCGGGTGCACTCCGAATGTCTCACCGGCGACGTATTCGGTTCACTGCGATGCGACTGCGGTCCACAGCTCTCCGAGGCGGTGCGGCTGATAGCCGAGGAAGGCACCGGCGTAATCGTCTACTTGCGCGGACACGAGGGCCGAGGAATCGGGCTAGCGCACAAGCTACGAGCCTACCGTCTTCAGGAGCAAGGTCACGATACGGTGGACGCCAATCTCGAGCTCGGGCTCCCAGTCGACAACCGCGAGTACGGAATCGGCGCCCAGATTCTCGTGGACCTGGGGGTCACGACGATGCGACTGATGACCAACAACCCCATGAAGTACGGAGGGCTCGAGGGATTCGGGCTCGACATCGTCGACCGGGTTCCGCTGAGCACGCCTCACAACCCGGAGAACATCGAGTACCTGCGCACCAAGCGCGAGAGGCTCGGGCATTTACTGGACGGCCTCGATGACGTCCTCTAGGGAAACCGAGCTCGCTCCCGGCGCGATCGCCGCTACTGCCGAACGCGTGCACAACTGCGTCGTCGGAGAGCCGGTCGGACACCCACGGGTCGCCGTGGTGGGAGCGAAGTTCAACGGCGGGATCACGGCGAGGCTCCTCGCAGGAGCGCTCGAGGCGTTCGAGGAGCTCGATATCGCACGCGAGACGCTCTCCCTCGCCTGGGTCCCAGGTGCGTTCGAGATACCGATCACGGCGATGCGTCTTGCCTCTTCGGGCGAGGTGGATGTAGTCGTGGCGCTCGGGGCGGTAATCCGAGGGGACACGCCGCACTTCGACTTCGTGGCCGGCGAATGTGCGGCGGGGTGCCAACGCGTCTCGCTTTCTTCGGGGGTTCCGGTGGTATTCGGGGTCCTGACCACCGACACCGTCGAACAAGCGCTAGAGCGCTCGGGACCCGACAAGGAGAACCGCGGCTATCAGGCAGCCATGACTGCGCTCGAGATGTGTGATCTGCTCTCCAAGCTTCCAGGCCTTCGGGTATCGGTGGTCTGAGAGGTGCTTCGTCTGGTGCTGCCAAAGGGGTCTCTCGAGGAGGCCACGCTGGATCTCTTCGCTGCGGCCGATCTGGCGGTCGTGCGCGGATCGAACGTCGACTACCGAGCGCGCATCGACGACCCGCGTGTCGAGGAGGTCAGGATCCTTCGACCGCAGGAGATACCCGTCTACGTCGCGCAGGGGTTGTTCGACATCGGCATCACGGGCAGGGACTGGGTCGAGGAGACGGGTGCGGAGGTCGTCTCACTCGGAGAGCTCGCTTATTCGAAGACCAGCACGAACCCGATTCGCCTGGTGTTGGCGGTCGCCCGGGAGTCCGAGGTCCAGAGCGCATCAGACCTTGCTACAGGCGCCAAGGTGTCGACCGAGTACCCGGAGCTCACGAGACGGTGGCTGGAGAAGCATGGAGTGCAGGCCGAAGTGAGTCTCTCCTACGGCGCGACGGAGGCGAAGGTTCCCGAGATCGCCGACGCGGTGGTCGAGATCACCGAGACCGGAAGGGCGCTTCGCGCGGCGGGCTTGCGGATCGTCGACACCGTGTTGGTCTCTCGCACAGAGCTCGTCGCCAATCCCGAGGCCGCTGCAGACGGAACCAAGCGCCACGCAATGGAACAGCTCCTCACCCTCCTGCTCGGGGCGCTCGAGGCTCGCGGCAGGGTTCTTCTGAAGCTGAACGTGGAGCATTCGAAGCTCTCAGACGTCGTCGGGTTGTTGCCGGCGCTCAAGGCGCCGACGGTGTCGGAGCTCTCGGGTGGGGGCGGGTACGCGCTCGAGACGGTGGTGGAGAAGTCGAAGGTGAACGTGCTCATCCCCGCACTGAAGGACAGCGGGGCCACCGACATCATCGAGCTGCCGATATCGAAGATCGTGCACTAGGCGGCAGAGCGAGGGCCGGGTCGGGTCGATGACGGCGATCGCAAAGCTGAAGAACGGCGTCGTGACGCATTTCGACGAAGCGAGGGGCCTCGGAGAGGTTCTCGACGACGAAGGTTCGCGGTGGGCATTTCACTGCACCCAGATCGCCGACGACTCGCGGCTGATCGAAGTCGGCAGCAGGGTCGTCTTCGTGTTGGTCCCGGGCCACCTCGGGCGTCTCGAGGCCCATCAGCTCACGACGTCGGATCCTGCCCAGCGCTGATCTGCACGTACGCAAGGCGAATCTGCGCCAGGGCGTCGTGGAGGGACTTCTCAGGCTCGCCCAGTCGGCCCTCGAGGCTTTCGACCAGGCCGGCCATGGCATCGACCGCCAGTCGAGCGTCCTCGAGTCGGGGAGGATTCTGTGACAGGTGGATCGCGGCGAGTTCGAACAACCCGTATGCATGGTTGGCCACGACGACCTCGGCAGGAGTCGAGACGATCTGGTGCTGAAGCTCCTCGAGACGTGCAGCGATCTGCTCCTGGTCGGCTTGACTCAGCTCTTGCTCGGGCTGGTCGATGTCGGGCTCGTCGAGGTCAGGCCGTGCCGACGGTCGCGATCCCTCCGTCCCCTGCGGCGAGGCCGGCTTTTCCCGGGCCGCGGCTCGCCCTACGGGGTGCTCTCCTTCGGGTGTCCAAAGAGTGCTCACGGCTGGTAGCGTATTCGGGAAGGCAAAGCGGGGCTGCGCCGTAGGTGCACCCCCACCCGGCCACTTTGCAGTGCGCCGGGTCGTGGTGATCCATTTCGGACCAACCGGGTGTCGTCCCCGCTTCCGCTCGAGGCCTTGGGTAGTCCAGGGCCCCGCATAGGACAGGAGGACGTCGATCGCCACCACCACCACGACCAGCGAGATCAGGATCAACGATCGCATTCGCGCACGTGACGTGCGTCTCGTCGACCCGGATGGAGTTCAGCTAGGGATACGGCCACTACCAGAGGCGCTGGCCATGGCCCGTGATCTCGATCTCGATCTCGTCGAGGTTGCACCGCAGAACGATCCTCCGGTCTGCCGGATCATGGACTATGGGAAGTTCAAGTTCGACGCTGCGCAGAAGGCCAAGGAATCGCGGCGCAAGACCGTAAGTGTGGGCATCAAGGAGATGAAGTACCGGCCGAAGATCGGCCCGGGCGACTTCGAGACCAAGACCCGCCAGGTGCTCAAGTTCTTGAACGAAGGTCACAAGGTGAAGGTCACGATCATGTTTCGGGGTCGAGAGGTGTTTCATCCCGAGCTTGGTAAGCGAATTCTCGACCAGGTGGCAGAACAGGTGGACGGAACGGCGCGAGTGGAGTCAGAGGCGAGGCTGGACGGACGGAACATGGTGATGGTGCTGGCACCCGACAAGAGAGCACGACAATCGGCGGCTGCTCGCGCAGCGCGAGAGGACGAACCCGTCAGACCGACGAGATCCAAGGATGCGCCAAGCGACTTCTCGGACTCGGGCTCCGATCTCGCGGAGGCCTCGGCAGCGCCGGCAGCTGCGCCCGAATCCTCGTCGCCCGAAGGCGCGCAGGACCCAGCGGTAGCGGGTGAGGAAGGAATCTGAGATGCCGAAGATGAAGACCGACCGCGGAGCTGCAAAGCGGTTCAAGATCACCGGGACGGGGAGACTGCGGCGCAGAAAGGCATACCGATCCCACCTGCTCGAGAAGAAGCCGAGCACGCGCACCCGCAGGCTGGGGCGCGAGACGGAGGTATCGGCGGCGGACCGGCGTGAGGTTCGGAGGCTTCTCGGTCGGTAGCAAAGGCGGTGCGGCGTGGGGGCGGACCCTGTTCCCTAACGTCGGGGTTGAAGAGGCATCGATGAGAGATCGTCACGAAAGGAGTTGGTCATGGCCAGGGTGAAGCGCGCGGTGAACGGCAAGAAGCACCGCCGCGCCGTCCTCGAACAAGCGCAGGGCTTCTACGGCAACCGCAGCCGAAGCTTTCGCTCTGCGAACGAAGCGGTCATGCACTCGCTGCAGTACGCCTACCGGGACAGAAGGGCGCGTAAAGGGGACTTCCGGAGGCTGTGGATCCAGAGAATCAACGCCGCAGCGCGCGCTAACGGCACGAGCTACAGCAAGCTGATCGCCGGTCTGCACAGGGCGGACGTCGTCGTCGACCGCAAGATTCTCGCCGATCTGGCGGTGACCGAGCCTGAGACCTTCACCCAGCTCGTCGGGGTCGCCACGTCGGCGCTGGCGAACAGCGACGGACCCGGGGTGCCCGAGGCTGCCGGCACACAGGAAGCGTCCTGACCGAGAGCTTGGCCTTCCGGCACCAGCGCGTTCAGCGTCTGCGCCGGCTCGTGAACCGTCGCAGCGTCCGCAGTTCAGAGGGTGTGTTCGTGATGGAAGGAGAGAAGATTCTCTCCGGAGCCCTTGACGCGGGGGCGGAGCTCGAGTCCGTCTTCGTGGCCTCGGATGTCCCGGTGTCCACAGAGGTTCAGAGGCTCGTGGATCGCGCTGCGGCGGCCGGAGTCAGGATCTTCGATCTTGCACCGGGTGTCATGGAGAGAGTCGCGGACACCGTCACCCCACAGCCCGTTCTCGGAATCGTTCGCACTCCTCGGGCAGATCTGAGTGACCTGGCGAAGGTGGACTTCGTGGTCGTCTGCGTCGACGTTCGCGACCCGGGCAACGCCGGTGCCGTGGTGAGGGCAGCAGATGCAGCAGGCGCCGGGGGCATCGTCTGCTGTGCAGGCACGGTCGACCCCTACAACCCCAAGACCGTGAGGTCCTCGGCGGGTTCGGTGCTCCATCTTCCGGTGGTCGTGGGAGGCGATCCCGAAGAGGTCCTGAAGGTCCTCGGCGGGTTCGGGCTGCGGAGGTTCGCTGCAGTTGCACACGGAGGCCTGGTGCACACCGAGGCAGATCTCTCGACTCCGGTCGCTTTGATCTTCGGCAACGAGGCATCGGGGCTTTCCGATGGGCTTCTCGCCCACGTCGACGGCAGGGTCTCGGTACCGATGTCGGGGAAGGCAGAGTCTCTCAACGTCTCCATGGCTGCCGCGATCCTGTGCTTCGAGGTCGCCCGCGCGCGTTCTAATCTCCCGATGATGGACGGGGCTCAGTGATCGACTCCGAAGCGCTGATCGCGCGGGCCGAGGGGCTGGTGAGGTCTGCCCGAAGCCTCGACGCCCTTCACGAAGCTCAGGTGGAGCTGCTCGGGAAGAGATCTGACCTGGCCGCCGCGCGCAGCGCTCTCGGGAAGCTCGATCCGTCAGAGCGCCCTGCTGCGGGGCAGAAGCTTCACGAGGTGCGTGAGCAGATCGAGGGCCTGCTGGCGCGCAGACGCAGCGAGCTCGAGGAAGAACTGAGAGCGTCGCGACTGCAGGCGGACCGCCTCGATCTCACGGAAGTGCCGGTAAAGGCATCTCGAGGCCGGCTTCATCTGGTCCAGCGGACCCGTGACGAGCTCGAGGACGTGTTCGTCGGGATGGGCTTCGTGGTGGCCGAAGGGCCCGAGGTCGAGACCGATTGGTACAACTTCGAAGCGCTCAACATGCCGCCGGCACACCCGGCGCGAGGCATGTGGGACACGCTCTACCTCGACATCGGAGATCCCGAGACCGTGCTCCTTCGAACTCACACCTCCCCGGTGCAGATCCGGCTCATGCAGGGCCAGGGTCCGCCGATCTACGCGGTGATGCCGGGAAGGTGCTACCGACGCGACACCCCCGATGCGCGCCACATCCCCATCTTCCATCAGATCGAAGGCCTGGTCGTCGATCGCGGGATCTCGTTCGCCGACCTTGCAGGGACGATCGAGACCTTCACCACCGCCTACTTCGGTCCGGACATCCATTCGAGGTTGCGCCCGTCCTACTTCCCGTTCACCGAGCCGTCAGCAGAGTTCGAGGCGACATGCACGATCTGTAAAGGGAAGGGTTGCCGAACCTGCTCGCACACCGGCTGGGTCGAGCTCGGTGGCTGCGGGATGGTGGACCCTGAGGTGTTCGCCGCGGTCGGTGTGGACAGCGAGGAATGGACCGGCTTTGCTTTCGGGTTCGGGATCGACAGGCTTGCCCAGATGCGTCACGTGATCCCGGACATGCGCATTCTCCTCGAGAACGACGTCCGATTCCTGCGGCAGATCTGAGCCAGGATGCGCGTCCCGCTCTCTTGGTTGCGCGACTTTGCTCCCTTCGAAGCTGACTCGGCTGACCTAGCCGCCGCGATGGACGACCTCGGCCTTGTCGTCGAAGGGATCGAGCACACAGGCCGAGGCCTCGAGGACGTGGTCGTCGCACGCGTGATCGAGGTTGCTGGCATTCCCGGAGCCGACCGTATCCGGCGCGTGGTCGTGGATCGAGGTGCAGGTGACCAGGTCGAGGTGGTCTGCGGGGCGTGGAACTTCGCCGAGGACGATCTCGTTGCCCTTGCGCCGGCCGGAACGGTGCTGCCCGGGGGGAACGAGATCACGAAGGTGAAGATGAAGGGAGTCGTCTCGAACGGCATGTTGTGCTCGGGAGCCGAGTTGTCGCTCTCCGAGGACCACGAGGGCATACTCGTCCTCGGACATACCGCCGGCTCTTCGGTCGAAGGCTACGGCCCCGAACCCGGAACGGCTCTTGTGGAGGCCCTGGGGATCGAGCCCGACGTGGTGTTCGACGTCGCTGTGGACGCCAACCGACCCGACGCAGCGTCCATGGCCGGCGTCGCACGCGACCTTGCGGCCCGCCTCCGTCTGCCGTTCGAGATCCCTGAGCCGTCGGCCGCTCTGTCCGACAGCGGTGTTCGGGTCGGTGACCTGGTCTCGCTCGAGGTCGTCGACCGTGACTTGTGTCCCCGCTTCACCGCCCGAATCATCACCGGGGTGCAGATCGCTCCGTCACCGACTTGGATCGCGCGTCGTTTGACTCTCGCCGGCATGAGGCCGATCAACAACGTTGTCGACGTCTCGAACTACGTCATGCTCGACTTGGGACAACCCACGCATCCGTACGACCTCGATCGGGTGAACGGAAGTGGGCTTAGGGTACGAGCGGCCAACCCTGGTGAAGAGTTGGTCACGCTCGACGGTGTGACCAGAAGGATGTCCGAGCGATCAGTCGGCCGTGAGGACGACATGCGCGACTGTCTTATCTGCGATGCCCGGGATAGTGCGATTGGAATCGCAGGAATAGTGGGTGGAGCCGACAGTGAGATCGCAGAGTCGACGACCAGGGTGCTTCTCGAGGCCGCGTACTTTGCACCGATGGCGATCGCTCGCAGCTCGAAGCGCCTTGGCCTGCGCACCGAGGCTTCCTCGAGGTTCGAGCGCGGGGTGGACCCAGAGGGAATCGACAGGGCTGCCGCCCGCTTCTGTGAGCTGCTCCGAATCAGCTCCCCAGCGGCAAGCATGGCTTCAGGGAGCCTCGACGTTCGTGGCGAGGTCCCAGCGCCTCGGCGAGTGCGAGTTCGTACCGAACGCGTGAACGCCTTGCTGGGCACAGAGCTCTCCGATACCGATATCACGCGATACCTCCTGCCCATCGGCTTTGGATGTGATCAGGAGGCTCCTGGGAACCTGACCGTGACCGTGCCGACGTTCAGACCCGACACCGAGCGTGAGATCGACGTCATCGAGGAGGTCGGGCGTCATCACGGGTATTCACTGCTTCCGCGGCGGCGAATCTTTCCCCCACAAGTCGGAGGACTTAGCCGCTACCAACGCGAGCGTCGCCTCGTCCGCGAGGTTCTGGCCGGCAGCGGATGCGACGAGGCTTGGACGCCGTCGCTGTTGGGCCCCGAGGACCACGAGCTTGCCGGACTGAGGATCAGCTCGGGCGACGCTGCGGAGCTTCGATTGGCAAACCCGCTGACGCCCGACGAATCGGTGCTTCGCAGGTCTCTCTTGCCCGGAATGCTGAAGGCGTTGGAGTTCAACGCCGCACGCCGCAACGGCTACCTCCGGCTCTTCGAGATCGGCAAAGTCTTCAAAGGGACCTCCGCTCATCGTATGGAGACCGCGTTTGCACACCGAGATGCTGCGGCATCTGTGATCGACGAGCGCGAGATGCTCGGTGTTCTCCTCGCAGATGAAGCCGACGACGCGAGCTCGGCAGTCCAAGTGTGGGACACGCTCGTCTCGGCACTCGGCTTGGAGGACGTGCAGCTGGTCACCACCGACACCTCGCAGTCCGAATACATCGCGCTGCCCGGTGGCCTGCACCCGACGCGCACCGCGTTGCTCGTGGTGGGCAAAGGGGAGCGGTCCACTCCATCTGTGGTCGAAGGAGAGGCCGGTGACGACGCCGGTCCGGCTGGTGGTCCGATCGGGCTGGTTGGTGAGGTCGATCCAACGGTCCTCGCTCGCTTCGGAGTCGACACCACCAATCAACGAGTCGGGTGGCTCGAGGTCGATATCGGGTTGCTTCTTCGGAAAGGTCCCCGAAAGCCCGACCTGGCCGCCCCGTTGAGTCGCTTCCCGTCGAGTGACATCGACCTCGCGTTCGTCTTGGACGAGTCTGTGCCGGCCGCCACTGTGTCCGCCACCCTGGAGGACGCGGCGGGTGAGCTTCTCGAGTCCCTCTCGTTGTTCGACGTCTACCGAGGTCCCGCGCTCCCCAAGGGCCAACGCAGCGTGGCGTGGCGCCTGCGTCTGTGCGCGCTTGACCACACTCTCACCGAACAGGAGATCGGCAAGGTGAGAGCCAGGTGCATCGAGGCGGTGAAGCGCGCCCACGGAGCCGAACTTCGCACCTGATCCTGGTCAACGGGCGATGTGACCCGTGAGGTGCCGCTGCGATACCGTCGATCGCTGTGGCCACCATCGCTCCCCCGGAGCAAGGCATGCCTCTGTTGCGGACAGTGGGCGGTCCCAGACGCCGCAGGTGGATCATCGCAGTTGCCGTGTTAGTGCTCGCAGCCGCCGGTGTCGGCGCGGGCTTGGGCCTTCGCCTCTCCGGGGGCCCGCCCGGGCCCCTTCCCGCGTCGCTCGGCGTCACCGAGAATCGGATCGTGCCTGCATCGGTGCTCGACATCCCCCTGGTCGACCAAGGCGGGCAAACCATGCCGCTCAGCGCGTTTCGGGGGAAGGTGGTGGTGCTCGCGTCGTTCTTGACTTCCTGTCAGGAGACCTGCCCGATCACGACAGGCGCCTACCTCGAGATGCAAAGAGCCCTGGACGCGGCAGGTGTGTCGAACAAGGTCGTGCTGATCGAGGCGAGCGTGGATCCGGGCCGTGACGTCCCAGAACGACTCGCTGCCTACTCGGGGATGGCCGGGACTTCCTGGCCGCTCCTCACAGCGTCGGCAGGGGAGCTGGAGCAGCTCTGGAAGTTCTTCGGCATCTACTTCCAACCTGTGTCGGAGGGAAATCCTCCAGGGATCGACTGGCAGACGGGTCAGCCCTACACCTACGACGTGAACCATTCCGACGGGTTCATCCTCCTCGACCGGAACTTGCACGAACGCTTCGTCACCGGAGCCGCACCCAACACTGGAGGGAAACTGCCGGCTAATTTGAAGAGGCTGCTCAGCGATGAAGGACGCCACGATCTGGCGGACCCCGGACAGGGGGCGTGGAACGTCGCCGACGGCCTCCAAGGTGTCGGGTGGCTGCTCGGACGGACGATTCCCTCGGCCCCTTCGGCCGGCTGAGGTAGAAGTCGATGATGTTGGCGGATTCCATCTCGCCCCCGATATCCGGCCACGTCCTTCTCACAGGGTGGCAGACCGACACATTGAGCCTCGTGGCACTGGCAATCGAGGTGCTGATCTGCGGCTGGTACGTGTGGTCGGCTTGGAGGCTGTCGAAGCGAGGACGAAGCTGGTCGCTCTGGCGGACAGCTTCGTTCATAGCCGGGACGGCCCTCATCATCGTCGCGGTTCAGTCAGGGTTGGCGGCATACGACGACCAAATATTCGAGTTGCACGTGATCCAGCACCTGCTGCTCATGAGCTTCGCTCCGCTACTGCTCGCGCTGGGAGCGCCCGTGACGCTGGCGCTGCAGGCTTCATCGAGGAGCACCCAGAAGGCCCTGCTGAAGGTGATTCACCACCCGGTGGTCGAGCTGATCACGAACCCGGTGTTCGTCGCAGTCGTCGCATACGGAACGATGCTCGTCTACTTCCTGAGCCCGTTCTACAACTTCTCACTCGAACACCCGCTGGTCCACGAGCTCACCCACCTGCACTTCCTCGTGTCGGGCTGCCTCTTCTGGTGGTTGGTCGTGGGGCTCGATCCCTCGCGGTGGCGGCTCTCTTACCCTGCGAAGCTCGGGTTCCTGGCGGCGGGCATTCCAATCAACGCAGTGCTCGGCATCGCCCTCACCGGCGCTCGCGTTTCGATCGCGCCGCACTTCCACTCCATCTCCGACACGCGCGCAGGCGGTTCCGTGCTTTGGATCGTCGGCGAGCTCGTGTCTGTCGTGGCGATGGCCATCGTCGTCTACCAGTGGATGCGCTACGAAGAACGCGAGGCGATCCGCGCCGACCGGCGACTCGATGCCGAGCAGGCGGCTCGGACAGGCTGACTAGGCGCCGGGCCCGATCTGAATCTCGAGCTCCAGCTCGCTCGCGAGCGAAAGCGTGCGAGGCCCGAGCCACGGCCCGATCCGTACCAAGTCCTCCAGGCTGAGGCTGTCCAGGAACGACCAGCCGACGAGCTCTTCGGCGTCCTCGGACTCTCGGGCTACCTGTTCGACCCCGGCGAGGCAGCGGGCCAATACCGGAAGCGATGGGGCAGGCCGCGAGATGAGCGAAGCGACGAAGTCGGCGAGCTCGCTGAAGGCAGCCGGCGCTCCGGGATCGCCGTCTGCATCCTCGACCATCTCGAGGAACCGGCCGAGGAACTCGGGGACCGCAGTCAAGACCGTCGTGACCTCGGGTGCCATCATCTCCACCCAAGGATATGAAACTACATGAAACGGAGTCAATAGGCATTGGCCGATGGCTTCGTTGCATGAGTATGCGTGTATACGTATACTCTTGCGGTCATGCGGGTCGGGATCGTGGGGGCTTCTGGTTTCACCGGAGTGGAGCTAATGCGGCTCTGCGCGTCCCACCGCGAGCTCGACGTCGTGGTCGCGGGGGCCGAGACCCAGGCCGGCCGCGCGGTGTGCGACCTCTACCCCTCGCTCTCGACCTCGTACCCGTCCCTCACATTCGCGAAGGTCACGGGGGACGAGCTTGCTGGCCTCGACGTCGTCTTCCTCGCGCTGCCGCACGGGGAGTCCCAAGCCTTGGTGCCGGAGCTGGTGGGCCGGATCGGGGTGCTCGTCGACTTGTCTGCCGACTTTCGGCTGCGGGACCCCGGCGCGTACCCGAGGTGGTACGGGCGGGACCACGCTTCGCCGGAGCTGCTGAAGAAGTTCGCCTACGGGATACCCGAGCTCTTCAGGGAGAATTTGAAAGGTGCGTCTCTGATAGCAGCTGCCGGCTGCTATCCGACCGCCGCCGGTCTGGCATTGGCACCCCTGGTGCGAGCAGGCGCTATCGAGGCGGCCGGCATCGTCGTCGACGCAGCGAGCGGAGTTTCGGGAGCAGGCCGCAAGCTGACCACCGAGACCCACTTCAACACGGTGGACGAGGACTTCACCGTGTACGGCTTGCTCGACCATCGGCATACGCCGGAGATCGAGCAGGTGATCGGGGCCGAAGTGTTGTTCACACCTCATCTGGCCCCGATGAACCGGGGGATCCTCGCCACCTGCTATGCCCGACCCAGTCGACAGGCAACGTCGTTCACCACCGAGGACGCACTCGGAGTGCTTCGCGACACTTACGACAGAGAGCCGTTCGTGGTCGTCTCCGAGAACGCTCCGTCGACCAAGGCGACCCTGGGCTCCAACTGCGCGCATCTCACGGTGCGGGTCGATCCGCGAACCGGCTGGGTGGTTTCGATCTGTGCGCTCGACAACCTGACCAAGGGTGCCTCGGGCCAGGCCGTGCAGTGCGCCAACCTCGCGCTCGGGATCGACGAGACGTCGGGCCTGCCGATGACGGGACTGTACCCATGAGCGTCACGGCTCCCTCCGGGTTCGTCGCGTCCGGTGTCGCTTGCGGGATAAAGGGTGACGGAGCTCTTGATCTTGCGCTCGTCGCAACCGAAGATGGCGGTGCCGTTCCCGCAGCGGGGGTCTTCACCTCCAATCGCGCTGCGGCGGCTCCGGTAGAGGTGAGCCGTGCTCACTTGGCCTCCAGCGGCGGGCTGGCATCGGCCGTGGTCGTCTCGAGCGGGAATGCCAACGCCGCGACCGGAGAACAGGGAGTCGCCGACGCCGAGAAGATTTGCACGCTGGCAGCGGGCGGACTCGGTGCGACCCCGTCGCAGGTCCTGCTCTGCCAAACGGGACTCATCGGTATCCCACTTCCGATGAACCAGATCGAGTCCGGGATAGGACCTCTGCTCGAGAGTCGAGCTGTCGGCGAGGGCGCCGCTCGACTCGCCGCAGAGGCCATGATGACCACCGACACTGTCCGAAAGGAGATCGTCGTCCCGGGGCCGGGCTTCGTCGTGGGTGGGATGGCGAAGGGGGCGGCGATGCTGTCACCGCACATGGTCCCTCCGCAAGGGGTTGCGCATGCGACCATGCTCGCCGTGCTCACCACCGACGCGCGCTGCGATCCTCGGGAGCTCGTATCTTCGCTGGCAAGCGCCGTCGACTCTTCGTTCAACCGGATGACAGTCGACGGCTGCACGTCGACGAACGACACCGTTCTGGTCCTCGCTAGCGGAGCGAGCGCGACTACGCCCGAGCCGGCAGATCTGAGGGCAGCTCTGGAAGAAGCGTGTTCGGTTCTCGCAGAGATGATGGCGGCCGATGCCGAGGGTGGTACCAAGGTAGTCAAGGTCACAGTGAACGGAGCCGTGTCGGTCGACGAAGCCCACAAGGCCGCTCGCAAGGTCGCCGAATCCTCCCTCGTGAAATGCTCGCTCAACGGGGAAGATCCCTATTGGGGGCGTGTGATGAGCGAGCTCGGGTCCTCAGGCGTCGCGTTCGAGCCTCCCCGGGTCCGTATCGCCTATGGGGGGATCATCGTCTGTGACGGCGGAGTTGCCTCCCCTCACGACGAGAAGGCGCTGCGCGAATACATGAAACAGTCCTCGCTCGAGATCTCGTGTGATCTCGGCCTAGGGCACGCGACCGCCATGATCACCACCTGTGACCTTGGCTACGGCTACATAGACGAGAACCGGACCACCTCGTGAACGACGTTCAAATGGCCGATGAAAAGGCCTCGGTCCTCGTCGAGGCTCTTCCATACATTCGGCGCTTCTGGGGAAAGGTCGTCGTCGTCAAGTACGGCGGCAACGCCCTGTTCGGGGATTCGCCGGCTTCCGAGCCGGGGCCGTCGGGGCCGGGGGCTTCCGGACCGGGCGTGTCGGGTGAAGCGAATGCCCTTGCTTCGTTCGCGCAGGACATCGTCCTCATGAGAACGGTCGGGATGCTGCCTGTGGTGGTGCACGGAGGCGGGCCGCAAATCGGCGAGTTGATGGCAAGGTTGGGCAAGGTTCCGGAATTCCGCGGAGGAATGAGGGTCACCGACGCCGAGACCTTGGAGATCGCGCGGATGGTCCTGGTCGGAAAGGTGAACAGAGAGATCGTCTCGGCGATGAACGTGCACGGCCCCCTCGCCGTGGGCCTTTCAGGCGAGGACGCGAACCTCCTGACCGCTGTGAGGCGTGCGGGAGATCTGGGTTTCGTCGGGGACGTCGAGGTCGTGGACCCTTCGATAATCGAGCGTTTGCTGGCTCAGGGTTTGATCCCCGTGGTCGCCACCGTCGCTGCTGACTCGACCGGACAGGCCTACAACATAAACGCTGACTCCGTTGCCGGTGCTCTCGCGGCAGCACTCGAGGCCGAGAAGCTCGTTTTCCTGACCGATACCGAGGGACTTCGGGCCGACCCCGGTGATCCCGCATCGCTGCTGCGCGTCGTGACTACCGAGAAGATCGACGAGATGGTGAGCTCGGGTGCCGCGACCGACGGGATGGTGCCAAAGGTGGAAGCCTGCGCGCGGGCTGTTCGCGCAGGTGTCGCGGGCGCGCACATCCTCGACGGCCGGGTTCCGCACGCCCTGCTCCTCGAGGTGTTCACCGACGAAGGGGTCGGCACGATGGTGAGAGCGCCGTCGGAGGAGGAAGTGGTTCTGTGACAGCTGCCAGAGGGGGCGGTGAGCCGGTCGCTGGGGCCTACCCCGTGAACGTCGATCGCAGCGCGTTGATGCACACGTATCCGGAGCCCCCAGTGACCTTCGTGAGAGGTGAGGGGACGATCCTCTGGGACACCGACGGGCGTCGCTACCTTGACTTCTTGAGCGGCCTCGCGGTGACGTCCCTCGGCCACGCCCACCCGGTGGTTGCCGAGGCCCTCGACCGCCAGGCGCGGACCCTCCTGCACGTGTCGAACCTCTTCGGCAATGTCGTCGCCCCCCAGGTTGCCGCGACCATCGATCGTTTGATCGGTGGGGGAGCCGAGCGGGCAGGAGGGCAGGTGTTCTTCTGTAACTCGGGTGCTGAAGCGAACGAGTGTGCGTTCAAGCTCGCGCGCAAGTGGGCGGGCCCGGGCCGCCACGTGGTACTGAGCGCCTGGGAATCGTTCCACGGCCGGACGTTGGCGACTTTGCACGCAACCGGACAGGCTGCCAAGCACGCTCCGTATGTCCCGCTACCCGAAGGCTTCGAGCACGTCGATTACGACGATCTCGACGCCATCGACACCGTCTGTGATTCGTCGCGGGTGGCAGCCGTGATCGTCGAGCCCATCCAAGGCGAAGCCGGAGTCGTGATGCCATCTTCGGACTACCTGAGAGGGCTTCGACGCCTCTGCACCGAGCGTGGCGTCCTTCTCATCGTGGACGAGGTACAGACCGGGCTCGCGCGCACCGGGCGTTGGTTCGGGTTCCAACACAACGGGATCGAGCCGGACGTCGTCACGATGGCCAAGGCGCTCGGAAACGGCGTGCCGATCGGCGCTTGCTGGGCGAGGACGGAGGTCGCTGCTGCGTTCGCACCTGGGGACCACGCCACCACGTTCGGAGGACAGCCTCTCGCCACCGCGGCGGCAAAGGCGACACTCGAGGTGATGGAAGAGGTCGATGCGCCCGGTTGCGCCGTTCGCGCCGGCGCCAAGCTGCGGGCGGGCCTGGAGGGAATCAGAGGAGTGCGGTCGGTTCGGGGCCAGGGACTGCTCCTCGGTATCGAGCTCGAGTCCGCGCCTGCGGCCGCAGTGTTCGACGCATCCTTGGAGCGCGGCCTCGTCGTAAATCCTCCTCGCCCCGACACGATTCGAATGGCCCCACCCCTGTTGGTGTCGGACGACGAGATCGAAGAAGCGTTGGCGATCTTCGCCGATGCGATGGCCGCCGCTCGACAAGGAGTACCCTGATGCTCTATTCGAGGTCCGGCGATTGCAGATACGGATCCGTGACGTGATGCCAAATCTCCTGGAGATCGACGACCTCTCGTGCGAAGAGCTCGAGAACGTCCTGGCACGCGCAAGCCTGCCGTCGGGCGAGCTGGATCAGGTGCTGTCGGGCAAAGGAGTCGCCCTCGTCTTCGAGAAGCCTTCGGCGCGCACACGCAATTCCTCAGAGCTTGCTGTGGCAGCACTTGGTGGTCACCCGGTGTACGTGCAGGGAGTGGAAGTTGGGATCGATGTGAGAGAAACCGCGGAGGATGTCGCGAGGACTCTCGCCTGTTACCACTCGGTGATCTGCGCACGGGTCATGGACCACCAGGTGCTCGTGAGGATGGTCGACGCACTCTCGGAAGCCGGGGTGGACGTGCCAGTGGTTAACCTGCTCTCAGATCTGGCTCATCCTTGCCAGGCGCTGGCAGACCTCCTCACGATTCGGGACGTGTTCGGCGACCTGGGCGGCCGCACGGTTGCGTACATAGGCGATGCGAACAACGTCTGGCGATCGCTGTCACTGGGTTCCGCGATGGTGGGTGTTCGTATGCGGATCGCCTCTCCTCAGGGTTACGGCCCGAACGCCGACGACGTCGAGCGCATCGTCCGCCTAGGAGGGGAGATCGAAGTTACCGACGATCCAGCAGAGGCCGCGTCGGGAGCCGACGTCCTGTACACCGACGTGTGGACGTCCATGGGTCAAGAAGAAGAGGTCGATGCACGTCGGAGGGCCTTCGAGGGATTCTCGGTCGACGACGAGCTGCTCGGGCGTGCGGATCCCGAAGCCATCGTGCTCCACTGCCTTCCTGCTCACCGCGGAGAGGAGATAGCTGCGAGCGTGATCGACGGCCCGAAGAGCCGCGTGTGGCTGCAAGCGGAGAACCGAATGCACTCAATGCGAGGGCTGCTCTCGTGGATCGCGGGGGAACGGTCTCGTGAGCCGGGCCGGACTGAGGGGGCGTCGTGAGCAGACTGGGCAAGACGCAACGCCAGCACCGTGTTACTCGTCTCTTGGAATCCCATGCGGTGACGAGCCAGGCGCAATTGGTGGCGCTGCTGGCAGAAGAAGGCGTGGAAGCGACACAGACCACGGTCTCGCGCGACCTCGAGGAGATCGGGGCGGTGAAGGTCCGCGTCGCTGGAGGTGAGACCGTGTACGCGCTTCCCGAGCTCCCCGTCCAGCAGATCGCGCCGTACGACCACCTGCGCAGGGTCCTCGGGGAATGGGTGGTGGAGGTCGCACACTCTGTGAACCTCGTTGTACTGCGCACTCCGCCGGGCTCTGCGCACGTCGTCGGGTCGGCGCTCGACCGAAGTGGGTTCGAAGGTGTCGTCGGCACCGTCGCCGGAGACGACACCGTCCTGGTGGTGGCTTCGGAGGAAGTCGGCGGGCTGGAGCTGGCCCGCCGGATCGGCGAGGTCGCCGGGGTGGCTCCTGACGAGCCTGTCGCAGCTACCCTCGGGTCGCACCCTGGGGTTCCCGATGGGGTTGTTTCTGATGGGGCTGTTTCGGGTGGAGCGGCTTTACGGGCACCTGGAAATGGAGCACGGTGATGGCAAAGCGAGTAGCCCTGGCCTACAGCGGTGGCCTGGACACCTCGGTCGCGGTCAAGTGGATTGCCGAGGAGCTCGGCGCCGAGGTCGTCGCGGTTGCAGTCGACGTCGGTCAAGGAGGCGACTTCGAGGCGGTCCGTCGCCGGGCGCTGGACGCGGGTGCGATCGAATCGGTGGTGATCGACGCTCGAAACGAGATGGCAGAGGACTTCGTGGTTCCCGCGATATTCGCTAACGCTCGCTACGAAGGTCGCTACCCACTGGTGTCGGCCTTGTCGAGACCGGTCATCGTAAGGCATCTCGTGGCTCAGGCCCGCTTGCACGGCGCGGATGCCGTTGCCCACGGCTGCACGGGAAAAGGCAACGACCAGGTGCGATTCGAGGTCGGCACGCGCGCTCTCGCTCCTGACCTCGAGATCCTGGCTCCCGCGAGGACTTGGGGCCTCACCCGCGCAGACTGCATCGACTACGCGGCTCGTCACTCGATTCCAGTCGAAGCCACGAAGGAGAAGCTCTATTCGATAGACGAGAATCTTTGGGGCAGGGCGATCGAATGCGGCGTCATCGAGAACCCCTGGGCGCGTCCACCAGAGGAGCCTTTTACTCTCACGCGCCCAACGCGTACCGACTCCAGAGAGATAACGATTGGTTTCGAGGCTGGGGTGCCTGTCACGCTCGACGGGTCGGGGATCCCGCTCGCCGACTTGATCGCCGAATTGAATGCGATCGTCGGCTCTTACGGTTGGGGCAGGATCGACATGGTGGAGAACCGCCGCGTTGGCATCAAGAGCCGCGAGGTATACGAATGTCCGGGTGCCCTGGCGCTGATAATGGCCCACTCCGACCTCGAGAGTCTCACTTTGGAACGCGACGTATCCCACGAGAAGACTCGCTTGGAGCCGCGATGGGCAGAGGTGGTATACGACGGATTGTGGTTCTCGCCGTTGCGAGAGGCCATCGACGCGTTCTTCGCCACCACTCAGCGGCACGTCACCGGGGAGGTGCGGTTGTCGCTGGCCGCACGGAGCTGTTCTGTGTCGGGGAGGCGAAGCCCTGTGTCGCTCTACGACTACGGCCTCGCGACCTATGACGCCGAGGACACCTTCAAGCATTCCGACGCTGAGGGTTTCGTGCGGCTTTGGGGCCAGGGAGTCGCCACATGGGCGGCGCGACAAGGCGGCGACGCGTCGCGCGCGGCGCTCGAGCCGAAAGCCGGCAGCTTCCACGACGAGGAGACCGAATGACGCTTTGGGAAGGCCGCCTCGGTGGTACCGCCGAAGAGGTGATGGCCTTCACCGCCAGCATCTCCTTCGACCGCAGATTGGCCGGTGACGATCTGGCTGGGTCCCGCGCTCATGTCAGGGGCCTCGGGCGAGCCGGTGTCCTCGATGGCGAGGAGGTCGGCATCCTCCTCGCCGCGCTCGAGCGGGTCGAAGAAGAGCTCGCCTCTGGCACGTTCTCGTTTCACTCGGAGGACGAGGACATCCACACCGCCGTCGAGAGGCGCGTCACCGAGATAGCCGGGGATGTCGGGGCGAAGTTGCATACGGGCCGAAGCCGGAACGACCAAGTGGCCACGGATCTTCGGCTGTGGACACGGCGAGAGCTGCTCGCTGTCGGAACGCGGGTGATCGCGTTGGAGGAGGTGCTGCACCGCAGGGCGATCGAGGTCGGTGATGCGTACTTGCCGGGCTACACCCATATGCAGCGTGCACAACCGGTCCTGCTCGCTCACCATCTGCTAGCCCATGGATGGGCACTCGCTCGAGACGTCGACAGGTTGCTGCACAGCGTGGACCGACTGGACGTCAGTCCGCTCGGAGCCGGAGCACTCGCCGGCTCCTCTCTTCCGCTGGATCCAGATGGTGTGGCACACGAACTGCACTTCGCGACCCGCTTCGAGAACTCGATCGACGTTGTCTCCGATCGCGACTTCGTCGTGGAGGCTCTGTTCGACATGGCTCTGCTGGGCGTGCATTTGTCACGTCTGGGGGAAGAGATCGTGCTTTGGTCGTGCGAGGAGTTCGGGTTCCTCGTCCTCGACGACGCCTATGCGACTGGAAGTTCGATGCTGCCGCAGAAGAAGAATCCGGATGTCGCCGAGCTTGCCAGGGGGAAAGCCGGCCGGTTGATCGGACATCTGACCGGCGTGCTCGCCACGCTCAAGGGCCTTCCCTTTGCTTACAACCGGGATCTCCAAGAAGGCAGCGAGCCTCTGTTCGACGCGGTCGATCAAGTCGCTGGGGCTCTCGTAGCTATGACCGGTCTTCTCTCCACTGCAACGTTCGTCACCGACAAGATGCGAGATGCCGCCTCTGGTCCGTACGCTGCAGCCGTGGACCTGGCCGAGTGGCTGGTGGGGCAAGGAATGCCGTTCCGTAAAGCGCACGAATTGGTCGGCGCGTTGGTGCGCGACTCGGTCCAGCGCGGCGTGCCTCTCGCCGAGCTGGTGCATTCACACCCGTCGTTGGGCTCCGAAGCGTTGAACCTCCTCGAGCCAGGGGTGGCGGTCACGAGGCGCACATCGCCCGGAGGCGCCGGGCCCAAGCCGCTCGCGGTGCAGCTGGAGCATTTTCGACAGCGCCTCGAGCTCGATTCGCAACGCCTCGCGCGAACGCTGGATCGAGTAGCCGGCGGGGGCGGAGCAGCTGGCACAGGTGGTCCGGGCGTGCACGAGGGTGGGAGCGGTTCAGGGCGTTCCAAGAAGCCTTCGGGTCAAGGTGGTGTCGGAGGATCGGGTGAAGGGAGTCGTTCGGGTTCGCGCTCGGCCCGGGGGTCCGGGACGCGCTCGGGCCAGGGACCGCGCGCAGGGGCGAGCCGCACCGGTAGATGACCCCACCTTCCGATGCATGGCAGGTCGTGCCGCGCTCGTTCTACGAGGGGGACCCCAGGGACGTCGGACCTGCTCTGTTGAACAAGCTGCTCGTCGGCCGCGGGCGAGTCGGGCGCATCGTCGAGGTGGAGGCGTACCTTGGGAAGCTGGATCCCGCGTCTCACGCTTACCGAGGCGAGACCAGGCGGAATGCGACGATGTTCGGACCCCCCGGCCGGCTCTACGTCTATTTCACCTACGGCATGCACTTTTGCGCGAACACTGTTTGTGGGCCGGAAGGAGTAGCCCAGGCGGTGCTCCTGCGAGCCCTCGCTCCCGTTTCGGGGATCGAGCTCATGCGGGCGGCGAGGCGGAACGGGAGCGAGGTGGCCCATCGGAACCTGGCAAGCGGGCCCGCCAAGCTCTGTCAGGCCTTCGAGATCGAGCGTGAGGCCGACGGCGCCGACCTGGTGAGGGGCGACAAAGACCTGGTGGTGGCAGACGACGGGGTACCTCCGCCCAGCCGGCCGGGGAATTCGGGTCGCGTGGGCGTCGCCAGCGCCGCCGAGGTACCCTGGAGATGGTGGTTGGAGGGGGATGTGAACGTCTCTCGGGGTGCGCCTAAACGAGCGTCCCGGAGCACCTTGTCTCTTTGACACCCGATGGGTTCACAGGTAGCATTGTTAGTTCCCCAGCACGGCAGTGCCGTCGCCGGGGGTCCGGCACCAACGCCTCTCGAGGTGAGTGCTGTGTCGCTCCTTGAAAACGGAACAGTGAGAGCCAAAAGCCAGTGCGGGCGATCGCACGGGGCGCCTCGGCGCGTCGAGCGGTCGAACCACAATTAAGCACTGTCACGGACAACAAAAACCGTGCTGTGTCAGCTTCAAAGTCGGAGAGGGGTCAGTCAGACCCGAACCGGCTCTCCAGATCGCCGTTTCGTTCGGGCTTGCCCGGAAGCGACGTAGATCTAGACGGAGAGTTTGATCCTGGCTCAGGACGAACGCTGGCGGCGTGCCTAACACATGC
>DAIQQK010000167.1:0-6303 GCA_036786835.1 Acidimicrobiales bacterium | reverse complement strand
GGACTCCGAGCGAGGTCTGGCAGCTCTTCTGGTACCGCGGGGACCGGCCCGAGCACAACGGGGTCAAGATCGACATCCTCCACCCGGGCGACGAAACAGGCGAGGGGCTCATACGTCGCTGCAAGTTCCGAGTCCCGAGGTACCTGCTGACCAAGGGAGTCGGTCACTCCTGGGAGTGGCTCACCGAGGTGAAGCCGTGCGAGTCGTGGAAGTACGACGCCATCGGAAAGCCGCTGTGGTCTTGCGCCGAGGGGCGCACCCGCTTCGAGGACCTCGGCGACGGCCGCACCAGGATCCACTTCTCCGAGATCTATCACGCGTTCAATCCGGTGACGCGCCTCTTGCTCGAGAAACGCGTGCATCGGTTCATATCCGCCGACAACGACCGCTTGATCACCGAATCGGTGAACGAGGGTCTCAAGCGGATGCGCGCGGCTCGAGCCAAGGTTCCACCGAGCGAAGAGTAACGATCGACGAGTGACGGCGGCCGCGGTTCACGGGCGTCGAGACGACGCGATCCCGATTCAACCTCGGTCGTCGACAGAGGCTTCGTCGTGCCACCTGCGCGCCTCGGCAACTGCTTCTGTTCCCGGTCCACCCGAAGAGGCGGGTTCGGGCCGGAAGCGGTGGCCGAGCAGCGCTGACAGGCTCGCTCCCACCGACAACCGCAGCGCGTCGAGGTCGTAGCCGCCTTCGAGCACGAGCGCAGTTCGCCCGGGAGCCGGAGCGAAGTTGCGCACGCGCAGAGCGAGATCCGCGAAATCGCCTGCGGTCAGGTCGAGACCGGCGAGCGGATCGGCCCGATGTGCATCGAAGCCGGCGGAGACGAGAACCCATGACGGCGCGAATCGCTCGACCGCAGGCGCCACGAGGTCGTCCAGCGCTTCGAGCAGGACGTCACCGGTGGCGTGCGCGGGCAGCGGCACGTTGATCGTAAGGCCCCTCGCTCTCGGGCCGCCGGTCTCCCTCGCCCTTCCGGAACCCGGATAGAGCGGCCACTGATGGGTCGACACGTACATGACGCGCGGGTCGTCCCAGAAGATCGCCTGCGTGCCGTTTCCGTGGTGCACGTCCCAGTCGACGACGAGAACCTTCTCCCCGCGCCCGGCGAGCGACGCAGCCGCGACAGCGATGTTGTTCAGGAGGCAGAACCCCATGGCTTCGTCCGCCAGTGCATGGTGTCCCGGTGGGCGCGCACAGACGAAGGCGACCTCGCCGGTGCCGGCTGCGAGAGCATCGACCGCCGCGAGCACGGCCCCCGCTGCCAGGAGCGCGGTGTCCCACGAACCGGGCGCGGCGACCGTGTCCGGATCCAGGGCGCCGCCTCCGGCCTCGCAGAAGGCGTGAAGCGCCTCGAGGTAGGAGAGCGGATGGACGCGCGTCAGCTCCTCCTCTGTCGCGTGCCGGGGTTCCAGCCGTACCACCGCGTCGGACAACCCGGCTTCTGCGATCCCGTCGAGAGCAGCGCCCAGGCGAGCCCGACGCTCGGGATGACCGGCGCCGGAGTCGTGACGGTCGAGCTCGGGCGACGCTGCGAGAAGAAGCACTTCTTCACCTTATGACTTGGAAGGCCGGGCGCCCGCCGGCCGTTTACCGCGCGAGCCGGTCGCGGTGAATGCGAAGATGAGCCATGCACGACGTGAGGACAGTGCTGCTCGGCCGTCTCCAGGATGCCTTCGATGCAGTGGAAAGAGGGGCGGATCCCGTCCTGCGTCCATCGGACCGCGCCGACTTCCAGGCGAACGGCGCGCTTCCCCTCGCCAAGCGCCTGGGAACCGATCCCGCGCAGCTCGCGTCGCGGATTCTCTCGTTCGCCCGTCTCGAGGACGTCTGCGAGAGAGTGGAGGTGAGCGGCCCGGGGTTCATGAACCTCACACTTTCGGACGCCTTCATCTCGTCGAGGCTGGCAGAGCTCGCCGCCGACGAGCGCCTAGGGGTCCCGGCGGCAGGGGCGCCCGAGGTCGTGGTGGTCGACTATTCCGCTCCGAACGTGGCCAAGGAGATGCATGTCGGCCATTTGCGTTCGACGATCATCGGCGACGCATTGGTCCGGATGCTCGGTTTCGTCGGCCATCACGTCTTGCGCGAGAACCACATCGGGGACTGGGGCACGCCGTTCGGCATGCTGATCGAGCACCTCCTCGACATCGGCGAGGAGAAGGCGGTGCACGAGCTGTCGGTCGGCGACCTCGACGCCTTCTACCGGCAAGCTCGGGTCTCCTTCGACGACGACGAGGACTTCCGCGACAGAAGTCGCCGGAGAGTCGTCCTGCTCCAGTCGGGGGACCCGGACACGCTCAGGCTTTGGAGGATCCTCGTCGACCGCAGCGTGAGCTACTTCGACGAGGTCTACACGAAGCTCGGGGTGCTGCTCACGGACGACGACATCGTCGGAGAGAGCTTCTACAACGACATGTTGCCCGAGGTCGTGCGCGACCTCGGGACGAAGGGTCTGCTGGTCGAGAGCGAAGGAGCCCTGTGCGTCTTTCCTCCCGGCTTCACGAACCGCAACGGGGATCCGCTGCCTTTGATCGTCCAGAAGTCCGACGAAGGCTTCGGTTATGCAGCTACCGATCTCGCCGCGATACGGGACCGGGTCGGCAGGCGCGCCGCCTCCTGCATCCTGTACGTGGTCGGGTCGGAGCAGGTTCAACACCTCGAGATGTGTTTCGCCGTTGCCCGCATGGCCGGCTGGATGCCGGACGAAGTCCGAGCGGCACACGTCTCTCACGGGCTCGTCCTAGACACCGACCACAAGAAGCTGAAGAGCCGCTCGGGCGCTCCGGTGAAGCTGGTCGAGCTTCTCGACGAGGCTGTCGAGCGCGCCGAGGCGGCAGTGCTCGAGCGCGACCCGCAGCTGAGCGCGCAGGAACGAAACTCGGTTGGCAGGAAGCTCGGGATCGGCGCGGTGAAGTACGCGGACCTGTCGACCGAGCGGACACGTGACTACGTGTTCGACTGGGACCGGATGCTCGCCTTCGAGGGGAACACAGGTCCGTATTTGCAGTACGCGCATGCGAGGATCCGCTCGATCTTCCGACGCGGCAACGTGGAGGCGCCCGAGCTGCAGGATCTCTCTGCACCCCCGATGCTGTCGGAGCCCGCCGAGCGGGCGTTGGGCCTCGCGCTCCTCGGCTACGGATCCTCGGTGGAGGCCGCCATCGACCAGTGGAGCCCGAGCCGGCTGAGTGGCTTCCTGTTCGACTTGGCGAGCACGTTCACGACGTTCTACGAGACGTGCCCGGTGCTGAGCTCCGAAGGTGACGTTCGCCGCAGCAGGCTGCTTCTGTGCGACCTGACGGCGCGCATCCTCGACAACGGGCTCGGCCTCCTCGGGATCGACGCACCCGATCAGATGTAGAGAATCTCCTGGGCGCCGCGACGATGCCCGCCTCATAGAGCGCGAGACGGGCATCGGTTGGTGTCCTGTAAGCGCCTCGGCCGCTCTGGGCGGGGCCCCCGGCAGGCATCTGGATGCCTGGTCGTCGCGACTGGATCCAGGTTGTGGATCGAATGTCGCCGGTCTTGCCGAGGTTCAGCCCGTCTCGGGCGACTTCACGTCACCCAGCGGCCCAGTCCCGGGCGAGGCGCTTCGTACAGGTCCGGTTGACCAGTTCCATCACCCCCCTTTGCTTCGGCCTTCGAATCGGATGGGCCCCGGGTGCGCAATCGCCAGGGACGCCCGCACGGCATCGTGGTTCGCGAAGGGATCGCATCCGATCGACATCTCGCGTGTGGAGCAACACAGCTCCAGCGCGACATCCTCGAGGTCGTCGTACACGTCGCCCTCGCACCCCATTCGAGCCCCCCCGAGTCGAGCGAACGTTCTCCTCGCTGCCGAACTCCGATACTGAGGTCGTACTCCATCCGCCGACAAAGGTCCAGGGCCGAAAGGCCCTGTCGCAACGTCTCGTCGTGGTCGCCGGGATCGCCGCCTTCATACGACGGGCGGGTGGCCTATGTGATGTCGGTCGCCAGCAGCGATGGGTCGAGCACGCCGGCCTCGAGCCACTCGTAGCGGCCGGAGAGCACCTTCTGCGCTGCTTCGTAGTTCTCCGGATCGTCGTTCCGCCAGAGGTCGTGGAAATGGCGGTCGACCCTGCGGCGCGCGCCCTGGCAGAAGAGGTCCGCGAGCTCCTGTGCGCTGTCTGCTTCGGGCCCACCCTGGTCGACGAGCATCTTGGCCCTCACGCACGCAGCGCTCATCGCGTAGAGCTCGGCGCCGATGTCGACGATGCGACCCAGGAAGCCTTGCTTTCGCTCCAGGCGCCCCTGCCAGCGCGACATGCCGTAGAAGGTCGAACGCGCCAGCCGGCGACTGGAGCGTTCCACGAACCGCATGTGAGCCGCGAGCACTTCGCCGAGCTCGGCGTAGCTCCCGGGCCGCTGGCCGGGCCCGGACGCGAGCTGGGGCAGCCATTTGGCATAGAAGGCAGCGGCCTTCTTCGCGCTCTTCGTCTTCTCGCGCATGTTCACGTCGGGATCTACGAGCGCCCCGGCCACCGCCAGATGCTGGTCGACCGCCTCTCTCGCGATGAGGAGCTTCATGATCTCCGTCGAGCCCTCGAAGATCCTCGCGATCCGCAGGTCCCTGAGCACCTGCTCGGCCGGGATGGGGCGCTCGCCTCGGGCTCTAAGGCTCTCTGCGGTCTCGAAGCCACGCCCTCCGCGGATTTGAACCATCTCGTCGGCGACAAGCCACGCCATCTCGGAGCAGTAGAGCTTTGCGAGGGCAGCCTCGATGCGGATGTCGTTTCGCGCCTCGTCGGCGAGAAGGCTGGACAGCTCGACCACTGCTTCCATCGCGAAGGTGAGTCCCGCGATGAACGAGATCTTGTGGGCCACTGCCTCGTGCTTGCCGATCGGCACTCCCCACTGGACGCGCTCGTTGGACCACTCGCGGACGATCTTGAGCGACAACTTTGCCGACGACGCGCACATGGCCGGAAGAGACAAGCGGCCTGTGTTCAGCGTGGAGAGCGCGACGCGCAGTCCGCGCCCTACGCCTCCGACGACGTTCTCCGCCGGGACGCGCACGTTCTCGAACTGAGTCACGCCGTTCTCGATGCCGCGCAACCCCATGAACTGGTTTCGGTGAACCACGGTGATTCCCGGGGACTTCGCCTCCACCACGAAGGCGGTGATTCCGCCGCGCTTGCCCTCTTGGGGCGGGACGACCGCCATGACGACGAGGAGGTCAGCGATCACGCCGTTGGTCGTCCACAGCTTGGTCCCGTTGATGACGTACTCCGACCCGTCCTCGGTGGGCACGGCGGACGCACTCATGCGTGCAGGGTCGCTGCCGACGTCGGGTTCGGTGAGCAGGAACGCGCTGATCTCGTCCTTGGCGACGCGAGGCAGGAAGCGCTTCTTCTGCTCCTCGGTCCCGAAGAGCTTGAGGGGTTGCGGAACTCCGATCGACTGATGGGCACTTAGCAACGTGCTGAGCGCCGAGTGCGCCGATCCCGCCAACTCGAGCGCTCGGTTGTAGTAGAGGTTCGACAGGCCGAGACCCCCGTAAGCCTCGTCGACCTTCATACCCAGTGCGCCCAGGTTGCACAGGCCCTTGACCACGTGCTCGGGGATCTTCGCTTCGCGCTCGATCTGAAGGGGGTCGACCTCCTCGCGCAGGAAGCGCTCGAGGTTCTCGAGGAACTCCTCTCCTTTCCGCCGCTGGTCGGCGGACGGCTGTGGATGCGGATGGATCAGATCGAGGCGGAGGTGGCCGAGGAAGAGCTCCTTGCCGAAGCTCGGCTTGGTCCACTCCTGCTCACGGGCTGCCTCGGCGACCTGACGAGCCTCCTTCTCGGTGACCGTGCTGGCGGGCTTCTCTGTGACGTCGCTCATGGTTGAGACCTCCCTCGGCTCAATCTTCGTACCCCGGGCGCTCGCATGCCAGCGCCTATGTGAACGTCTGCCGAGATCTCAGGGAAACTCCGTGTCCCAGGCCCGGCGTCGCATGGCTGTTCCGCCCTCCTGGCCGAACCCGAGCGAGCCGTAGAGCGGCTCGCCCTGGGGGGTCGCATGCAGCTCGACGATCGGTACACCCTGCTCGTTGCACCATTCGAGGAGCATCTTCATGACCAACGTGGCAAAGCCGAGCCGGCGGGCGTCGGGTTCGGTCGCAACCCATTGGACGTAGCCGACCCGACCACCCGGGTTGTTCGGGGTGGGCAGACGCTCGCTCACGACGACGGCTCCGCAAGCGATCAAGCGCCCGGAGGCGGATGCCGGACCCGCCTCCCGGTCGTCCACGACGACGGCCTGGACGTCGGTGCCGAGGCGCGCACCGAAGCTCTCCGC
>DAIQQK010000166.1:0-6304 GCA_036786835.1 Acidimicrobiales bacterium | reverse complement strand
GCCCGAAGTGCGAAAAGCCGTTGGCCCGCCAGCCCCTCTTCAAGTCGACGATGGTCATGATCCCGTACGAGCAGTAGATCGTCCCCAGCCCCAGGTTCACCAACGAGACGGCGATCCTCATGACTTGGTCCTGGCCGGCACCCCGAGCTGCCGCATGAACTCGCGGATGGACGTCTGCTCGCCGAGCCGGACGGCGAGCGTCGTGGCAACAGACAAGTGGCGGCGGAGATGCACGGAGAACGTCGAGCCGTGCCCGGGCAGGCTGGACACGGCGACCGAGCCGCCCATCCCTTCGACCAAGCTCTGGACGATGTACAAGCCGATGCCGGTACCAGAGAATCGGCGCACGTCGGTCGACTCGGCCTGCCAGAACTTGTCGAAACAATGGGCCGCCTGTTCGGCATCCATGCCGATGCCGCCATCGGCGACCTCGATGCAGACGGTTTCGGGAGCCTCGGCCACCGACAGGGTCACCGGCTGTCCTTCCGGTGAGTACTTGAGCGCGTTGTCCAGCAGGTGGTCGACGACCGTTATCAGGGCATCGGTGTTTACAGCGACGCGGACACCGGCAGACGGCCCCCGATAGGAAACGTCGCGACTGGTGGCAGCTCCGACGGAGGTGGCCCGCTCGGCCAGGATCGGAGCCACGTCGACTTCCTCCACCACGAGGTTCATCGGCCCCGCCTCGATGCGGCTCGACATGAGCAGCCGCTCGACGATCCGGGCCAGCTCGACGGACCGGGCTCGGATGGCCTCCAGGGCCGCCGCTTTCGTGCTCCCGTCGAGATCGGGGTAGCGAGTCAGGGTGTCGGCGAAGCCCTGGATGACGGTGAGGGGGGTCTTTAGCTCGTGCGAGGCGGTGGCGAGGAAAAGCGTCTTCGCCTCCTCCGCTTCCTTGATACGCGTCACGTCGCGCAAGGAGTGGATCACCTCGCGTCGCCCGCCGGTACCGACCACCACGCTGGCGTTGGCGAGCAGCGGCTGGCGTCGATCGTCAGGAAGCTTCCGCCACAGCTCGCAGCCGAGCCTGGCGTCGGCCCCCGCAACGAGTTCGAGCAGGGCGCAACCGTTCGAGCACTCGAGCAACCGCTCCCCACGATGGAGCCCAAGGACCTCTGCGCAGTCGTGCCCGATCACGGACGCCACGGGTTGCCCGATCACTATGTCGACGGCGGCGTTGCCCTCGAGTATCCGGCCCGCGTCGTCTGTGACCAGGACGGCGTCTGCGACGTGGGCCAGGATCGTGTCCGACTTCGTCTTCCAGCGCTGAACCGTCTGCGCCTGGATCGCTGCTGTGCGCTCGAGCATGAAGAGCAACGCCAGCACGGCGCCGCTGAAGGGGATCAACTCGGCGGCCCCCAGACGATGGGAGACGGGCAAGAGCGGCTGGGCTACGAAGGTGAGGGCGATCGCACCCGCCGCCAGCGCGGCTGCGAGACGCCGGTCCACTGTGTACACCCCCAACGCGACGACCACGAGGTATCCGAGGAGAACGGCGTCACTCGATTGCGGGACGAGGACCTGGACGGCGAAGAGCACGAGCAGGTCACCCACGGGACCGCCGACCAAGACGAAGGAGTTCTCCGGCTGGGCCGAGGCCATGAAGACGGCAGTGGCATACGGCAACCAGGCGAGCTGCACAACTAGGAACAATGCCGAGCTGCGCCCTGCCAGATGAGGAAGGAACGAACCGGTGGCGGCGAGCGCCACGGCCACGATGATCCGCGCCCGTGCTGCTATGCGGACTGCTGTCGCGTCGTTGGCACGAACAAGCGACGCCGGCCCCCCGACGACATCACCCACGGAAAGACTGTAACCGCTCTCACCAGCTGAGACGCGGCGCGATTGCGGTGACGGAGCTCGTTCGGTCATCCGGCGTTGAAACTGACTGCCGGCATTTTCTTGGTTGCTCCAAACGAATGGGGGATCATGGGTCGTAGGAAGGGGACTGCGTTCGGCACGACCATGTGCCGGGAGCTCTGTTGAAGGCGCCATGACGCATCGCTGCTTTGCGGAGCTCCTGACGAGTCGTCGCCTCTCCATTTCTTCAGGTTCTTCAGGTTGTCCAGGGGTTCATATGGGCGATTTCGAAGGCGCTCTTCTGGTGTGCTTCACAGAGCGAAGCGTGACCGCGGCGATGGCTCGGATACCGATGCTGGTGCGAGTCACGGCGTAGTAGGGCATGTTCGAGGCGATCGCGAAGCAGAGCGCGGTTGGCCAAGCCCGTGAGCGAGTCGTGCAGGGCGCGCTCGGTCAACTCGTTTTCCAAAGCCTTGCGCTCGTCGACGACTCGGTCGCTCATCACGATGCCGCGTACGGTCGGGTCGTCGACCAGGTTCGTGACGGTCGACTCCACCCAGTACCAGATGCCCGCGGAGTCAGCCTGCAGCAGCTCGACAGTCCGCGACGTGGCGGCGAGAGCCGCAGGCGTGGGCAGGTTCGTCAAGGTGACCCAAGAGATCAGCCGGACAGGAATGGGCTTGTGAGTCGAGCCCTCTTTGCCGACGCCCGCGGAGTCCTGATCGCAGCCGCCGCCCAGTTGATCCATGTAACGTTCCCCCCGCACAATGAGTGGTTCCCCACCCGCTCACCGTGAAGTATCGGGTACGTTACGCCGAAGACGACAAATTAGCAATAGGGTGCCGACAAACACACAGGGAGTGGCCAACATTCCCAGTAGACGTGTTGCGCAGTTGTAGCGCCACTCTTCGCGCGTTCACTTCGGGGGAATGGCCCGGTTGGCTCGGACACTGGGGGTGAATCCCAGGACAATGAGTACGTGACGATCACCACGCGCTTCACCGAGATGTTCGGATGTCGGCATCCCCTGCAACTCGCCGGCATGGGGGGTCTCGCGACACCCGATCTCGCCGTCGCTGTCGCGCGAGCCGGAGGCATGGGCATGCTCAGCGGGGCGACCGGCGCAGAAGCCCTCGCGATGCAGCTCGATGCGGTTCCACGAGACCTCGCGGTCGGCGTCAACTTCCTCGTTCCTTTCCTCGACCGGACCGCGCTCGAGGACGCTGCTGCGAGGAGCCCGCTCGTGGAGCTCTTCTGGGGGGCGCCGGATCCTGAAGTCGTCGCGACCGTCCACGAAGGAGGAGCCCGGGCCGGATGGCAGATCGGCTCGGCCGACGAAGCTCGGGCTGCACACGAGGCCGGGTGCGATCTGATCGTCGTTCAGGGAGTCGAGGCAGGTGGGCACGTCCGGGGCACCGTCGGGCTCCTCCCGCTGCTCGACGAAGTGCGGGCCGCCGTCGACTTGCCGCTCGTCGCTGCCGGGGGCATCGGAACCGGAAGGGCAATGGCAGCGGCGTTGGTAGCCGGAGCCCACGCGGTGCGCATCGGGACCCGATTCATGGCCGCCTCGGAATCGACCGCCCATGCCATGTATATCGAGGCGCTGATCCGTTCAGGAGCAGACGATACGGTCCTCACGACGGCGTTCGGTGAGGGCTGGCCCGACGCACCCCACCGAGTGCTCAGATCAGCGGTGGACGCAGGCCGCGCGCTCGGCGGCTCCCAGTCGTGGAGTCCCATGTGGCCTTCGACCGCCTCGGAAGGCGCCGTCGAAGCCCAAGCGTTGTATGCCGGGCAGTCGGTCGGCTCGGTGCGATCCCGGCAGTCGGCCGCACAGATCGTGACCGAGCTCGTCTCCGACGCCGAGGAGGCCATCCGCCAGGTGTCGGACGACTCTTGTGGCGAAGGACCCGGCTAGTACCCGTGCAGAGAGACATCACCGGCTACCACCGCGACGAAGCGGGCGATTGGGTGGCAGAGCTCTCGTGCGGTCACCGTCAGCACGTACGCCATAGGCCACCGTTCCAGCTCCGGCCGTGGGTGCTGCAGGCAGAGGAGCGCACGGCGAGGGTCGGCACGCCGCTCGACTGCCCGCTGTGCGACCGAGCGGAGCTTCCCGACGCACTAGAGCTCGTGCGATCGACTCCGGATTGGGACGAGAACACGATGCCGTCAGGTGTTCGCCGCTCTCACCGCATCGCGAAAGGGACGTGGGGCCTCATCCACGTGCGTCGTGGACAGCTGCGATTCGTCGCTCGGACCGAACCACCATTGGAGATCGTGATCGGCCCCGGGTCGACCCAGCCAATCCCTCCCAAGGTCGAGCACGAAGTGCAACCGCTCGGGTCCGTCGGTTTCTCGATCGACTTCCTCTCGATCGGCAAACTTGCCGAAGCGTCAACAACAGACGACGAAACGGAGGGCGCCGGACACGACGAGAGCATCGCTCGCGGTGTCTCGACCGGCAGCGGCGAACCTGCCTGCCTCGCACATCTGCTTTGTCCGGAATGTGGAGCGGTTCTCGACGGGGGACCTCATCTTCCGGGTTGTGTCTCCCCCTCGGCAAACGACACTCGAGGGTGCTGACTGACCTCGGCCTAATCGTAGAAAGCCCTTGCGAGAACCTCCTTGGCGAGCGCCTTAGAGGGATACTCTTTGCGCAGGGGGAACTTTGGAATTCCAGGGAATTGCCGAGATAACCCAGGCTCTGCCCGATGCCGTGGTCGTCATCGACGAGGACGGCAGACTCAAGTGGGGCAACACCGCGGCCGAACGCCTCATGGGCGTATCCGTCGCCGCCGGAGTGGGCCGCAGCCCACTCGAGTTCGTGCATCCGGAGGACGTCGGTGTCGTCACCTCCTCGCTCGCGAGCATCCGGGGCAAGGAGGTCGGGACGCCCATCGAGGTGCGGGTGCGCGCCGACGACGGCTGGAGACTCGTCGAGCTGGTGGGCGCCAACCTGTTCGGCCATCCCACCATCGACGGCCTCGTTCTCAGCCTCAGGGACCTGACCGAGCGACGACGCTGGGAGGTCGCCCGAGACGAGGTCAGCCGATTCCGGGCCCTCGTCCACAACGCGTCGGTGATCATGATGCTCTTGGACGCCGACACTCGGGTCGTGTCTGTGTCCGCAGCCATCACCCGGCTCCTCGGATACGACCAAGAGGACGTGGAAGGGCTGCTGCTCACCGACCTGGTAGTCGAGCACGATCGGAACCGTCTTTCGGAGCTGCTTTCCCGCGTCCACACTCTCGTCTCCGCTGCAGGACCGGTGACCCTCGAGGTGGAGATGGCGAGCCGGGACGGGTCCAAGGCAGTGCCCTTCGAGCTCAAGATCGTCAACCTCCTCGACGACCCGACCGTCGGCGGGTTGGTGGTGACCGGTCACGACGTGACGCGACTTCGGGAGTCGCTCGATCAACTTGCAAGGACGCAGGAGCGCTTCCAAACCCTCGCCGGTGCAGCACCGATCGGCATCCTCGAAGTCTCGCCGGTCGCCGTCGTCACCTACGCCAACCCCCGAAGCGCCGAGATCACCGGCAGGCCGATCGAGGACCTGATGGGTCGAGGCTGGATCGACTCCGTGCACCCCGACGACTCGTCAGACTTGCTTCCGCTGATAGACCGCACACATCCCGACAGGGACAGGGTCGTGACAAGGTTCAGGGTCCTGCGCCCCGACGGTGAAGCCAGGCACGTCCGAATGTCGGCGGCACCGAGAGGTCGGCAAGTCGACAGCGGCTACATCGTGACCGTCGAGGACATAACCGAGGAAGTGGAAGCCGAGGAGGCGCTTACCCACCAGGCGTTCTACGACTCTCTCACCGGTTTGCCGAACCGTGCTCTATTCCTGGACCGGCTCAACCAGGAGCTGGCGCGGGGGCGCCGAAATCGCTCGAACATCGCAGTGCTCTTCCTCGATCTCGACCGGTTCAAGATCGTGAACGACAGCCTGGGCCACGAGACAGGCGACGAAGTGCTGAGAGAGGTCGGCGACCGGTTCATGAGCTCGGTCCGTGCCGGGGAAACAGCCGCTCGGTTCAGCGGTGACGAGTTCATCTTCATCATCCGGGAGGTCCGCGAGGTCGAGGATGCCGTAATAGCAGCCAAGCGACTGCTAGATCTGTTGAAGCAGCCCATCTCGTGTGGGAACCAGGAGCTCACTGTCACAGGGAGCATCGGCATCGTCATCCCCGTCGCCGGCGCCGACGCCGGAATGATCCTCCGTGACGCCGATACAGCGATGTACCAGGCCAAGGATGCGGGCCGCAATACCTACGCCTTGTTCGACGAAGGCCTGCACCATCGCTCCGTCGCGCGGTTCGAGATGGAGAGTGAGCTGCGCCAGGCGCTCGCTGGGCACGAGTTCGAGGTGTACTACCAACCGGCCGTGGAACCCGCCACGGGGCAGCCGATCAGTGCCGAGGCTCTGATCCGATGGAACCATCCCACACGCGGCCTCGTCCCGCCCATGGAGTTCATCCCGGTGGCGGAGGACACAGGG
>DAIQQK010000165.1:0-6306 GCA_036786835.1 Acidimicrobiales bacterium | reverse complement strand
GGAGTAGTAGTCGGACCGGAGATACATGTCGGGCGCCAAGGTGATGTCCCACACGCCGCGGATGCCGTTCTGGTGCTCCCATGCGATGGTGGTTGGCGCGTCGACCTCGATGTCTGGCAGGACCTCGGTGCCGCCCACCCACGCCCGGACCTCTCGTAGCGGTCCGAAGAGCCACAACGCCGTAGAGAGCTTGTGCCAGCCGTCGTCGAACACCAAGATGCCCCTGCCGCGGCGCATCTGTGCAAATTGCCATTCGTAACTGGACTGAGGCACGTCCCAGCCACCACGGCCGCTACCCACCATCTTCATGTGGTAGCCGCTCACCGCGCCGAGGTCCCCCGACTCGACCGTCTCCTTCAGCCTCTGCAGGGGCTCATAGAAGAGGTAGTTCTCCATTACCCGCAGGACGCGGTCGTTCGCTCTGGCCGCCTCGACCATCCGCTGGGCTTCACCCAGGTCACTGCACAGTGGCTTCTGCAGGTTCAGATGCCAGCCGTAGCCAAGCATCTCACAGACCCCTTCGGCGTGGAGCGGGATCGGAAGCAGGACCTCAGCGGCATCGACCGCCAGGCCACTCGACGCGAGATCGGCAGCGGTTGCGAACGTGCGGGCCTGGGGCCAATCGGCTTGGCGTTGGGCGCGGCGCTTGGGATCGGGATCAACGAGGGCAACGACCTCGACGTCCGGGTTGCCTCTGTAGGCTCGGACATTCAGGTCGTAGATGCGACCGAGACCGATGAAGGCAGCCCGGATCGGCCGGTCGTAGGGAACGAACGTCATGATCGCTTGCCTTCTCTCGTCGCACGGGGTTTTGCAGGCGGTGCAATCACCCGTTCTACCGCAACATGCTGGCTTGTTGGGATTCTCGCCTTCGGAGTGGCGCGGTCAGGGTGGGCTCTGAAATACCACCCGTCCATGATTCCCTCATCGGTGACGGTCGTGACTCTTCCACGGGAGGCCACAGCACGACAGTGCATCTGGGAGGGAATCTGTGAAGGTTGTTCCGGGGTGATTCGGTGTGACCAAGCCGGCGATAGACAGATACGTGCGCCGGAGGTGGGGTCGCCCTGAGCATTGCGGCGCGCAAGCACCTGACCCTACGGACCTCCGAGGTCGGGTGCATTGACCACCAACTTTGATCAATCGGGCTGGCGATGTCCAGGATCGATAGCCTGATCGGGATGCGAGCTCCACGAATGGCGATACTTCTGGCGGCGGTCCTGCTCGGCAGCCCTACTCTCACTGTCTCCTCCGCAGCTACGGCTGCTTCAAGTTCGGTCCCACCGGTCACGACCATCTCCCTGACCGCCCACGCCTACAAACCAAGCGCGGCCCCTGGCTCGACCGACGACTACCACTGCACCCTGGTGAACCCTCATGTGGCCGAGAACTCGTACATCATCTCCAGCCAGTTCGTCCCCGGAAGCGCCGAGGATCACCACGCGGCGCTCTTCCTCTTGCCACCGTCGCTCGCCGCAACCGCAGAACGTGAGAACGATGGGGGAAGAGGCTGGACGTGCTTCGGGTTGCCTCTACCCAGTTCCGACCTGGCCGGACTCGGTGCGGTCCCCCTGCTCACTTTCTGGGCTCCCGGCGCCGGCGTGGACAACTTTCCAAAGGGGAGTGGAGTCACGCTTCCTGCCGGAAGCGAGGTTGTCATGCAGGTCCATTACAACCTGCTCGTTGGTGACAGGCCCGTCAAGAACAAGCTCGTGCTCCATACGGTGCCCGCATCGACGCCACTTCTCCCCCTCCATCTCGATCTGATGCTGGCGCCACCTGACATCCCCTGCCCGACCGGCGTGACGGGCCCGTTGTGCGACCGCGCCGCTTCGCTCGCCAACCTGGGTCAACGCTTCGGCCAGTCGGTTGTTGCCGAGGTGAACGGCATCGAAGCACTCTGTGGGAACAATCCGTCTGACCCGCCCGAAGGTGACTCGACGTCGTGTATGTCGCGGATCGACAAAAGCGGCTACATCGTCAGGACGTATGCGCACATGCACCTGTTGGGTACGGCGTTCACGATGGTTCTCAACCCAGGAACCCCAGAGGCGAAGACTGTCCTCAGCGTGCCCAACTACGATTTCCACGACCAGCGGTCCTACAATCTGAGCACTCCAATACCCGTGACCGCAGGTGAGCCGATAAAGGTCACCTGTACGTACGAGCCGGCGCTGGCCCAGGAGCTCCCACTTCTGCGCAAGGCGCCTCCGCACTTCGTGACTTGGGGTGACGGGTCAACCGACGAGATGTGCATCGGGATCGCCTGGACCTCGAGCGTCCTCCCGAATTCCCACGACTCCATCTAGTCGATCGCGGTAGACACCCAAGGATGGTGGCTGATGTCACGCCACCGCCAGAGGCTGTCGGATGCGGTCATCAGGAGCGCATCGTGCTCTGACCCGCTCCCGGAGAAACCGGGGCAGACCCCCCTACGAACTCGTCGTCTATCGGATTCTTGAGCCATATGGACGATTTCGCGAAAGGTCGTGAGGGCGGCGTAGCTCTCGAAAGGCGCCTATCCCCATAGCCCCGAAGTGCCCGACCACGCCGGCTATGGACTCGGTGGAGTGGCGGTCGCTTGGTATGCTCCGGCTGGCACGACCCACGGAGGAGGCTCAACGTGGATGCGACGAGCACCGCGCCTCGGCAGGGACTGACTGGCAAGCGCCGCAACCCGTTCCTCGTATGGCTTGTGTGGCCTATCATCACCCTCGGCATCTATCACCTCTACTGGTGGTACAAGATCAACGACGAAGTTCGGCGGCTCGACCCCTCAATCGACGTGAGCCCGGTGATTTCCCTCCTCGCACTGTTCCCCGGGGGGCTGATCATCGTTCCACCGTTCGTCACCGTCTATAGGACCGGCGACCGAATTCGGTCGATGCAACGGGCGGCTGGGATTGCGCCAAGTGTCATACCGATCATCGGCCTTCTACTGATGTTCGTTCTCTCTTCGTATGCCCTCTACTACCAATTCAGCTTGAACGGAATCTGGTCCGCCTACGGGAGCCAGCCCGAGAACAGCCCAGCGCCCATCCAGCCTTGACCCGTTGTTCAAAGGTCGCCGGATGACTTGAGTAACGATCGAGGCGAGCCGGTTGTGCCGCCGTACCGTTGCGTTCGGGGTAAGGGCGATTGCTAAGTCCAAACATCACCCGGCAGCCCCCATGTTTTGGGAGAATACGTGTATGGCGGATCTGCCACCCTTCCGCTCCGCTTCAGTGACGTTGACGCTTCGAAAGCTGGTGGCCAGCTGATCGATTATCACGTCCCCAGCGCATACCGCGCCTTGGGGATGGCTCGGGCAGGCGAGCTCGCTGTCGCGAGGGGTGTGATTTCCGAGCAACAGGCACACCGATGGAGCGAGGATCTCGAGAAGGCTGATGACCGCCTGATCTTCTTTGCTTCGGTCACGGGGTTTCGGGCCTCTGGTCGCCTCGCCACGGCTTCGTCGCTGTAGCGCTTTCTACCCGCGAGTATCAATGAATGGGGCGCCCCGCAGGCACTGATTCAACTGCGGGACGGCCCCAGGCGGCCGGTTCGTCATTGGATCGTGACACCTGCATCGTGTTAGCAACGACGGAGCGGCAACCGGTCGACCGCACCCGCAGCTCGCTCGGATCCCGTGGCACGAGGTGGTGCGGCGCCGGGATCATCTTTGTCCGCCTGGGAAGTGGCTCGCCCCGCGGTCCGAGATACCCAGACACCGGGTCTGAAACAATGACTCAGTGGAAGCACCCGATAGCGCACCGCCTTGGCTTCAGGTCCTCACGGCCGCGGAGCGACCGGATCTGTGGAAGCGCGCTCGGACCGAGCGGTTGTTCGAGGCACTCTGGCCCGAATACAACCTGCATGGCGCGCATGCGGCACTCTATTTCGGGTCTCTGATTCCCCGGTTCGCCCAATTTCAGGCACTGTTCGTCGATCGACGGACGAGCGATTTGATCGCACGGGCGCGCACGATTCCGTTTTGGTGGGACTGCACACTGGAGGATCTCCCGAGCGGGATCGACGAGGTGGGTCTTCGGGCAATCGAGGATCCCCGAAGTCCGACCGCGCTGTCGGCCTTGTCGGCCGAAGTGCGATCCGAGCGCCAGAGAACCGGGTTGAGCGCGCTGGTGATCGCCACTATGGCCACGATGGCCCGACGAGGCGGCCTCGCGCCGCTCGTCGCCCCGGTTCGTCCCAGCTGGAAGGACCGCTTTCCTCTCGACTCCATCGTGGACTACACCGCCTGGCAGCGCCGTGACGGACTTCCCTTCGATCCGTGGATTCGGGTCCACGTCCGCCTTGGAGCACGGATCCTTCGTCCCGAGCCTAACTCGATGGAGTTCACCGCTCAGGTCTCAGACTGGGAGGACTGGACCGGAATGCGGTTTCAGCATGACGGTAGCTACGTCTTTCCCGGCGGGTTGGCTCCCCTGACGGTTTTCGGTGATATCGGCCGATACTGGGAGCCCAACGTCTGGATGCTTCACGACGTCTCTTGACCAACCGACGCATGGCGCCACCAATCCGGCAGCGACACGGCGGGACCCAAGACACGCTAAGACAAGAGATGTTCCGGCATCGCATTCTGGAACCAATGAGACTGGGCAGGTACCGGAAGGGAGGTTTCTGCGTGGATCACGAGCAATGTGCTGCATGCGACTTCGACGGCGCTGCGTATGGACCGTCGCAGCTGTTGGACACGATTCGGGAACTTGGACCGCAATGGAGACGCCTCTTGCTTGATGCTGGTGACGACCTTCGGCTGAGACCAGCCCCTGAAACCTGGTCAGCGCTCGAGTATGCGGCTCATAGCCGGGACGTGACTGCACTCCACGTCTTCGGCGTCGAGCAGGCGTTGACAATCGATGAGCCCCGATTCCCCGAAATCGCCGGGTCGGAGCTCGTGGAGCGCGCTGCAGCGAGCTACGACTCAGAAGAGCCTGGCGTCGTTGGGATGGAGTTGGAAGATCAGGCTCGAAAACTTGCTGATTTGGCCCAGGCATCCGGACCGGCCTCATGGTCCCGAGGCATCACTGTCGGCGGGTCGCGGAGTGATGTCCGTTTCCTTCTCGAGCATGCGCTCCATGACTCGCACCACCATGTGGTCGATGTGAAGAATGGCCTTGCCATCGTGAGGGCAAGATCGTATTGACCCCGATCGCCAAAGCTACGAAGCACAAGAACGATCCGGCGCCGGGTGAATGCACCGATTGGGTTCGGCCAGTGCGAACGGGCTGGGGAAATCGGGGGCGGTGTTGGAAAGTCCCGTCCGACGGCCACCGCGGCGTAAAACAAAGTAAGCCACTCGTTGTCGGTTACGCCCTGCCAGGTGAGGAGCGTGAGTCGAACTTTCGGGCGCAGTCGTCTGACAGTTCAGGCGGGAAGCTCCTGGACCACCTCGACCTACAACCGATCGCCTGGCAGGATGAGCGCATGGCTGAGAACGGCGCATATGACAAGGCACTCCTGCACCTCCAAGAGGAGCTGGTGAAGATGCAACAGTGGGTCCGCGACGAGGGTCAACGGGTCGTCATCGTGATCGAGGGTCGGGATGCCGCTGGCAAAGGTGGCGTGATCAAGCGCATTACCGACTACCTCAACCCCCGATGGTGCCGGATCGCTGCACTCCCGGCCCCGAGCGACCGTGAAGAGGGCCAGTGGTATTTTCAGCGCTACATCGCACACCTTCCCGCCGGAGGGGAGATCGTCCTGTTCGACCGCAGCTGGTACAACCGGGCCGGGGTAGAGCGGGTGATGGGTTTCTGTACAGATGAGGAGTACCACCGCTTCCTCCGGCAGTGTCCTGCCTTCGAGAGAATGCTCATCGACGACGGCATCATTCTGCTCAAGTACTGGTTCTCGGTGAGCGACGAGGAACAGGAGCGGAGGTTCAAAGAGCGCGTCAACACGCCCCTGAAGCGCTGGAAGCTCAGTGAGATGGACCTCGAGGGCCGCAACCGCTGGGTCGCGTATTCCAGGGCCAAGGACGAGATGTTCGCTCACTGCGACCTACCGGACTCCCCCTGGTACGAGGTCGAAGCCGACGACAAGAAGCGGGCCCGGCTCAACTGCATCGCTCACCTCTTATCGGTCGTGCCGTACGACGCCCGCAAGGCTCCGAAGGTCAAGCTTCCCCCTCGCCCACCCGTCGGGGATTACCGGCGACCGCCCCGCGACCGGTACCACTACGTCCCCGACTACTCCGCGACGATCACCTAAAGGAAATAGAGGGCCTGGCGCGTATCCTTGAAGCGCCGAAGTGTCCCACCATCCCGGCGAACAGGGGAAGGATCGTGTACTAGTGCTTTCCTG
>DAIQQK010000164.1:0-6316 GCA_036786835.1 Acidimicrobiales bacterium | reverse complement strand
GAGCTGGCAGAAGCTGCTGCCAAGCTCTACGAGTCGCCAGGTGCCCTCCAGTTGAGAGCGCTTCAGACCCTCGCGGAGGTGGCGAGCGAGCACAATTCGACTCTGGTGTTCCCGGTTCCGATCGAACTGCTGACCGGGTTCGTGACCCACGGCGCGCACCCGAAAGCTCCGCCTGTCGCAGTGGTTCCGCCGCTTGCAGGCCCCGGTGAGTCCCCAGCCGCTTCGCACCCCGAGGAGGATCCCCCGGCGCCTGGTTGATTCCTACGGTCCAGGAGGCGGGCAGTCCTCAGGGGTCGGGCGTGTTCGCGTAGCGCTGGCGTATCTCCCTGTCCTTCTCCCTCACCGATTCCGCCATCGTCTCGCGGCTTCGTGCCAAAGCCGTAGCGAGCGCCGGGTCACCCAGAGCCAGGATCCGCGCCGCGAGCAGCCCGGCATTGCGCGATCCGTTCACCGCGACGGTCGCCACCGGGACCCCGCTCGGCATCTGCACCGTCGCAAGCAGAGCGTCTATTCCGCGAAGCTCACCCGCCGCTATGGGCACACCGATGACTGGGAGCGTCGTGTTCGCTGCGAGAACGCCCGCTAGATGAGCGGCTCCACCTGCCCCCGCGATGAGGACCCGAGCACCGTTCGAAGCAGCTTCGCGCGCGAATTCCAGAGTGTCCTCGGGCGTGCGATGGGCCGAAAGCACCCTCACCTCGAAAGGAATCGAGAACTCTCTCAGGGCTTCCACCGCGCCTTCCATCACCGGCGCGTCGGACGCGCTGCCCATCACGATCACCACCGACATCTGGTTCCTCCGCTTCTATGGTGTGCCGACGAGGGGAAGGCTGAGCCCGCACTTGGGCCGGAACGCCGGGATATCGGGCCCTAGGGCGTTCACGACGTCTTGCAGCGCCGCCGTGTCGTAGACGATCCCGAGATGATCGACCTCGTCGCCCGGACATTGACTCTGAAGCAAGACGTTGTCCACCTGAGGTCCCGCGAGAAAGGCAGAAGAGTAGGGGGTTACGACTTCGTCGTGGTCGGTTTCGATCACCACGTAGCGAACCCCCGTGAGCGTGTCCCCGACGGAGTCGAGTTGATCGAGAAACTCCGAGCCCTCCAGCTGCTGGGTGCACGCCTCGCAGCCGACCAGGGACAGTGGCCCGGGCAGGCCCGCCGCTGTGTCGGCGTCTATGAGGTGGAAGAGCCCGTTGAACGTCGTGCCGTGATTCGAGGGTGCCAGCCCGACGAGCTCGTGGACGAACTTGGCGCCTCCGTCGAATCGCATGTACCACCTGGGCATCATTCCTCCCTGCGACCAGCCGACGATGTCGACTTGCGCGGCCCCTGTAGCGCGAAGGACTCGAGCTACGAACGAGGAGAGCTGTTCGGCGGACTGCTCGATCGGTCCGGCGGCCCATACGCGTTGATCGCTCAAAGTGGTGGCGAAGCTCGGTCCGTAGTTGAGCCCGTAGACGCAGTATCCGTCGTTCGCCAGGATCGGCCCAAGGGCCTGCCACGACTCGGCGATGTCGTAGAGCGTGCCGGGCAGCAGGACGACTGGGTCGGGATGAGACACGCTCGGCTTGCAGCTCCAGTCGTCGACGCCCGGCGGGGAAGAGGTGGGGCTCGTGATCTCCGCCTCGTAGCCCGTGGCGGCGTTGCCCACCGGATAGTTCGCCCTCGGCGCGGCCGATGCGCTGTCCGGGAGCAAGATTGTCGCGAAGGACACCGTGACGACCGCGATCGAACAAGCGGCGATCTCACAGAGCATCCCGTGGGCCGCCCTCGAGAAGCGAGCGGTCACGGGGTGCTCGTCTGGTAAGGGCCTGTCATGCGCCGCAGCCTCCCGCGAAGATGGACAGCGAGAGGCTGAGAAACGGCCGCCATCTTCAGCTCGTAGCTCAAGTGGTCCCCCACGACCTCGAGATCACGCACGAGGGCCTCGACTTCTTTGGCGCTCGAGGTCCTCGAGATCGCCACCGACACGATCGACACCGCCGTCGAGGCGACAGAGCCCTCGCTCACTTCGGCGTGTCCCGTCGGGTGTGCCACCACCGCCTCGACTCTCCCCGGCGACGGGCATCGCCAGTAACCCATCTCGGCGTGCAGCGGGCGACCGTCCTCCAGGCTCCACGAGCGTTGCGCGTAGGCGAGGAAAGGCTTTCCCACGTGCGAGAAGGTGACCTCCTCGCCGTAGCGAAAGGGCTCGATCGTCGGGTACTCGCCATCTCCCTCGCCGGCCCATCTGCCCAGCAGGAACGCAAGGTCGAGCAGGTCGGGGTGCATGGCCGTGGGGTCCGCCTTCTGCACGAGGATCACCGTACTGCGAGACTGCCTCGGTCAACCCGGTGGGCGTACCCGCCGGGGGCACCCGGAGGGTGAAACCCGTCGAGCAAGGAGGCAGCCGTGCGGATCGGACTAGGGCTGGATCCCAGTGGCAGTGTCGACGAGGTCGTGGACCGGGCACGATCGCTTGCAGCGAGCGGCGCGTCGTCGCTGTGGGCCTCCCAGATCTTCGGATGGGACACCCTCACACTGCTCGCGGTCGTCGGCCGTGAGGTGCCAGGGGTGTCCTTGGGCTCAGCCGTGATCCCGGTGCACCCACGCCACCCCGCGATGCTCGCTGCTCAGGCGTTGACCGTGCAGTCGGCGACAGGCGGTCGTCTCGTCCTCGGTATCGGACTGTCGCACAAGCTCGTGGTGGAGACCTTGTGGGGCTTGTCGTACGACCGACCCGCGCGTTACATGGAGGAGTACCTCTCGATCCTCATACCTCTGCTGAACGGCGAGCAGGTGGAGTTCGAAGGCGAGATCCTTCGCACGCGCACCATCGGGCCTCTCGAGACACCTGTCGACTCACCCCCACCCGTGCTGATCGCGGCGCTCGCCCCGAAGATGCTTTCGATCGCAGGGCGTCGAGCCCGAGGAACGGTGACCTGGATGGTGGGGCTCAAGACCCTCGCCGACCACATCGTGCCCAGGATCACCGAGGCCGCATCCGAAGCGGGGCGTCCCTCCCCAGAGGTGGTGGCGCACCTACCTGTCTGTGTGACGGCCGATGTCGAGGCAGCGAAGGAAAGAGCCGGAAGGGTGTTCTCGGTCTACGGTCAACTCCCGTCGTACAGGGCGATGCTGGACCTCGAGGGGGCTGCAGGTCCTCCCGACGTCGCGTTGTTGGGGAGCGAGGAGGAGATCACCTCGTCGATACGACGACTCGCCGAGGTCGGGGTCACCGAATTCTGCGGGGTCGTGTTCGGCGCCAAGGACGAGGTCTCGCGCACCCAGAAGCTGTTGGGAGAGATGGCCCGGTCCTGAGCGGCGCCGTCGCGCACCCGGCGAAGGGTGCGGCCGAGCAGGTGCGTCAGCCGGCGATGCGAGTCTGGTCGCTCAAGGGAAGGCGGACCGGTGCGTGCTCGCCGCCGAGGTCGAGCACCTCCTCGAACCCTTCTCGAAGTGACTCGACGAGCAGATCCTGGTCGGGGACAGCCGCCGAGTCCGTGGTCACTCCGACGAAGCACGTGCCGTTGTACGACAGCAGGGTCAAGTTGACCGACGAGCCGATGGTTGGTCCGAAGGAGATGTACTTCTCGACCAGAGCGCCTCCGAGGTAGACAGGGAAGTCGAATCCCGGGACGTCGCTCGCGAGGAAGTCGACATGCTTCAACATGCTTCCGACGGCGCCCGAGGGCAGCAGGTTCAATGCTCCGGCGATGGCGTCGGTGAGTCCCAGGGAGCGCTCCTGGCGTGCTCGACGGCACATGCGGTCGGCCTCGGCGATGCGAGTTGCCGGATCGGGATCGCACGCGTGCAGCGGGAACCGCATCAAGGTGATCCGGTTGCCGCCCATCGAATCGTTCGGTGTGCGGATGCTTATGGGAAGCGTCACACGCAGGGCGTCGATGTCCGTGTCGTGTTTCTCGTGGTACCGGCGCAGCCCCCCGGTCACAGAGGCGAGAAAGGCGTCGTTGACGGTTCCGCCGGCCTCTCGGGCCGCTCTCTTCAGGTCGGCGAGGGGCACCTCGATCATTCCGAGGTTCCTGGCGACCCCCCTCGCCTTCATGATCGGTGACAACGTCTTTCGGACAGGGGCGACAGTGCGGCCGATCGACCCGACGGTCTCGACGACGGCAGACAGGCTGCTCAGGGGGTGGACCGCCACCCATCGCGCGGTAGGAAGGAGTTTCTTCAGCCCTTCGACGGCGAGCGTGGAGACCGTACCGAGGTTGTGGGCGATGCTCTGTCGGATCAACGTGGCCGGCTCGACGCGCTCCCCGAGCGGGGCTTCGGGCATCGGATCGATGGGGGCACCCGACTCGTCCCGGTCGAACAGGAGCAGAGCGAGCTGCATCCCGCCGATCCCGTCGGTGAGAGAGTGGTGAAGCTTCATGACCAGCGCTGCGCGTCCTCCCTCGAGGTTGTCTATGAGGGTGGTGTCCCACAGCGGGCGCGCCCGGTCGAAGGAGGTCATCGCGGCCTGGCGCGCGAACTCCACCACCGCCTGGTCCGAACGCGATCCGAGCGCATCTATGCGATGGACATGACAGGACAGGTCGAAAGCGTCGTCGACGGTCCATCTCGGCGGGGCGAGACGTCCGGGCGGCTCGAGCAGCTTCTTGCGGAACAACGGGACGACGCGGCCGGTGAAGTCCAATTTGGACTTGACCACTTCCCAATCCGGGCTGCGGTCCAACCAGACGACGGCGACCACGGTCGACCGAAGGGTCGGGTCCCTTTCCATGTACCAGGAAAAGGCATCGCTCCCGCGCATGAAATCGTCCACGTCGCCCCCGTGCCCGGGCTCGATGACCCTTGGGTCCGCACTCGTAGTGTGCCCCCGCCACCTGGCCGAGGTAAGAGGCGAACGTCACAACCTGGCCGCCACCGCCTCGTGGCACCGGACAAAGCGAAAGCGAAAAGGGGATTGTGGCCTAAGGGCCCTGGTGAAGTCCGCTCGTACGGAGGACGCTGGAAAGGTGCTCAGTGCGGTGCTCGACGTGTTCCGCCTTCGTCAGTACTTCAACGTGATCACTCGGGCTCGGGAATTCGTCGAGGGAGTACGCGAAGACGCGGGTTTCCTCCGAGATGCAAGGCGAGCCCTGGTGACCCTTCCGTTCGATCCTGGTGACCGCGTGGTGGACCTGCATCCTTTCCCGCCCCCCGAGCCGTTGCACCTGACGGGTATGAAAGGGCGGCGCCTTGCTCTGGTGGCGACGGGAGGCAGCGGCGCGCTCGCGTCTGTGGTCGGTGCGTCGCGGGCTCTGGAGGAGGCGGGGGTGCGCCCGTCGGTGATATCGGTGTGCTCGGGGTCGTCGCTGTTCGGGTTCCCGATCGCAGCCGGAGTGCCTGCTGAGAAGGTCGCAGCGTTCACGGTGGCCTTGAGGCCGGAGGACTACGTGGACGTCGACTGGAGGATGCTCGCGTCGTTGCTCCCCAAGGCGGCGCGGGGATTTGCCGGCGTCTTGAAGGGCGAGCGGATCGAGGAGACGTACAGGCGGCTGCTCGGTGACATGACGCTCGGAGAGCTTCCCATCCCGGCGTACGCGCCGATTTGGAACGTCGAGGAGAACCGGGTCGACTACATCGGGTCGCGCACTCACCCGGATCTTGCGGTAGCCCGAGCCGTCAGGATGGCCATCTCACTTCCGCTGTTCATCGAGCCCGCGGAGCTGGACGGCAGCTACTGGTGTGACGGCGGAATCGTCGACATATTCCCGGTCCGGCCGGTCCTCGAGATCGAGGAGCCGAGCGACGTGGTGCTCGCGATCAACGGCTTCTACCCGCCGCGCTTTCGAGGTGAGGATGCGACCGGCTGGCAGGATCGGCGGGGGAGCATCTTGTACGTGGCGGGGCAAGTGCGAACCTGCCAGCAGATCGAGCTGGCAAGGGCCAACCTCGCCAGGCTGGAGGACAAGGCCGAGGTCCTCATGATCGAGCCCGTCCCCTACGAGAAGGTCAGGGGAGTCGGGTTCTACCGGCAGTTCCTCGACACGAGTGAGTGGCCTGCATTCATGCAGGCCGGTCGATCCGAAGCGCGCCGAGCCCTCGCCGCTGCCCACGGATCGAGCACCGCTCGGGCCCACCCCAGACGTCGAGCCTCCTGAGCGCCTCGAAGCCCTCGGGGCCCTATTGGGGGATCGAGGTGTGCTTGAACTCGTTCAGCTCGGGCTGTTCGAGCATGAGAGAGAGAACTCGCTCGATCGTCATCACGCTCGCTTTTTGATCCTCGTTCGGCCGGGTCATGATGCGCACGAACACTGCGTCGTTCCCCGCGATGAACGTCGGGACACCGAACACTTTGTGATCGGCGGCAGCAGATTCGTGCGACTTG
>DAIQQK010000039.1:0-25080 GCA_036786835.1 Acidimicrobiales bacterium | reverse complement strand
ATCGAAGACGCTCTCAGTTTCCACACCTTGAGTCTCGAGGACCTCTCGCACGACCGCTTCGTCGCGCAGGTCGCGGCCCTGGTCGTGTCGTGCGGCGAACATTGCCAGATGAACGTCGAGGAAGCGATCGGGATCCCGGTCTCTCACCACCAGTCCCGCCTCGACGGCGACCAGGTCGGCCGCCCTGGCGGAGTCTTCCCACACCGGCGTGCCGCCCTCCTCGACGTGCACTTGGGTCAGGGAGAAGGGCACGAACTCCACCGCCCAGGGAGCTCCTCCCCTGAGCGCGTGGACGACGTGCTCGTGCGCGTTGCGAGCGAAGGGACAGCGGTAGTCGTACGTGACGGCGATGCTCGAAGACTCCATGGCAGTTTCAACGTAGTTGTCGCGATCGACATTCCTCGTGTTCTCGGTGTCGGGGAGACGGCTATCGGATTGGGATTGGGAAGAGCGCCCGTCCGAGACGCCCTAGTCCGACCCCGAGGAGGGCTCCCGCGACGACGTCACTCGCGTGGTGGAGGCGTAGGTGGGCACGACTGACCGATATGACGGTGGCGATGGCGTAGTAGCCGCCGGCCCAGGGGTCCGAGTCGGCGAGAAGGGTCGCGGCGCACCAGGCGGCGAGGGCATGTCCCGACGGGAAGCTCTCGCTGCGGGGAATTCGGACCGGCAGGCGCGGCAGATCGTGTTGTGCCGGCCGCACCCGACCGAAGGTGCGCTTCAAAGAGGTGTTCACGAGCGGGGTGACGACTCCGGCGAAGGCAACGGCCCTGATCGCGACCGATCTCGGTCGTCCCGCATGCCGAGCACGTCGCAGCCCGAGGAGGAACCAGACGAGCCCGTGGTCTCCGAGGGCTGACGCCACCGAAGACACGAGGTCGGCGAGCGGTACGCCCCTCGACGGTTCGAGGGCGTCGTCGACGATCCGGTCGAAGGACTCGAGAACCCGCTCGCTCGAACGCGCGTCGGAGCGCACTTGCGCGGGGGGCGGGGAGGGCATCTCGGCCTCGGGTGCCGGTGGGTGAGCGTGCGGGACCGCCCGAGCGGTACGGGCTCTCAGGCGCCGAGCGTGCGGGCCGCGCCGACCGGAGTTGCCACGAGGGGGACGGCGACGTCACTGTCGGATTCCGCCATCTCGTCCATTCCGATCGGTCCCTCCGCTTGGCCCCTCAGGAATTGGTGGACGATCGGATCCGTGCTCGCGCACATGTCGGGCTTGCTGCCGAAGGCCACCAGGCGCGACCGAAAGAGGATCCCCATGTAGTCCGCAGTCCTCATCACGGACTCGATGTTGTGCGTGATTATGAAGAAGGTCGCCCCGGTCTCGTGTTGCGCAGTGTTCACGAGATCGTCCAGGTAGGCCACACGCACAGGATCGAGCCCCGAGTCGGGCTCGTCGAAGAGGATGATCTTCGGTTCGAGGACCAGAGCACGTGCCAGCCCGGCCCTCTTGCGCATGCCCCCGGACACCTCACCGGGGAGCTTCGAGAGGTGAGCCACCAGCCCGACGAGCTCTGCCTTGGTGAGGACGACCCCCCGGATCTCCTTCTCGGTCTTGTTCGTGTGCTCGCGAAGCGGGAACGCGATGTTGTCGTACAGGCTCATCGAGCCGAAGAGCGCACCGTCCTGGAAAAGGACGCCGAACTTGCGGCGGATGCGGAAGACGTCCTTCTCGCGCACTCCGACGATCGGCTCGCCGTCGACGTAGATCTGACCGGTCTCGGGTTTGAGCAGGGCGATGATCACCTTGAGCATGACGGACTTGCCGGTACCCGATGGGCCCATGATCGCCGTCGTCTTGCCGCGCGGCACGTCGAAGGTGACGTCGTTCAAGACGGTGTGACTACCGAACGATTTCGAGATGCCCCGAACCGAGATGATCGCGTCGCTGCCGTTCGTCCCGCCGGTGCTGGGATCGCTCACGGTCACAGAACGTACCGTCTCAGGTGAGCTTGCGAGCCCTCCCTCCACGTTTGCTGCGTCCGACCGGCTCCAGGCTGCCACGTGGACCTAAGAGGTTCAGCCGCCGCAGGTGGTCGAGCCAGTGACCCCACCCACGAGGCCGCCGAGGCCACCGAGGACGCCACCGAGCAGTCCGGAGGTCGAGCACGTTCCCAGGCTGCTGCTGCCGCTCTTTGAGCCGCCGGCGGAGTGTCCCGCGGAGGACGAACCCGACGTCGATCCGAGAAGGCCGCCCACCGTGGTCTTGACCCCCTGAACCGCGGTCGAGACCGTGCTGCCGACCTTGCTCACGGCGCCGTTAAGGGTGTTGGTCAAGCCGGTCGTGTTGGTGCCGAGCACCTGGTTGAGGACGCCGTTCACCGTCCCGAGCGGCAGCTGGCCGATGGAGCTGAGCGCGTTCGTGACACCGTTCGTGAGCCCGCCGGTGAGGCTTTGAACGGCGCCCGTCACACCGTTTGCCGCCCCGTTCACAGCTTCGTTCACGCCCCCGACGATCGTCCCGCCGGCGTTGCCGAGCGCCGCCGCGGTCCCACCGATGGTGCCCGGCGCTCCCGAGAGGGTGTGGTCGATGCCACCGGTCGCATTCCCTGGGGAGTTGCCGTTGGAAGAGCCGCTGGAAGAGGGCGAAGCGTTCGCTCCGGCCGAGCTCGCCCCGGGAATCGAGCCTCCCGCAACCGAATTGGAGGCGGGACCCGAGATGGTCGAGATGTTCCCCGGCCCGAGGAGGCCGGGAGCCCCCGGCAACTGCCCGGGGGCTTGAGCCGTGGGACCGCTCAAGGTGGCGGCGACCACCATTGCGGTGGCCGCGGCCGCAGACCCCATCGCGACCGCGGTTCCGCTCTCTCCCAAGTGCACGAGCCGGCGCGCAGCGTGCGCCGGAAGACGAAGGAAGCGTCGCAGCGCCGCGAGGGAGACGGCGCTCCCGACCCAGGCGGCGATGCGTCCCTCGGCGCCTGCAAGTGCGGCGAACTCTCTCTTGAGTGCCTGTCGTGCGCGCCACAAGAGCGTCTCCACCGCGGTGATCCCCACACCCTCGTGATCGGCGATCTTCTGGTACGACCAGCCCGACCCTTCGCGCAGTTGCAGGATCCGCTGGTGACGGTCCGACAGGCGCTTGAACGCCCTTGCGACGAGATCCGAGTCGACTGCTGCGAGCATCAACTCCTCACCGCCGTCCTCGGTGCTCGCCACGTTGCCTTGATGGAACTCGGCTACGGGTGTCGATCGGTTACGCCTTCTCAGGACGTCGGTGCACAGGTGAGCGGCGATCACGCTCAACCACGGGTAGAAGCGGCGGTCGCCGGCGAACGTGGGAAGCGCGCGCCATGCACGTGAGAAAGCCTCTTGGGCGACATCCTCTGCCTCGTAGGAGTCGTGCAGTCGCCGCAGGCAAAATCGGTACAAGCGCCTGTAGTAGCGGACGTAGAGGTCGTCGAACGCTGTACGGTCACCCGCCTGTGCGCGCGTGACCAGCGCCCTGTCGCGTGCAAGATCTACGTCGTCGTCGAGTGCCTCGCGACTTCTCGTCCCCCCGCCCGTGAGAAGCGTCGTCACCCAGACCCCCCTTTGGTTCCTTGCGTCACCCGCTCGTGACCGCGTGGATTCGGGTACAGGAAATGACGTCTTGGTGCCGCACCCACCACCAAGAGTACTCATCGGCCGCAAATTGTCCACTCTAAAGTCCGCTCTCCGGGCGCTTTTCGAGCGTGGCCTTGCTTTTTGAGTCCTGTTGACGCAGGTGACGAGGCCTCCTATATCCGTTGCAGCCAGCAGTTGCCGCCGGTGGCAGACATGTTTGTAGCTGACAAAACAGATCACTCTCAGTGTTCAGAGCGCTCTCACAAGCGAGTCACAAATCTCCATGACTCCCGTCCCAAAAGATTTTGCGGATTTGCGGCGGGGGACCACAAGGAAGCGTCTGCAAAGAGGTTGTCCCAACTAACCGGGCAGGCCAGCCCTTGCGGGGCACAGGCGGGCACCGGCCGACCTAACGGACACCGGGGCACCCGGGGCAAACGAAGGACCAGTCAATGGCTCGACTATTTCGTAGGACCGACAGCGGTCAGCGCGCGCCCATCGCCAGAGTGAGCACGCTCGGCGTTCTGATGCTGGCTGTAACGACAGTGCTCGGCGTCGCAGGGGCCTTGCCCGCGAACGCTGCTTCTACGGGGTTCACTCTCTCGTCTCAGGGAACCGGCCTGCAGCTCGTTCTCTTCGGACAGAAGCTCACCGGAGGAAACTCCTCCGCCTGTGTCAACGACACAGGATCGGCCACGCCAACCGTCGCCAACAAGAACTCAGACGGTTCGGCCAGCCTCTGTGACGGAAAGGCCGGGATCTACGCGGCCTCCGAAGGTGAAGGGACGCTGCTCACGACTTCGGGCGTCCACGAGGACCAGACAGCTCAGCAGGGCCCGGCCTCCGGCACGAACGGAAGCACCACTTCCACGTGTGCTCAGGGAGGCGGGACGCCCGCGGGCACGCCAGTGCTCCTCACGCTCGGGTTGTCGTGCGCGTACGCGCAGGCAGCTGTCGACTCGGCGACTCCTCCGAACCCGTCGGCTTCTTCGATGGGTGAGGTCGCCAACGTCACGATCGGTCTGAACGGGATCCTGTCACCGATCCTCGGGGCGTCACCCTCGACCGGCAGCGGCGACTCCTGCAACAACACGAGCACCGTCGGCGCTCTGCTGAACACGGTTTGCACCGCACTCTCGAGCCTGGGCGGCAGCGCCCCCGGCACGGCGGGCAGCTTGTTCCAGGGGATCAACCAGGCGCTCCAGCAGCTGTTCAACGTCGTCACGAAGAACCTGGACCCGACCATCACGATCGACGTCGGCCAGGCGAAGACCTCGATCACCACTGCCAACAGCGGCGGGGGCGAGGCGACCGCCAAGGCAGTGGCCCAGGGCTCGACGCTCGACATCGCCATCCTTCCCGGCGTTGGCTGCGCGGCTGCTCCTGGCGACCAGAACCAGCCGTCGCTGACGGCCTGCATCGCGGACGCCGTGAGCGCCCACCCGCAGTACTCGGCACCTCTGATCGAGGTCCTGGTGTCACCGGCTCAGTCGACGTCGTCCTACGACGCCTCGAACACCGACACTCCGTGGGTGTCGACCGGCTCGGGGTCGCTCGTCACGGTCGACGTGAACATCCCCGGCGCGCAGCAGGTCATCTCGGTGCCGCCGAACGTCGACCAGACGCTGCTCGCGGGCACGCCGCTTCAGACGACGATCGACCTCGGCTCCGCGCAGACCAACCACAGCACCACCGGTGCCAGCGGCGGAGCACAGGGAGCGGTCATCAACGTGCTGCAGTCCGGCACGTTCCCGGGTGGGAGCAGCACCACCGGCGCCGTCTCGGCGAACCTCGGTGGGGTGCTCACCGCGGCCACGCAGGCAGGGTCCACGCCACCGCCGATCTCGCCTTCGGGCTGCACGAGCAACTGCAACCCCAGCGTTCCCTCGACTCCGGGGGCCGCGCCGGCCACCGCTGCGGCGACCTCGCCTACAGCGATTCACACCGGTGAGTGGTGGTCGGGCTCGATGCCTCTGCTCGCTCTCATGGCGGCGCTCGGCAGCGGCCTGATCTTCTGGCCACGCCTGAGGAGGCTCTCCCTCGTGGCGAGGGTCGTAGCCAGAGCGCATCGCTAAGGCGCACAGGGACCAATCGGAATCGGTAAGGGGCATACCGATGTTCGGAGGGAGACTCGGATGGATCCGGGTGGTCGTAGGCGTAGTGCTCGTGTGGGGCGCGCTCGGGGTGCTCGGGTACCGGCTCGGGTGGGAGACACACTCTCACCACGGGCAGGCCACGCTCCTCAAGTCAGCGCGCGCCTCGCTGGTGCACAAGAGCGCCGCGCAGTGCGAACAAGGTCTCGAGAGCACGCCGACGAGCGACGGCCAGCTCGCCGGCGTGCTCGAGATGCCCAAGCTCGGTGTGACCGCACCCGTCGAGCAGGGGACAGGTGACGACGTGCTGAACGTCGCGGTCGGACATGCCGACTCCACCCCTCTGCCGGGCACAGCGGGCACGTCGGTTCTCCTCGCGCACGACGTGAGCTACTTCGCCAATATCAACCAGCTGAATCCCGGTGACGTCATCGACTACGAGCTCGGTTGTCTGACGGATCAGTTCCAGGTGACCGGTCATCAAGTGGTCACGGCGGGGTCCGCGATCCCACAGCTGACCGGCGACGCGCTGGTGCTCGACACGTGCTGGCCGACCAACGCGCTCTGGTACACCCCGAACCGCTACTTGGTTGAGGCGACCGAGACGAGCGTGGTGTCGTCGAAGGGCACCAACGGGCAGACCCCGAGAACCTTCGCGACGGGATACACGACACCGGCACCCCAGCCACTCGTCGCTCAGGGGCTCGATCTGACTCACAACGAAGCTCCGATGGGGACGCTGCAGTTGACAGGCACTCCAGACGAGGCGTGGGACCAGTCGCCCGCGCCTCTGGCGGTCGAGGGTGCAGCTCTCGCGGCCTACTTCGGCGGTCTTCGTTCGGCCGACCAACAAAGAAGCGACTGGTGGGCGGATGTAGCACCGGGCGTCGCCATGCCGGCGCCCTTGAATGGAGCGTGGGTGTCGGGTCACGACTCCCCGCTGAACGTAACTATCACGGCGAACGGCGACACGCCGACCGCCGTCGTGCTCGACACCGTGGTGACTCTGTCGGGCGGGGCTGCTCCGGGTGAGTACACGGAGCACGTAACCGAGGCCATTCAAGGCCTCACGGTCGTCATCACCAACTGGGAGGTTCAACATGGTTGACGGTGTGATGCACAACGCGTGCCTTCGCTTGGAGGCATCTGGGGACAGCCTCGACGATCTGATCCGCTCGAGGGGAAGGCGCCGTTGGTTCGGACGCGGCGGGCTCGCTGTGGGAGGTGCCGCAAGCCTCGCCGTCGGTGCCGTTCTCGGTGGAGCGCTGGAAGGAGTTCCGGTTCTGCTTCCTCCGCCGGCGAGCGCATCTGCTGCGCCGCAGGTTGTCCACGGGACGCCGGACGGTGCGGGCGGAATGCAGCCCACGGCGTTCGACAGCGTGGCCAGCGCGGCGCAAGCCGCGGCGAGCGCGCTGGCAGGCGTCAGCGGGGCGTCCTCGGGTGGCGCGTCGGGCGCGGCGGCCGGCGCCGTTTCTTCAGGCGCCGGGGCGGTGTCCTCGACGCCTGCAACCTCGGGCATCGTCCAGCTCACCAGCGGCGCCCTCGCGTCGAACCCCGCAGCTGCGGGCGGCCAAGCGAGCGGGCCGCTCGCACCGCTGCCGGGCGCTCCGTCGCCGGCCCCGATCCCTTCACCCTCCAATTCCGTCGGACAGGCGCTCGGGACGGTGAGCCAGGTCGCCTCACAGCTTCCAGTCGTGGGCAGCACTCTCTCGGGCCTCGCGAGCTCGGCCGGGACCGCCCTGGGCGGGCTCACCTCCACCCTTGGGTCGGGCGCCTCGGGAGTCTCCTCGAGCTCTCCGCTCTCGGGAGTGACGAACGCCGTGAGCGGTGTCGTCGGCTGTGTGACGGGTGTGGTCGGGGGGAGCACAAAGAGTTGCAGTTCGGCAACGTCGCTGCTGGGAAACCTGTAGCCGGCGTGAAACTTCGGTCGTCAGCCTCCTTCAGACGCCCTTCCCTGGCCCCCGCACCCCGCACGGGGGCCCAGATCCCCGCACGGGCTTGCCGTGGAGGGATGGGGCGCTGCTCGGGGCTGGCACCGGAGCCAGCCCGTTGGGGGGGACCCCGGGTGCGGTCCACCTGCCCCCCGAGACCAATCCCGGGGCCCTCCCGACGGGCTGCATCTGCTGCTCAGGGGTAATGCTACGAGCGGACGCTCCACCCCTGGTGGCGCCCCCGAAGGGGGCAGCACAGGACGTAGGGGCTGGTCGCGACCTAGCGACTCACCCTGTGAGACGGACCATTTGCGGAACTCAACATCGCCGCAATTGCGGAACGCAAGATCGCAGCTCGAGTGAAGTTTTCATAGAGAGGCGCCGATGGTGTGCCATTCGGCGTCCGTCCCGGCTCGGCGACGGGTCGCCGGCTATGGGGAGCCGCAGTACGTCCGTCGGCATGAGCCGTCTGCCATTCGCGCCGGGTCACGAGACGGGAGTTGGGACGCAGACGGGAGGGGGTGAGCGGTGAGCACCGTGACTGGGCCCGTGGGGGACGAACCCACCAGGCCGCTCGGCACCGTAGTCAGGCCGGTCGGAACCAGGCTGAAGCCTCTCGGTGATGTCGGCGCGCCGTTGGGGGAGAAGGTCTTCAACGCGCTCCGCGAGATCGGCGCCATGTTCGCGGTCGCCCTCGAGTCGATTCGCCTTCTCTTTCGAAAAGGACTGCCGCTCGGGGAATTCTTCGACCAATGCTGGTTCCTAGCTCGCGTCACTACCCTCCCGCTCATCCTCGTGTCGGTCCCCTTCGGCCTCGTCATCGCCCTCGAGGTCGGGTCGCTTCTCCAGCAGATCGGCGCTCAGTCCCAGCTGGGTGCGGCGATGGTGCTCGCCGTGGTGAGGGAGGAAGCTCCGGTGGCCACGGCCTTGCTCATCGCGGGAGCAGGGGGATCGGCGATGTGCGCCGACCTGGGCTCGCGCCGCATCCGCGACGAGCTCGACGCCATGCAGGTGATGGCGGTCAACCCGCTTCACCGCCTCGTGCTCCCGAGACTCCTCGCGGCGACCGTTGTGGCAGTGCTCCTCGACGCCGTGGTGAGTGTGGCAGGCATCGCGGGTGGGCTCTACTTCGGCACGCACTCGATCCACATCACCTCGAGCAGCTTCTTTGCGACCTTCAACCAGCTGAGCCAGCTCGCCGACCTGTGGATGGCCTTGTTCAAGGCTGCGGTGTTCGGGTTCATCGCAGCGATGGTCGCCTGTTACAAGGGCCTCTACGCAAAGGGAGGTCCGAAAGGGGTGGGTGACGCCGTCAACCAGGCAGTGGTCATCACCTTCGTCCTCGCCTTCTTCGTGAACTTCGTGCTCACGGTCGTCTACTTCAACTTCATCCCGCAGAAGGTCATCATCTGATGTCCTCCGCTTCGACGGGAGAGATGTCGACAGGGGTGCTCGAAGTCCCCGGGCAGGGCCCGCTGTCGAATGGAGTCGCGAAACTCGCCGGTCGTGCCGCTGGTGCCGGAGCGGGGCTGGCGGGCGCGCTCGACCAGGCCTTCGATCAGCTCCGCTTCTACCTGCGGCTGATGGTCGACCTCCCCAAGGGGCTTCGGTACCGGCGTGAGATAACCGTGCTCGTATCCGACATCACGATCGGCACCGGAGCGCTCGTGATCGGCGGCGGCATGTTCTTCGTCGTGACGAGCATCGCGTTCTTCACCGGCACCGAGGTCGGGCTCGAAGGCTTCACCGGGCTGCAGCAGATTGGTGCACAGGCGTTCGTCGGGATCATCTCGTCACTCGCGAACACGCGTGAGATCACGCCCCTCGTCGCCGGCGTGGCGCTGGCCGCGCAAGTGGGAGCGGGTTTTACCGCGCAGCTCGGTGCCATGCGCATATCCGAGGAGATAGACGCCCTCGAGGTGATGGGCGTCAACAGCTTCAGCTATCTGGTGACAACGCGGGTGTGGGCAGCACTCATCTGCATGATCCCTCTTTACCTGGCCGCGCTGTTCGCCAGCTTCCTCGCCACCGAGCTGATCGTCACGAAGTTCTTCGGCCTGTCGACCGGCGTCTACCAGCACTACTTCCAGCTGTTCCTGCCGCCGATCGACGTTCTCTACTCGTTCTTGAAGGCGATCATCTTCGCCGTCGCCGTGACCATGATCCACTGCTACTACGGCTACAACGCGACCGGCGGTCCCGCCGGCGTGGGGGTGGCTGCCGGTCGCGCCATCCGCATCTCCATCATCGTCGTCGTGGTCTTGAACTTCCTGCTCTCGCTGGTGATGTTCGGCGGCACCAACGCCACTGCGAGGCTCGTCGGATGAGAGTGGCTGCGCGTTGACCCGCAGCAAGCCCTTTCGCTTGGTGTGCGTGATCGCGGCCTTCGCGGCTGCGGCTGCGATCGTCGTCGTGGTGGTCAAGGCTGCCAACGGGGCCTTCTCCGGTCAGTACACGCTTACCGGAACCTTCACGAAGGCCGGAGAGGGTCTGCACGCGGGGTCCGAGGTCGTCTACCGCGGCGTGCAGGTGGGGCGGGTCACGTCCATCTCTCTCTCGGACCGCCGGGCGAAGGTCGGCTTGGGGATCGACGGCGACTTCTCGGTTCCCTCCGACGCCCAGGCCACCATCGAGCCGATCAACGTCTTCGGGGCCGACGAGGTCTCTTTCTCCTTCCCGCACGGCGACAAAGCTCCGCGGCTGCAGTCGGGGCAGGCGATCAGCCACACCCGCGTCTCGGACGAGCTCGGCGACCTCTTCGCCGCCGCCGACCCTCTGCTTCAGCAGATCGACGCCCCCGATCTCTCCTCGGTCGTGAGCGACTTGGCCCAGGCATCTGTCGGCGAGGGGCCGACCATCGCTGGGAGCATCGACGAGGGGGCGAAGCTCGCGCAGCTCCTCGACCAGACACTTCCGGCACAGCTGAGCGCTCTCGATTCGTTCACCGGCTTCGTCGGGGCCCTGGCGCCCACGGCGAGCTCTCTCAACGCCATCTCACAGGCGTCCAACACTGCGCTTCCCGCTTTCAACAACGCCGCGCCTCAGTATGCGCAGTTGCTCCGGACCCTGGCACCTTTTGCGGAGGACCTCGCACAATTCCTCTCCGCTTACCACCCGGACATCGAGACGCTTCTCGCGTCCGGTGACAACGTCGCGCGGGTCCTTCTCGTCCGCCAGCAGGACATCGGCAACCTCATACAGGGGCTCGGCCTGTACGTGGAGAAGTTTGCCAAGGCGATCGATCCAAACGAAGTGCTCCCGGACGGCTCGCACTACGGCTACTTCCAGACCTTCGTCTTCTTCGGCGACGTGAACCAGCTGATCTGCAGCTTGATCGCACCCGCAGTGCCCGGGCTCTCCGCTCTCGCCCCTCTCCAGCAGGCGCTCACCGGGGCGGGGACACCTCTCAATTGCTCGACCCAGATCACCGCGTTCGACGCCGCCCAGTCCAAGCCTGGAAGCGCCGTCGCGAGCCCGACGCAGAACACCGCGCAGGCGAGCCGGCAACTCTCCACCCAGGCCTACCAGGCGCTCACCGCTCCGCAGTCGCCGACCGCGAACGGGACGCTCGGTGGTCTCATCGACGCCTTGCTCGGCGGGGGAAGCTCCAGCTCGAGCTCCAGCTCCTCGTCGAACGGCGGTCTCGGCTCGCTGCTCGGAGGCGGATGATGGGCAGTTTCGCGAGCTTCCTGCAGCGGATGTGGACCCGCCTTCGCCGAAGCGGGCTCTTCCATCCCACCGCGCTCAAGGTCGCGGTCTTCGCGGCTGTGTGCCTCGTGCTGCTGGCACTGCTCGCAGCGCGTATCGGCAACTTGAGCTTCTTCTCGAGCCGCACGACCTACAGCGCGGAGCTCTCCGACGCTACCGGGCTCTCACCGTCGGACGACGTGAAGATCGCGGGGGTCACGGTGGGTCAGGTCACCGGGGTGTCTCTTCAGAGAGCCCACGCGCTCGTGAGCTTCGCATTGAACAACGGGGTCGCGCTGCGCTCTGGGACCCAAGTCGGGCTGCAGTGGCACAACGTCCTCGGCCAGCAGTTCCTCTACCTCTACCCGAACCCGAGGGGGCGGGTCCTGAAGGCCGGCGCCACCCTGCCTCTCGCGCAGGACGTGCCGAACGCGGACATCGGCGCCCTGTTGAACTCGCTCGGGCCGCTGCTCGGGGCGCTGCATCCTGACCAGGCCAACCAGATCGTCGAGAGCTTCGCCCAGACCCTTCAGGGTAACGAGACCCAGATCGACCAGTTGATCTCCAACGCCGCAAGCGTCTCGTCGACGGTCGGCTCGGTCGACGCGCAGGTCGGACAGCTCGTCACCGACCTGAACCAGGTGACGTCCGCGCTCGCTCAGCGAAGCGGGGACCTCGGACAGGTGATCTCGAACCTCCAGGGGGTCTCGTCCTCGCTCGCCAGCCGAAACGACCTTCTCGACCAGACCGTGGCGAACCTGGGCACGGTCTCGGCCGAAGTCGCCTCGCTCGAGGCCAATACCCATTCGTCGTTGTCGAGCGCGATCACGGACCTCGACGCAGTGTCGGCAGAGATCCAGAGCCGCGAGGGCGAGCTCTCCCAGGGCCTGTCCACCCTCGGGGCCGGGCTCGCCCCCTATGTGGAGATCTCCTCCTACGGCCAGTGGTTCCAGATCCAGGCGGTGTACGCGTGTGCGGCGAACGAGACGGCCTGCACCTACTACCAGCCCGGCAACCCGCCTGCAGGATCCGGACCACTCGGGACCGCGCCTTCGTCTGCGGGACTCCTCAACCCTGCGGGTAGCTCGACACCGCTCGGCCTCGGAGGCAGCTCGTCGGCTGCGGTGTCCAACGCGAGCGTCGGCGACGTCCTGAACATGGTCGCGGGGCAGGGCGACTTCCTCGGGAGCGAGCCATGAAATCGTTCACCGAGAGAGACCCTCGCATCATCGGAGCGATCGCGATCGTGACCGTCCTTGCGGTCGTCGCCGGAGTGCTGTTCCTCAACCGGTCCGTGTTTGTCCCTAGCTACACGGTGCACGCGAGGTTCACCGACGCGGCGGGGATCGGCAAGGGCGCCGAGGTGACGGTCGCGGGGGTGAAGGTAGGCACGGTCGGCGCGGTCCACGTCGACGGCACTGCGGTGGTCGCTGACCTGGCGATCAACCACGGAGTGGTGCTGCCGCAGAAGACCTCGGCTGCTATCGAAGTCCAAACCGTGCTCGGCGTCCTCGACGTCGCGCTGCAACCTCAGTCGGGCTGGAACCATCCGTTGTCGGACGGGTCGTTCATCACCGATACCTCGGTGCCGGTCGAATTCCAAGACCTGCAGAACACCGCGGGCAACCTCCTGCAGCAGTCCGACATCGTGGCGTTCAACCAGCTTCTCAACTCGCTCGAGGCGGTGACACAAGGTAAGCAGGCCGAGGTCCAGAGCATCATCTCAGGGCTCAACGGCTTCACGGGCGCGATCGACCAGCGAAGCGCGCAGGTATCGAGCCTCATCGACGCTGCCAACGAGGTGGCGGCGACCGTCGCTCAGCGCGACCAGCAGCTCGGCTCGCTCGTGGACAACCTTGCGACCGTCGTGCAGGGTCTCGCCAACCGATCCGCAGACCTGAGCTCGCTGATCGCCAACACCGAGGCTGTCGCCGCACAGACCTCCAGCCTCGTCGGGCAGAACCAGCCGCAGCTGCAGTCTCTGATCGACCACTTGACGTCGGTGCTCGCGGTGGTCCAGCAGCACCAGGACGACCTCGCCGAGGGCGTCTCGTACCTCGCGACCGCAGTGACGGGCTTCCAGTCCGTCGGCTACTCCGGAACCAACGACATTCCCAATTCGTGGGCGAACATCTACACCAACCTTCTGGGCGTGGCGGGCGCCTACGGAGTGCTCGGCAACTGCGCCGCCTTGGACGAGGCACTCGACCAGATCCTCGGGCCCGACCCGGCTCCGTGTGACGCCCGCTCGGGGTCGCTTCCCACGTCGAGCTCGGTTCCCCCCTCAGGAGGGCCGGGACTGAGCGGTCCGGGATCCTCGAGCGCCAACACGACCTCGAGCGGCGGCAGCTCCGTCTCGAAGAGCGCAGGCGCGAATTCCTCGACACCCCTCAACGCGCTCGAGCAACTGCTCCAGCCGCTTCTCGGGAAATCATGATGAGAGCTCGCAGGAGGACCACAGGGCGTCTGGCGAGGTTCGCAGTGGCGGGCGCGGCGCTGCTCGTCGGCGCGTCGTTGCTGGCGTCTTGCAGCGCGGGCTCCTCTCCTTACAAGCTCACAGCGATCCTCCCCTCCGCAGAGGGCCTGTTCGCAGGCAACTCCGTCGAGGTCCTCGGGGTGGCGAAGGGAACCGTCACGAAGGTGACCCCGACCGCCGACCGCGTCGTCGTCCAGATGTCGATCGACGGCTCCCAGTCGCTTCCCGCCGGCGTCCACGCGGCCCTCACCACGCCCCAGCTCCTCGGTGAGCCCTCGATCGAGCTGTATCCCGGCTACAGCGGGGGCGCCAAGCTCCCTGCAGGAGCGGTCATACCCGAGAGCCGCACCTCTGTCCCGGTGTCGATAGACCAGCTGCTTCGCGACCTGCAGCAGTACCTCGGGGAGGTGGATCCCCAAGCCGTCGGGGGGGTGATCTCGAACCTGGCCCAGGACCTCCAGGGGCAGGGGCAGGGGCTCAACCAGCTCATATCCCAAGGTGCAGGCGTGCTCAGCCTCCTCGCTCAGAAGGGCAACGAGCTCGGCCAGCTGAACGGGTCGCTCGCGCAGATCACCGGCACGCTTCGCACTCGGACATCGACCGTGTCGCAGCTGCTTCAGTCCTACGACACGGTGGCGAGCGTGATCGCGCAGAACTCCGGGCCTCTCGGAGACGCCATCACCCAGTTGGCCGATGCCTCCCAGCAACTCTCCGCCCTGCTCGACCCGAACCTCGCGCCCCTTCAGTCCGACATCTCGACGATCACACAGGTCGGGCGCACCCTCGACCGGAACCTCGGATCTCTCGATCAAGGTCTCACGTCCTCGGTCTCGCTCTTCGCGGCAGCCGGCCGTGCCTACGACCCGGTGAACAACTGGCTCAACCTGAACAACCAGCTCGCTCCCGGGCTCACCTCCGACGTCGTGAGCGCGCTCGTGCGCGACCGGCTCGCAGGGATATGCCGCCGTGTTCTCGCCAATCACAGCTCGGGACTTTCCTCGTCCGACACCTCCACGCTGCAGAGCTGCGGCAATCCCAATTCGGGGTTCTTCGACCCGCTGCTGTCGGTGCTTCCGAACATCCTGAACAGCGCGCCGGGCAGCACCGGCACGCCGTCGACCCCCACCGCTCAGAGCCTGATGGCGCAGGGGGCGGGCCAGATACCCGGTCTCAGCCCGGCCGAGCAGCAACAGCTCTCCCAGGTGCCTGCGTCGTCGCTTCCGACACCGCAGTCGCAGAGTGCGCCGTCACTCGGCGGGTCGACACAGCTGAGCCCCTCTGCCCCTGTCGGGCCCAACCAATCCTCGGGGGGCGGCCTCCTCGGAGGGCTGCTGCACGGGCTCCTCGGCGTCGCCCGCGGGTTCGAAGGTGTCGCCCACTTCTTCGGGAGCCTCTTGTGAGGGGGCCTCGCGTCGTGGGCCTGAGGTGGGCGAGGGGCTTGCTCGGTGTGTGCGTGGCGAGCGCCGGCGGGTTCACGCTGGCCGGCTGCTCTGGGTCCGGTTCGGGGACGATCACCGCTTCGGCCGTCTTCAGCGACGTGACCGACCTCGTGGCGGGTGCCCCGGTCCAGTTCGCCGACATCTCGGTCGGGAACGTGAAGTCCATCGACCTCGACGGCACGCGCGCCAAGGTCGTCATGTCGATCGACAAGAGCGCCGACGTCCCGGCGAACGTGACGGCGGAGCTTCAGCAGACGACGATCCTCGGCGAGCACTACATCGCGCTCGTGGCCCCGGACGACCGAGGCGCAGCACTCGCCGACGGTGCTGTGATCCGCAAGACCGAGTTCGTCCCGGGGATCCAGCAGCTCGTCTCCTCCGGATCGGAGGTCTTCGGAGCCGTGAACGCAGCCCAGCTGGCCGAGATCGTCGACAACGGGGCTCAGGGCTTCGGCGGCCAAGAGGCGCAGCTTCGTCAGCTCGTGGACGACTTCAACACGGTGCTCGGCGGGTACGCATCGCGCTCGGGTGAGATCCAGTCGGTGATCGACCAGCTCGATCAATTCAGTTCCACCCTCGCCCCTGACTCCCAGGCGAACGCGCAGGCGATCTCGAACCTCGCTCAGACCACGCAGGTCCTCTCCCAGCAGTCCGATCAATTCGAGCAGCTTCTGCAGTCGCTGAACGACCTCGCGACCCAGGGTCGGTCCATCCTCGACACAGGCGTCTCCTCGACCGAGGATCAGCTCAACGCCTTGGCGGCGGTCGCGGGCCAGCTGGCGGCTCACCAGCAGGACTTGGCCACGGTCCTCGAGTACCTCCCCGGTCACAACCGGACCACTGCCGACCTCACCGTCAACAACTACGCACAGGTGCTCGACGACGTCATCGTCTGCGGGCTCCCGGCCAACGTGGGTGGCACCAACGGCAACTACGCCGGCAACACCTGCGCCGCGAACGGGGCTGCACCATGATCACGCGCAGGATCGTGGTCAATCTCGTCGCTTTCGGGCTCCTGAGCGCCATACTCATCGCGTACGGGTTCTTCGACCTTCTCGGTGACCCGCTCGCGGGGACGACGACGGTGTCCACGGTGCTTCCCGACGCCTCGGGGCTCTCGCCGAATTTCCTAGTGACCCTGGACGGCGTGGACGTGGGATCGGTGAAGTCGGTCGCTCTCACCCCCGACGGCGCCAAGGTCACCATGACGCTCAACTCCGGGACCGACGTCCCCTCGAACGTCGCGGCGAAGGTGGTCATCGCCAACGCGCTCGGGGAGCAGGAGGTCGATCTCGTTCCTGTCGCTGCAGCGTCTGCGCCATCGACCGCGGAGGCTTCGCGAACCGTGGCTCAGGTTGCCGCCCCGCCGAAGGCGTTGAGAAGCGGAGCCGTGATCCCCGCAGCCACCGACAGCACTCCTGCCGACGTGAGCACGGTCGTGCAGGAAGCCACTCGACTGCTCCAGGCCATTCCCCCCGGGGACCTGAACTCGCTCCTTCACGAAGCGGCTGTGGCTCTGAACGGCAACGCCGGGAACCTGCGCACCATCGCCTCGGCGAGCGAGCTCTTCAGTGAGGAGTTCCTGGCGCAACAGCAGCAGTTCGAGTCGCTGTTGTCGAACGCTCCACCGGTGCTCGACACGGTGACCCATGACGCACCACAGCTGCAGCAAGGTCTTGCGGACACCGCGGTGCTCGCAGAGGTTCTCGCTTCGCACTCGAACGATCTCGTTCGTCTCCTCGGCCAGGGAACCGGGGCCGCGACCGCGTTGCACACGCTTCTCCTACAGAACGAACCCAATCTCGCCTGCATCGTCCACGACGTGTCGGCGCTCGACGCCAACCTCGGCTCGGGTTCGAACCTCTCGAACCTGAACACGGCTCTGGCGACGAACCAGGAATTTTTCGGAGCGGTGGCCGCCGTCGCCCAGGACGGTCCGGCCAAGGGGCTCACCTCGAACGACAGCTACCGCAACGACCAGGAATGGTTGCGCACGCGGCTTCTGCTCCCACCCCTGCAGGTCCCCCTCCAGCCCACGGCGGTCACGTACACGACGCCGTCGTCGCTGCCGCCGGTGCTGCCGGGCGCAGGTTGCAGCACCGAGTTCGGGCAGGGTGTTGGCCCCGTCTCCCAGGCGGGCTTTCATCCGGTGGGTCCCAACGCCAAGGTCGTGCCGTCCTCCGCCGAGGAGGCAAACGTGCGAGGTGGCGGCTCTACCTCGGGCTTCTCCGCCCCCTCGGCTGCACGCTTGCCTGCGGGCAATCCGGTCGTCTTGCCTGCGCTGGCGGTGCTAATCGTGCTGGGATTGTTGATCACGTTCGGGCATCGGCGGCGCACGCGTTCGGCGCGGCCCTTGCGGATCCCGGTCCGGACGACGAGGGGAAGGGGATAAGTGCCGGAGGAACAGGGGGGCAGCGACGCCCTCGGCTCGAAGAGGGTCGAAGGTGTGTCAGTGGTGGGAGTTCCGGCGAGGCGCTCGCCCGGATCTTCACGGAACCGAGCACGAGGACGAGCGGGGTCTCGAGGCTCCGCACGCGCACGGCATGACGAGATCGGCGATCCTGAAGAGATCTCCGACGAGGACGCCGAGAAGCTCGCCGGCGACGAGGATCAGGGCTGGGCGCTCAAGCAATCGGGTTCGAGGCGCGCAAGGGGTCGCATGCGACGCGGGGTTCTGCCCTTCGGAGCTGAGGTTGCCGCCATCGTGCTGGCCATCGTGGGCGTGGTCGCCGGCGTCGGCTTCGGCTTCGCTTGGTCGAACTTGAACGGCCAGAACAGCGAGCGACAAGCCGTCGCGAATGCGGCTCGCTCCTTCGTGCTCGACGTGACCAACTTCCGGCCCACGACGGTCGACGCGGACTTCGCCCAGGTTCAGAATTGGGCGGCGGGCGGTTCGCTTTTCGCCAAGCAGGCCGCGCAGTTCTACAACTCGAACATCCGACAGTCGCTCATATCCGTACAGGCCGTCTCTCAGGGTCAGATCCGAAACCTCTACGTCGAGACGCTCGGTGGTTCCAAGGCCGAGGTCTACGCGGTGGTCGACCAGGCATACCAGAACTCGAAGCTGTCGTCGCCGGCGACCGACACGCTCCGGTTGACCCTCGACATGACGAGCACCTCCCAGGGCTGGCGCATTTCGGCGGTGACCGTGGAGAACCCGAGCTCTAGCGGCACCAATCCGTCGACTCCGTCGTCGACGACACCTGGAGGCTAAGAGCGAACAGGCGTGTCGGGCTGATCCTTCGGAAGCTGCGCAACCATCCGGATCCTCCGACACGCCGGTCCGCTGTCTCGCCCGTGCGACTCGTCGCTAGCGAGCGGAAGCAACACCTGCCAATTCGGATGCATGCGACGGGTCGCCGCCGAACGCCGGGCAAAACGAGCGGAAGGCGCACCAATTACAAAGTGGTCCGGGTCGGGGCCGGAAGTCCTCATCGGCGCAAGAACGTTCGATGGCGGTCCACACCGCCGACGTGCGCCGTCTGAGCGCCCGCATCGCCTGCTCGGAAGGAGCGGTCTCGATCACCACCGGCTGGCGCAGGTACATGAGGCGCACCAGAGCAGGCTTGACGCCGAGCACCTCCTCGCAGAGCAGCGCGTAGAAGTGCACACCACCGAGGCGCTGTCGCTCCTGGATCTCCGATGGTGCCCTGCCGGTCTTGTAGTCGACGACGACCAGCCCTCCTTCGGGAGTGACGTCCAGGCGATCGATGATGCCGCGAAGAAGCATTCCCTCCATCTCTGCCTCGAGCAGCAGCTCGATTCCCGCGGCGTCGACGGTGTCGGGGTCCTCGAGGCGGAAGTAGCCCTCCACGAGCGACCACGCATCGGAGACGAAGCTCTCCCTCTCGTCCGGCGTCAACTCGAGGCCGGCGGCCTCGGGATCCTTCTGGAGCACTTCCCAGGCCTGATCGAGAGCGGCCCTGGCAGCTTCCCTGGTGCGGGCACCGCGCGGCAGCTCCCAGAAGAGCTTTTCGAGAGCGCCGTGGACGAGTGTGCCCTTGAGCGCGTGGGAAGAAGGAGGCTCCGGGAGCCGGTCGATGGCGCTGAACCGGAAGGCGAGAGCGCAGTCGGTGAACTTGCTCACCTTCGAAGGGGAGAGCGATCTCGGTAGCTCGAGTGCCATGCTCCGAGGGTACGCCGAGGGTGTGTCGCGAACGTGGACCCAGTGCTCGGTCGCCGGCTTCCCAGCTTTGGTCAGCCGAGCAGGGATGCTGACACCGAGCGGGCCAGCTCGTCGGGGTTCTCGAGCGGCCCGAAATGGCCCAGGCCTGGCAGAGCCAGGGTCCGAGAGCGAGAGACGCGTGCGGCGAAGAGGTCCAGGAATTCGGGGCCGAAGCCGTCGGTCTCGGCCCCGCAGGCGAAGATGACCGGGCACCGGACCTCAGGGAGACGGGCGAAGGCTCCATGGGCGAAGGCGTGTGCATAGATCTGTGCTTCGTCCTCTCTGCGGCACCGGAGCGAGATGCCTCCTCCCGGCGACGAGGTGAACCCGTTGTCGACGTAGGCCTCGAGGACGTCGAGTCGGATGCGATCGAACGGGGGCTTTGAGCGATAGTTGTCGATGGCCTCGTCGCGCGACGAGAAGTCGCTCCTTCTTCGCAGCGCGCTGGCGGAGAGCGGATTGCCATCCAGGCTCGGCGCCAGAGGGGTCTCACCGGGATAGACGACCGGCTCGAAGCAATAGAGACCGGAGAACGTCCCGGGGCGCGCCTGCTCTGCGAGCAGCAGCGAGGCGCCGCCGCAGGAGTGGCCGAACCCGAGCGGTGAGCGAAGACCCAGAACCTCCGTGACAGCGAGAACGTCGTCCGCGAAGCCCTGCCAGTCGAGGACACCGTCGACCGGGCGGCCGCTTCGCCCGTGTGCCCGTAGGTCGAGCCCGACGCAGCGGAACCGCTCTCTCAGGGCTTCGGCCATGGGAGCTAGGACGGCGGCGCAGAAGCCGGTTGCGTGTGCGAGGAGAAGGTCGGGGCCGACGCCCCCGAAGTCGTAGTAAGGGATAGCGACGTCGTCCGGGGCCTTCAGGATCCCCGCCGGTTCGATCACCGAGGGCGCTGAAAATGCCACGTCCCGTGGGTCGGGATTCCGGTCAGCTGCTGGCACGTCGGCACGCTACCTGTCGGGGTGCGCGCAGGTGCCGATCTGAGCCGGAGCACGGGGATCGGATAGAAATAGCGCCGGTGGAGCACTTCCTGTCCTCGTGGGGCTACCTCGCGCTTGCGATCCTGACGGTCTCCGAGGCGGCGTGCATCCCCTTCCCGTCGGAGGTGACGGTCGGGTTTGCCGGCTACCTGGCCTCGACGGGGAAGCTGAACCTGGCTCTGGTGATCGTCCTCGGCACCCTCGGGGAGACCGTCGGGGCCTTCATCGCCTACGGGGTCGGGAGATTGGGGGGTCGGCCCCTCGTCGACCGGTTCGGCCGCTACGTGCTGCTCAGCCACGACGATCTGGACCGAGCCGAACGCTGGTTCGACCACAGGGGGGAGTGGAGTGTGCTGATCGGCCGGGTGGTGCCGATCATCCGCGCCTTCATCGCTCTGCCGGCGGGGGTCGCCGGGATGCAGCCGTTTCGATTTGGGATTCTCACCTTCACAGGGAGTCTCGTCTGGGTCGGCGCCCTCGCCGGCACCGGCTACGGGTTGGGCGGCGAGTGGCACCGGCTGGTTCACGGCTTCTCTCTTGCGGGGTACGTGCTCGTCGGCCTGGCGGTGGTCGCGATCGCCGTGTTCATCGTCCATCGGTGGCGACACATACGAGCGGAGCCATCGCGCTCGGACAGCGCTGCTAAACCGGTGGGGTGACACAGGACCTTTGGAACGCAGTAGACCGTTACATCACCGGCACTCTCGTAGAGTCCGACCCGGCGCTGGAGGCGGCGCTGGCGTCGAGCGCCGAAGCGGGTCTTCCTCCGATCGCCGTTGCCCCGAACCAAGGCAAATTGCTCCACCTGCTCGCCGTGATCTCAGGTGCCAGGAAGGTCCTCGAGATCGGAACCCTTGGCGGGTACAGCGCGATCTGGCTCGCTCGGGCGCTGCCTTCCGACGGCCGGCTCGTCACATTGGAATCCGACCCCAAGCACGCGGAGATCGCCCGGAAGAACGTCGAGCGGGCGGGTCTGGGCGAGATCGTGGAGATCAGGCTCGGGGCCGCCCTCGACACCCTTCCCAAGCTCGCAGCAGAGGGCGCCGGTCCGTTCGACTTCGTGTTCATCGACGCTGACAAGCCGACCACCCCTGACTACCTGTCGTGGAGCCTCGATCTCGCGCACCCGGGCGCGCTGATCGTGATCGACAACGTCGTGCGCGACGGCAAGGTCGCCGACGAAAGCACTGACGACGTGGCGATCCAGGGGATCCGCCGCGCACTCGAGATGCTCGCTTCGGATCCGCGAGTCAGCGCCACCGCGATCCAGACGGTCGGCACCAAGGGATACGATGGCCTGGCTGTGGCCCGCCTCCTCTAGGGTCGGACGCTTGCGCTGCTCAGTGCTTCTCGCGTGCGCGGTCGGCTTCGGCAAGCTCGGCAAGGTAGGCGTTGTAGGCGGCGAGCTCCGGGTCCTCTTGCTCGGCGAGGGTGATCAAACGCTCCGATCGGGCGCGTCGTTCGTCGTCGGACATCTCGGACGGCTCGCGTTCTAGGTTTCGAAGTCCGCGGGACCCGATGGTCTCGGGGTCGTCGTGAACGAGGTACCACCAGAACACGATCCCGAACACTGCGAAGCAAGGCCACATGACCGAGTAGACCCAGCCGAGCCCGTTCCCGCCGAGAGCGATGCCCACCTGCCACCACGCGGCCAGCGCACAACCCGGCACCCAGATCGCGAGCGCCACGTGCGCGGTGATGGAACGTTTCGTCCACCAGCGGTTGGGTGAAGCTCTCTCGAAGGGTTCGGTCTCGGTCATCTCTTGGAACGCGCAACGGACGGACCCACCTTCAGCCACCCGTCGTCGGGGCGCTCTCGGGGACCGATGGTGTGTCCTCCTGGACCATGCGTGCGTACCGACGTGTCAGAAGGCGCTCTGCCACGATCGCGCAGAAGGGAATTGTACCTGCGAGAAGCACCAGGATCATTTTGAAGAGTGGAACACGCAGGCGGCGGGTGAAGTCGAACGCGATGAGCAGATAGACGAGGTAGAGGTAGCCGTGAGCGGTCCCGACTATCCGCACCACCCACTGCTCGTGGTCCCACACCTGCAGCGGGACACCGACGAAGACGAGAACGATGAGCAAGACAGCGGTGGTGTAGGCCATCACGCGGTAGCGAACGAGCGCCGAATGTGCCGACGACTTCGCGCTGTCTCGGTTCTCGGATCGGTCTCCCACACTCACGGAGCGATCCTCCCGCCCGTGGGCGGATCGACGCAAGACAGCTGCCAGGAGGGGCACCTACAGCTTCAGGGCGAAGTGGTGCGCTGTTATCGCAAGCCGGTGGTTGTAGTACAAGCGGTGGGCGTCGTAGCGATCCGGACCACATCCCGAGTCCAGGTGGAACTGATCACAGCCGAGGCTCCGGGCCTGGAAGAGCAGCCAGTCGACGAGAGCACTCGCGTGGCCCCGGGTTCGCTCGCTCGGTGCAGTCGACAGGTCGTCCACGTAGACGAAGTGTCCCCAGGAAAGAGAATGGCCTTCTCGAAAGCCGGCCGCCGCCGCTGCCTCTTCCTGGCCTTCGAGAAAGGCGCCGACCAACCGGTACCCCTCAGGCCTTTGAAGTCGGTCCACTGTCTCCACGAAGTGGTCGCGGTTTTCGTATGCCGGGCGAAGAGCCTTCATCGCCTCGTGCACGAGGTGTGTCTCACCGCGTTCGACCTCGCGTGCCACGCGAGAAGTGGACGCCGTCACGCGGAGTCGGCTCAGGCTGCCTCGTGCAAGACGTGGCCGTGCCAGCTTGGCTTCGTCGTTGCCCGAGGCACGCTTACGTGGAAGTGCACCAGGCCGGCATCGAAGTCGTGCAGTGCGCAACGTGCTCGCCCGTTGTACACCGACAGTCGGGTGAGGCACCCCTCTTGCTCACACACCCGGCCTGACGGGAACTTCCTCACAGGGTGTTTATGGGCTCCTACGAGCTCACCGCCGATCGAACTCTCGTCGAGGATCATCGGCCTGCCTCCTGGATCTGCCTCACTGTCTACGAATCTAAGAAGCTAGCGAGGCGTCTCATAGGGCCCAAAGTCCCGATCGAGCAATCCGGCATCCGCGAGGGGAGTCGGAGAGAGATCGACTCGTCGAGGGAATCTGGCCGTTCGGCCCTACCAACGACGTGTCGGGCGGCTGAAGCTGGACGTGAGGGTAGAGATACAGGCCCGAAGGAGGTTCGGCATGCGAGCGAACATAGGAGACCATGTCCGGGTCCAGAGTCGCCATGTCGGCGAGCGTCCGTTGCTGGGCGAGATCCTCGAGGTCCACGGTGCGGACGGCCTGCCCCCGTATCTGGTGCGATGGGAAGACGGGCACGAAGGAACGTTCTTCCCGGGTTCGGACGCAGTGGTCGAGGCCCCTCCCAGGCCTGCCACCCGTCGAGTCCGATGACCGACGAGGTCGGCGGCCCACCCGAACGCGGCGGTGAGTTCGAACGTGTGAGTGGCAGTGAGCGCCTCCACCCGACCCCGCCCGCGGACATATGCGAGCGGTGCGGCGAGAACGAGCACGTCCGTCGCGGGCTGTGCCGAAGGTGTCGCAAACTGCTCGTCGGTGAGGGAAAGCCGTTGGCCGAGGAGCGGCGACGCATCGCCCGTCAGACGCCGGCTTCGCCGCTTCACAGCCCACCCTGGCGGCGCAGAGGTGCCTGACTGACCGACTCCTGTCCGCGAGGATAACGGGATGAGCAAGGCTCGTCTCGAGGCGTTCAGCGACGGGATATTCGCCATCGCGATCACCCTGCTGGTGTTGACCATCGCCCAGCCCGTGCGCTCGGATTTCGGTCACCTCGGCAGTTACCTGTCTCGGCAGTGGCCCTCGTTCGCTGCATACGTCGTGAGCTTCGCGGTCATCGGTATCATGTGGCTCAACCACCACTCGGTCTTCACTCACTTCTCCCACAGTGACCGCGGCCTTGTCCTCTTCAACCTCATCTTGCTCCTCACAATCGCGTTCCTTCCGTATCCGACGGGGTTGTTCGGACAGGCGCTAAGTCATCACAGTGGGACCAAGGTGGCGGCCGTCTTCTACAGCGCGACCATGGCGGTCAATGCGTACGCGTGGACAGCCCTGTGGTTGTACGCCTCGGGCCGCCGGCGGCTTCTCGTTCCTCATTTCCCCGAGGAGCAGCGACGCGCCGCGACCGTGCTGTTCACCGTTGGTACCGTCCCGTACACCCTCGCGGTCGGTTTGGCCTTCTTGAGCCCGATCGCAAGCCTGGCCCTACAGGGAGGTTTCGCCGTCTATTACGCGCTCGATCCAGTGTCGAGGCGTGCCGCACGCGGATCGGTCTCCACCGGGGCTATGTCGACCACCGACTGAACAGCAGACACGCTTTTCAGAGCTCTTCTTCGAGTCGTCCCGGGCTCAGACGATGGCGACGAGAAGCACGGGCACAGGGCTTCGGTCGAGGATCTCGCGGGCTACCGCACCACGCGACGGATCCGTGGTGTGAGGCCAACCGACCGCGATCAGGTCCACGCCCGTCGACTCGGCCGCCGCGAGAACCTCCTCGGCGGGGACTCCGATGCGCAGTTCCAAGGTGACCTCAGGCGCGCCGATGAGGTGTCTAGCGAAGAACTCGTGGGCGTAGGTCTCTGATTCGTACTGGACCTGGTCGTTGAAGCTGGGTATCTCCTCGTCCACGTGGACGATCACGATCTCGAGCCCGGCGCTCGTCGAGAGGGCGATGCTCCGCAGCAGGGCCCGACGCTTGCCAGGGCTGCCCTCCATGGCCACCAGCACTTTCTGCAGCCTCTCGGGCGGTCGGGTTTCAGGAG
>DAIQQK010000163.1:0-6339 GCA_036786835.1 Acidimicrobiales bacterium | reverse complement strand
TGCTAATGAGTTGACCTCGTAATAGGGGTCCGAGGGTTCAAATCCCTCCCTCTCCGCTTGCGACGAGCCTTCCTCGCGAAGGCTCGCCCCCTCGGTGTGCCTGGTGCGCCCAACTAGATTGTCCTGGTGGCCGAGCGCTATTGGCTCGAAACGCTGGGGTGCCCGAAGAACCGGGTGGACTCCGACAAGCTCGCCGGGACCCTCCTCGACGGCGGTTACCGCGCCGCGGGGTCGCCCGAGGAAGCAGACCTCGTCGTGGTCAACACCTGCGCGTTCATAGAGGCGGCGCGCCAGGAGTCCATCGACGTGATCCTCGAACTGTCCGAGGCGCGCCGCGACGGAGCCAGGCTCGTCGTGACCGGCTGTCTGGCCGAGCGCCACGGGACAGAGCTCGCCCGCCTCATGCCGGAAGTCGATCTCGTTGCAGGTTTCGGGGTGCCGGTGACGCTCGGTAAGAAGCGCCGGGCGACCACCGACGAGGGCACCTTGATCGACGGTTCGCGAGACGGCGAGGTCGTCCCCGCCTTCGACCTCTTGAACCTGCCGAGGCCTCCGGCGAGCGCTCCGTGGGCTTACGTCAAAGTGGCAGAGGGATGCGACAGACGCTGCGGGTTCTGCGCCATCCCCCAATTCCGTGGCCGCCAACGATCGCGTCCGGCCAGCTCGATAATCGAAGAGGTCGAGGCCCTCGGCGACGGTCTGCGCGAGGTCGTCCTCGTCGCGCAGGACCTGGCCTCGTGGGGGCTCGATCGCAGCACGTCCGAAGGCTCGCGCCGGTCGAGCGGCGACGCCCGACCGATCGTGGAGCTGGTGGGGGAGCTCGGCAGACGCGTCGAGCGGGTACGCCTGCTGTACCTGTATCCCTCGTCGCTCGACGAAGCGCTCGTCGAAGCGATCCTCTCCACCGGGGTCGCCTACTTCGACCTTTCGCTTCAGCACGTCTCGAGACCGCTGCTCAAGAGCATGCAGCGCTGGGGCGACGGCGAGAGGTTCCTCGAGAGGATCGAGTCGATCCGTGCGGCTGCTCCCGACGCCGCGCTTCGTTCGTCGTTCATCCTCGGGTACCCGGGGGAGACCGAAGAGGACCACGACATGCTGCTCGAGTTCCTGGAGGAAGCCCAGCTCGACTGGGCCGGTTTCTTCACGTTCTCCGAGGAGTCCGGAACCCACGCGGCGGGTCTCCCCGGCAAGGTCCCTTCCGAGCTCGCCCTGGAGCGCCTGCGCGAGTGCTCGGAGATCCAGGACGCCGTCACCGCCGCCAATAGGTCGGCTCTGGTCACCGACGAGGTCCACGTGCTCGTCGACGAAGCCGGTGTCGGCCGAACACACCGCGAGGCGCCCGAGATCGACGGGGTCGTCCACGTCCCGCACGACCTGCCCGTCGGTGAGATCGTGCGGCTCGAGGTGACCGGTGCGGCGGGTCCCGACCTGTGGGCCGAGCGAGTCGGCTCCGGTCTGGTCGAGGTGGCCGTGTGACGACCGACGGCAGCGAGCCGGCGCGCCCGGCGGGGGAGCCGGCACGCGAACAGTTGCGCGAGCAGCTCCGGGAACGGCTGAGACCTTCCCGATTCGGCCCGTCCGCGCTAGCGACGCCGGCGAACGCCATAACCGTGGCTCGGCTGCTCGCCACCCCTCTCCTCGTGGTGCTCGTCGCTGTGGGTCTCACTGGTTGGGCGCCCTTCGGCGTCGCCTTCGCGATCGGGGTGACCGACGGCTTCGACGGTTGGATCGCGAGGCGCCAGGGCACCACTCGCTCGGGGGCGTTCCTCGATCCGCTGGCGGACAAGGTGGTCGTGCTCTCGGCCCTGTTCGTCCTGGCTGCGAGGGCCGAGATGGCCTGGTGGCCGGTGGGGCTCATCGCCGGACGCGAAGTCGCTATAACCGTCTACCGCTCCGTCGTCGGCAGGAAGGGGATCTCGATCCCGGCTCGGCGGTCGGCGAAGGTGAAGACGCTCGTCCAGGGAGTGGCGATACTGCTCGCGCTCGCTCCGCCCGTCGCCCCGCACAAGACCGCGATCGGCGCCGTGCTCTGGGTGGCGGTCGCTTTCACCCTCGTCACGGGCGCTCAGTACTTTCTCGACGGCCGCAAAGCGGTGCGATCGGTGGTCGCGGTTGACGCGGCTCCACGGAGCATCACCGCGTCTGGCGGGAGCGCGCCGGGTGTCGTCCGGCAAGCGACGACGCTTCACGACGCCGACGAGACGCGAGCCGCGACGAGGAACGACAGCCGATGAGAGTCGAGATCCTGGCGGTCGGAACCGAGCTCCTTCTCGGTCAGATCGCCGACACGAATTCGGCTTGGCTGGGAGAGCAACTAGCCGCCGCCGGAGTGGACTCGCACTTCCACCAAGCGGTCGGCGACAACCAGGCGCGTATCGTCCTCGCGCTGAGGACCGCACTCGCGAGGAGCGACGGGGTGGTCGTTTGCGGCGGTCTCGGTCCCACCCACGACGACATCACGCGCGACGCGATCGCGGAGGTGATGAACGTCCCCCTCGATCGCGACGAGTCCATCGTCGAGTACATCCGGGGGTTCTTCGGGTCGCGGGGTCGCACGATGTCCGAGAACAACGCGCGTCAGGCGGACGTACCACGAGGCGCTTCGACGATCGCGCCGTCGGGAACAGCGCCCGGCCTGATCTGCCCCGTCGGCAACAAGGTCGTCTACGCGTTGCCGGGAGTCCCCTACGAGCTCGCAGAGATGTTCACTCGGGGAGTCCTTCCGGACCTGCGCAGACGACTCGAGGAGGAGGGAACCGGCGGTGTGATCTCGAGCCGCGTGATCCGCACGTGGGGGATGAGCGAGTCGGGCCTCGCCGAGCTGCTATCGGCTCGGATCGAGGCCCTGGGTGCCGGCATCGGCACCGCCGCCCGCAGCGACACCGCCCCTGGCTCCGCTCCCGGCTCCGCCCCCGACACTGCTGCCGGCAAGCCGACGATCGCTTTCCTGGCGAGCGGCATAGAGGGGATAAAGGTGCGGATCACGGCGAAGGCTCCCGACGAGGACGCTGCGGCCGCGATGCTCGACGCGGAAGAGGCGCTCGTGCGCGAGCTGGCCGGAGAGGTGGTGTTCGGTGTGGACGGCGACACGATGGAGTCGGTCGTCGCGCAAGAGCTGGCACGCCGCGGTCTCAGCCTCGGGATCGCGGAGTCGCTCACCGGAGGGCTCGTGGCTTCGCGCCTCGTGGGCATCCCGGGAGCGAGCGACTGGTTTCGCGGCTCGGTGGTCGCCTACTGGCCGGAGGCGAAGTTCTCGATTCTCGGGGTGCCCGAGGGGCCGGTGGTGACGCAGGCAGCCGCGAAAGCCATGGCAGAAGGCGCGCGCGGCGTGCTCGGCGCCGACATCGGGCTCGCCCTCACGGGTGTCGCCGGGCCCGACCCCTCCGAGGGACAGCCGCCCGGCACCGTGATGATCGCTCTCGCGTTCGCCGGGCGCGACACCGAGTCGATCGAGGTGCACCTTCCCGGCGACCGCGACCGTGTCCGCCAGTACGCGACTATCTCGGCTCTCGACCTGTTGCGAAGAAGGATCCACGCGCACTGGCCGGACGACGCCGACTCGCCGGCCTCCGCACGCTCGCCTGCGTCGGCGGAGTCGCCGGCCTCTGCGGGCTCAGGTGCCGAGCAGGTCCACGTATAGATCGTGCGTCTTGCGGTCGAAGGCCACCAGGCGCGCGACCTCGACCACCTCGCTCTGAGTCGCTCGGATGGTGGAGACAGCGATCTCGGCCGCGAGCTCCGGCGGGTAACCGTAGACACCGGTCGAGATGGCGGGGAATGCCACGGACGTCGCGCCGAGTGATCCGGCGACCTCGATGCTGCGCCTGTAGCAGGACGCGAGAGTCTCGGGCTCACCGCTGTGTCCTCCCGACCACACAGGGCCGACGGTGTGAATTATCCATCGCGCACGAAGCCCGAAGCCGGGCGTCGCCTTCGCCTCGCCGGGCTCGCAACCACCGAGCTGGGCGCAGGCCTCGTGCAGGCGCGCTGCACCTGCAGCGCGGTGGATGGCCCCGTCAACCCCGCCCCCTCCTGCGAGCTGTCGGTTGGCGGCGTTGACCACCGCGTCGACGCCCTCGGCTGTGATGTCGCCGAGCACGACCTCGATCCTCGGAGTCCTGGCCACCTCGGCGATTCTCGCGCCCTCGTCTCGCCTCGTCCTCGTTGGGTAATGACCCCTGTTGCAGACGAGCGCGATCGGCCACACTTGGGCTCCGATGCGCCTCTTCGTTGCGGTGAGCCCTCCGGAGGAGGTTCTTGCGCTCGTCGAGGCACTGCCGCGGCCGAACCTCGCCAAGCTCAGATGGACGACTCCCGCGCAGTGGCACGTGACGCTTCGCTTCCTCGGCGAGGTCGAGGACCCCGGGCCCGTCGTCGAGGCGCTGCGTGGCGTCCCGGCGGCATTGCACGACGCGGGCGTGGAGGTCGTCGAGGCGGAGCTCGGTCCCGCCGTCGCGTGGTTCACGGGCCGGCGCATCCTGCAGGTGCCCGTCTCGGGGACCGAGGTCCTTGCCGACCCGATCATCACCGCCACCTCGAAGTGGGGGGACCCGCCCGAGCACGGCCCGTTCGTCGGTCATCTGACGCTGGCCAGGGTGCGCGGCTCCGCAAAGGGCCCGGCCAACCTCGCGGGCACCCCGATCCGGGCGGCCTGGAGGGTGGACGGGTTCGTCCTGGTCTCGTCGACCCTGGGACCTGGGGGCGCCCACTACGAGACCCTGGAGAGCGTGCCTCTCCGCCCTGCCCCGAGCCCGCCCCCGGGCTCGAGCGCGGCCCCGACCCCAAATCCGTGAACGTTGTGTGCCATGACAAAACACCCCGCCTGGGACCCACCCGTTCTCGCTGCTCCGAAGGAGTGAACCGAGCCGCGGCGCTCGTGCTCTTCCTGGACTCAAAAAAATCTCCAGAAATCGCTAAAGGTTGGGGCGCGGGGTGCCGATAGAGGGAGGGCAGGAGGGCTTCGGCTCTCCTTCTTCGCGTCTGCGCTGGTCACACCCCTTGTCAGCGAGGACGCTCGAAGATCGCCGTCGGGCCCGGATCTCATACAGCAGCCACGGGAAGCCCGTTTCCCCTTCTCGAGGCAGTTTGTCATCGCACACGTCCTCAAATCCGTGGGGAATGTGCGGGCTGACAAACCCATTCCCCCAGAACCCGTAAGGGCGCTGTCATGCTTGGCCTGTGGTAGCGAACGTCTATATAGACGGGTTCAACCTGTACAAGGGCTGTATTTCGGGCACGCCTTTCAAGTGGCTCAACCCGCGGGCGCTGGCTGAGCAGCTACTACGGGGCCAAAAGATCGACGTTGTGAACTACTTCACGGCCCGGGTCATCGACCGTCCTGAAGATCCCCGCCAGAGCCAACGGCAAGACACGTACCTCGACGCGCTCGCAACGGTGGAGAGGGTGAAGATTCACTACGGCCACTTCCGAACCCGCAAGAAGCGTGTGTGGCTGGTTCAGCCACAACAAAATGGAGGGCACTTCGCCACGGCGAAGGTCACGGAGGAAAAGGCCACAGACGTGAAGCTGGCGTCCCGCATCGTTTGGGACGCCTGTCATGGCTATATGGACAGTGCCCTCGTCATCTCTAATGATTCAGACTTTCAGGAGTCCATTGACCTTGCCATGAGCAAGGGGGTGGCTGTGATCCTCGTCAATCCGCACCATCACGCAGGCCAAGAGGACCACCTGGTGGGGACAGATCTCCGCAGACTTAGGAGGGTCCATCTCGAAAGGAGCCAGCTGCCTGAGGAGATCGCGCTTGCCAATGGGGCGGTGATACGCCGACCACCCGAATGGGGTCCCTAGACGCGCCTCGGCCGGCCTCTCGGCCGGCCTGGCAAACCTGACCCCCAGAAGAAATCAGGCGGGTTACAGGCAAAGTATAACGGTCGGCCCCCTTGTGGCAAGTCCGTTCTCCACAATTCTCGACCTAGTTGTCCCCAGGTATTCCACAGTGTTTTCCACAGATAGGCCTATCGGAGCAGGTGGCGCCCTCTATCTGGCTTCGGCATTCTCCTCGTCCTCCTTCTCGCCCTCGGGATGCGGCCCGGTCTCCAAAATCGCCGCGATGGCCTCGTCGGGGGGCAGGTCGAGCTTCACTCGTTCGTCTCGCTCCTCGGGGGAGGGGTGGTGCTGACCCTTGGGCATTGCCTCAGCCGTTAGCCGTTGTGGCCGGTGGTCACGCGGAACTCTCCACCCTCGTAGCCCTCCGACGGGAACTGCACGACTGTGGGGGGGGCCAAGTTTGTCGATCCCGTCGAGACGCTCGAGGCGCTGGGCTGGAGTAGTGCGTATCTCCGGACATAGACCGACACGGGCATATCAGCGCGCTGAGCG
>DAIQQK010000038.1:0-25259 GCA_036786835.1 Acidimicrobiales bacterium | reverse complement strand
TGCGCTCGTAGCGACGCGGGCGCTCGGGCACGAACTGCGGACCGTAGAGCTCGGCGGCCTGGCTCCGCGCTGCGCTGAGCGCCTCGTCGGAAAGCGTCGTGGAGTCGGTGCGCATGTAGGTGATCCAGCCCTGCTCGTAGAGGCGTTGAGCGACCTGCATCGTGCGTTGCGCGCCGAAACGCAGCTTGCGGCTCGCCTCCTGCTGGAGGGTGGAGGTCATGAACGGAGGGGCGGGAGAGCGGCGATAGGGCTTCTCGGTGACCGAGCTGACCCGGAACGGTCGACCCTCGAGCCTCTGAGCCAGGTCCCTCGCGGCTGTCTCGTCGAGCACGACCACGTCGGAGCTCTTCAGCTCACCCGTCTCGGAGAAGTCCCTTCCGGTCGCGACTGTCTTGCCGCCGACGCTCACGAGGGTCGCCGTGAAGTTCGCCTGTGCGCCGCTCTCCTGCGCGTCGCTCTCCCGCGCGCCGGCTGTCTCGAAGCTGCCCTCCAGGTCCCACCAGCTCGCCGCTCGAAATCGCATGCGGGCGCGCTCGCGCTCGACGATCATGCGGGTCGCCACGCTCTGGACGCGCCCGGCGGACAACCGGGGCATGACCTTCTTCCACAGAACCGGCGAGACCTCGTAGCCGTACAACCGGTCGAGGATCCTCCGAGCCTCCTGTGCGTCGACGAGCCTGCGATCGAGCTCCCGCCAGTCCTCCACCGCGTGGGCGATGGCTGCCGGGGTGATCTCGTGGAACACCATCCGCTTGACGGGCACGGTCGGCGAGAGGACCTCGGTCAGGTGCCAGGCGATCGACTCGCCTTCGCGGTCCTCGTCCGTCGCGAGGTACAGCTCGCTCGCCTGCTTCAGCAGTGACTTGAGGCGCGAGACCACATCCTTCTTCTCGGCTGCGACGACGTAGAGGGGCTTGAAGCCGTTGTCCACGTCGACCCCGAGGCGGGCCCAGTCCTCCCCTTTGTACGCGGCGGGCACCTCGCCTGCTCGTCTGGGCAGGTCACGGATGTGCCCCACGGACGACTCGACCACGAACTCGGGACCGAGCAGGGCTCCGATCGTCCGGGCCTTGGCCGGCGACTCGACGATGACCAGGGGCTTTGTTGGGCCCCGGGCGTCGCCGGAGGGGGGTCGAGTGGCTGTGGGCATGGTCAAGTGAGTATGCCCGCCCGGAGGCGTCGGCGTTGCGTCAGCTGCCGAGGGCTGCGGCGGCGGGCTCGCTCCCGGCGGGCTCGTTCTCGGTGGGCTCGTTCTCGGTGGGAGCGTGCGGCGCCGCTTCCTCGGCGGCCTGCTCTTCTGCTCCGAAGCCCTCTGACTTTCGCTTCGAGAAGGCGATGGCGCCGAGGAGCACGACCAATGCGCCACCGGCTATGCCCAGACGGGCGCCGGTGTGGTTCCGCAGCGTGATGACGGCCGGCAGGATCAACAGCGATACGAGGTTCATCACCTTGATGAGCGGGTTCAGCGCGGGTCCGGCGGTGTCCTTGAAGGGGTCGCCCACCGTGTCGCCTATGACGGCGGCTTTGTGAGCGTCGGATCCCTTGCCCCCCTCGTGGCCGTCCTCGATGAACTTCTTGGCGTTGTCCCACGCGCCACCGGAGTTCGACAGGAAGTTGGCCATCAGCTGCCCGGTCAGGATGGCGGCCACCAGGAAGGCGCCGAGGGCGAAGTAGTTGATGCCGAACCCGACGATGACGGGGGTGAGTATCGCCAGGAGGGCCGGCGTGACGAGCTCTCGCTGCGCGGCGGCCGTGCATATGCCGATCACGCGTCCGTATTCGGGCTTCTCGGTGTAGTTCATGATGCCTGGGTGCTCGCGGAACTGACGGCGCACCTCGTGAACCACGGTGCCTGCCGAGCGGCCCACGGCACGGATTGCGAGAGACGAGAACAAGAAGGCAACGGAGCCGCCGATCAGCAGGCCGATGAATGTGGTGGGGATGGACACGTTGATCTGCGTCTCAGGGATGCTGAAGAGTTTCGAGGCGGGAACGTGCAGACCGAGCTGGGACACGATCGTCTCGACGAAAGAGCCGAACAGAGACACCGAGGCGATCACGGCGGACCCGATCGCGACGCCTTTGGTGATCGCCTTGGTGGTGTTCCCGACGGCGTCGAGACTGACCATCACGCGCTCGGCCTCACCGGTGAACTCGCCCGACATCTCCGCAACCCCGGCGGCATTGTCCGATACCGGTCCGAAGCTGTCCTCTGAAACCACCATGCCGGCCGTGGACAGCATGCCGATCCCTGTGAGGGATACGAGATAGAGGGTCAGCTCGATGTTGCCGTGGGCCTGCCATACCGAAACGCCGATGGCAAGGGCGATCGCGATGATGGCCCAGACGGTCGATTCGAGACCGATGGAGATTCCGGAGAGGACGGTGGTGGCGGGGCCCGTGCGCGCCGACTCGGCGATCTCGTGAACCGGGTTGCGCTCTGTCGAGGTGAAGTGCTCTGTGATCTGGCTGGCCACGAGTACGAGCAACACACCGGTGAGCACTGCATAAAAGGCCTTCATGTAATGCAGGTAGAAGCCCGCCACGAGCCCTGCCCCGAGGACGGTGAGCGCGGCCGCCGTCCAGAAGCCACGGTTGATGGGGGCCATCGCAGAGCGGTCCCGGGCCCGGGCTCGCACCACGAAGACGCCGACGGCGGAGGCGACGATCCCGATGGCCGGGACGATGAGAGGGAAGATCACAGCACGCGCCGAGTGCGCCGCGAACGATCCCCCCAGGGACGAGAACGCCGCGAACCCAAGGATGATTGCGGCGATGATGGTGATGACGTAGGACTCGAAAAGGTCGGCGGCCATCCCCGCACAGTCGCCCACGTTGTCGCCCACGTTGTCGGCGATGGTCGCCGCGTTGCGGGGGTCGTCCTCGGGAATGCCGGCCTCGACCTTTCCGACGAGATCGGCGCCGACGTCAGCGGCCTTCGTGAAGATACCGCCGCCTACACGCATGAACAGAGCTAGGAGCGAGGCGCCGAACCCGAACCCGACGAGCACGGCGGTCGCCGTGTTCTGGAAGGTGAACACGATGATCGTCGCGCCGAGGAGGCCCAGTCCGACGCAGAGCATGCCGGTGATCGCCCCGGTTCGGAAGGCCACCCGCAGAGCCCCCGGCAGCTTTCCGCCTCGGGCGGCGGCTGCGGTGCGCACGTTGCCCCTCACAGCCAGGCTCATCCCGATGAAACCGGTGAGCCCCGAGCACGCCGCGCCGAACACGAAGCAGAGCACGCGAAAGCCCCCTGCCGCCCCGAAGGACAGGGCGATCGAACCGCCCGGCCTCGTGACCTTCGTCGCAGTGAAGAAGATCAGAACCGCCAGCGGGACGATGACGATCGCGATGGTCCGGAATTGGCGGCGGAGGAAGGCGACCGCCCCCTCCTGAATTGCGGCGGCGATCTCTCTCATCTTGGCCGTGCCGGTGTCCGCCCGCAGCACCCCCCGCATGAGCGCTATGCCCATGGAGATGCCGAAGACGGCGGCTGCCAGGGCGACCACGAGCCATACCTTCTCGGTGTTGGTCAGGACGAAGCCCTGGTAACCCCCTTCGGCTGCGAGGAGGTGGGTCATTGAGTGCTGCTCCCTCTGTTATTGGCCCACCTGCGCCAACGCGGCTCGGGCCTCGGACGAGACGTTCGGGCCGGGACGAGGGCGGCACTGGGCGCGCGTCGTCCCGAAGAACGGGGCCAGACGATACCGACTCGACGCGACAGGGGGCAAGGAGAAGGGCCCTGGCCTCGGGGCTCGTTCGGAAAAGGCCTTCTACCTGCCTGCCTGTTCTTCGAAGATCAGCTGCCCGGCAGGCGGACCGTAGACTCGCGGCGTGGAGGCGGCCTTCTTCGACCTCGACAAGACCGTCATCGCCCGGGCGTCGATCGCAGCTTTCGGCCACACCTTCTACACGGGAGGACTGATCTCGCGCGCCACCGTCCTGCGGGCCCTCGCCTCCCAGCTCGTGTACCTCCATCTCGGCGCGAGCGAGCAGAAGCTCGCCAAGATCCGCGAGTCGGTGCTGGAGCTCACACGAGGCTGGGACCAGCGCGAGGTGGCGCGGCTAGTGCGCGAAGCGCTCGACGACGTGGTCGAGCCGATCATCTACGCCGAGGCGCTCGAGCTGATCGAGAAGCACCAGGCAGAGGGCAGAAGGACCTATCTGGTATCCGCGTCGCCCGAGGAGATAGTCCAGCCTCTCGCCGAGTACCTCGGCGTCGACGGCGCCATCGCGAGCCGGGCGGTCATAGACCTCGACGGTCGATACACCGGGGAGATGGCCTTTTACGCGTACGGTCCGTACAAGGCGCAGTCGATGCGGGACCTCGCCGTCTTCGAGGGGATCGACCTCTCGGCGTCCTACGCATACAGCGACTCGTACACCGACGTGCCGATGCTCGAGACGGTGGGCCACCCAGTGGTCGTAAACCCCGATCGGGTCCTGGCCCGCCTGGCGCGCGAAAGAGGTTGGGAGATGGTCCAGTTCAACCGGCCGGTTCGCCTACGAGACCGCGTCCCGGTGCCGAACCTTCCGACTGCCGCCGCCGTCACCGGGGTGGCAGCCGCGGCCGCGGGCGCGGCGGCACTCGCCTGGCGCTACGGGCAGAGGTTTCGCTCGAGTTGACGGGCTGACGGCTGACGGGCTGACGGGCTGACGGGCTGATCCGACAGGGTCGACCGGACCCCGTTCAGCTGATCAGCGGATCAGGCTTCGCGAAGCCGCCGGGCTGCGAGAACTCCGAGACCGATCAGGACGGCGAGGATCAAGATCTTCTTCACGCGCGGCATCCTAACCGGCGAGGTTCGGCCTCGCTCAGGTGACTGACCTCAGACGGTGAGCAGGTCCCGGGCGCCGGTGTCCGAGGAGGGGTGCCGAAGCTTCGACATCGCCCGTGCCTCGATCTGGCGGATGCGCTCCCGGGTCAGGTTGAAGTGCTCGCCCACTTCCTCGAGCGTGCGCGGCTCGCCCCTGTCGAGCCCGAAGCGCAGGCGCAGGATCTCGCGCTCCCGCTCGTCGAGCGGGGAGAGGAGACGGTTGATCTCGTCGGGCAGCAACGCTGTCGACGCGACCTCGAAGGGTGACTCCGCAGAGCGGTCTTCGACGACGTCCCCGAGCTCGGCGTCGCCGTCCTCACGCAGAGGCTCCGACAAAGAGAGGGGCTCGGCTCGGAACCTCAGCGCCTCGATGAGCTTGTCTTCGGGCATCTCGACTTCGATGCCTAGCTCGGCGAGGGTGGCGGGCCTGCCGAGCTTGAGCTCGAGGCGCGCCTGGGCCTTCTGGACCCTCGCCAGGGTGTCCCCGGCGTGGACCGGAAGGCGGATAGTCCTGCCGGTGTTGGCGATGCCGCGGGTGATCGCCTGACGGATCCACCAGGTGGCGTACGTGGAGAACTTGAACCCCTTGCGCCAGTCGAACTTCTCGACCGCGTGCATGAGCCCGAGGTTCCCCTCTTGGATGAGGTCGAGCAGCGGGAGGCCCGAGGCCTGGTACTTCTTGGCGATCGAGACGACCAGCCGCAGGTTTGACTGGACGAACGTCTGCTGGGCCTGCTCCCCGGTCTGGATCTTTCGCTTGAGCTCGCGCCGCTTCGACGGGGTCAGCTCCTTGGACTTCGCGAACAACTCCATCTCGCCGTCTCGCCCGCCTTCGATGGCCTGGGCGAGCCGTACCTCGTCATCCTTCGTAAGAAGTGGGTATTGCCCGATGTCGGTGAGATAGAGACGTACGAGATCTTCCTCGTCGCGCTCGACGCGCTCCTTCGCCACAGATTTCAACCCCTCATCAGACCCAGGCCGGCAGTCACAGCCGCTGGGAGGACCTATTTCTCCTGCTCACGGCCTGAACGCTTCCTCGGTACATCCATTGTCCGGTCATGAGCGCTGCCCGCCTGTGGATTTCAGTGTAACGGCGCAGTCAAGCCCCACTGTCACGCAGAGCGCGGAATCGCCCCGAAAAGAGCCCCGGGCCCGAGCCTGCGAGCACCGTCTCCAGGCAGGCGAGGTGCTGGGAGGCCGAATCGGCGTCGCCGGAGTCACGTACAAGACCCTGGAGCATGAGCTCCGAGGCCTGCCAGGCCTCGATCTCGTCTCGCAGGACCAGCCGAAGCGCCCGCCTGAGTGGCGCGTCGGCCACGGTGCTCGCTCGCTCGAGCTGGAGGGTGTAGCCCGTGACCAGCCGAGGCAGGACGAAACGGCCGATGCCGACGAGGCGAAGAAGGGTCGACTCCGCCGCGCCGACGATTCCGAGCACCTGCTCCGCCTCGTGGTTGGTGGCCCGCGTGAGCTCCTCTGGGTCGATCCAGTCGAGCACCGGGAGGCGTTCGCCGAAAAGCTGTGAGTGCCAGGCGTGCTGTTGGGACTGAAGGTCGAAGAGGACCCGAGCTTGCTCCGAGCGCTCGTCGGCGACCCACGCCCCGAGCAGCTCGAAGAGGCGGCGCTCCGTCCAGCGGTACGCGCCGGTGAGCCTGGCCTGCTCCTCGAGGCCGAGGGCGGCCGATCGAGCAGGTGCCGGGCCGTCTATCCCGGTCGCCGAGAATGAGAAGGTCACTGCGTCCGCCGCGTCCGCCTCCTCTGGGTGGGTGGCTTCGTCGATGTGATCAGCGCCCACCCGCACCGCTCCTCTGAGTCGTCTGTGCCTCGTCGGTCCCCCGACCCCCCGGGGTCGTGTCGACGCGGCCGTTCGCCTCGGGCGCTTCGGCGGGGCCGCCCGCCTCGGGCGCTTCGCCCGAAGAAGCGCGATCGCGGTAGCGGTTTGTGATCGGCATGCGCCGGTCCTTGCCGAACGCCTTTGCGCTGATGCGCACACCCGGCGGGGACTGCCGGCGCTTGTACTCCGCGGCATCGACGAGCCGATTGACGCGCGTAACGACGGAAACGTCGAACCCGCCATCGGCGACCTGCGCGATCGAATGGTCGCGAGCGACGAGCCCGTCGAGGATCGGGTCCAGCACCTCGTACGGCGGAAGGCTGTCGTCGTCGCGCTGATCGGGGCGAAGCTCGGCAGAAGGCGCCTTGGTGAGGACCGACTCGGGCACGACACTGGTGCCCGCGAGCGAGTTGCGGTAGCGACACAACCGGTAGACGAGCAACTTCGGGACATCCTTGATTACGGCGAATCCCCCGGCAGAGTCGCCGTAGAGAGTGGAGTAACCGGTGGCGAGCTCGCTCTTGTTGCCCGTCGTGAGCACTATCCATCCCTTTGCGTTGGACACCGCCATGAGCAATACACCCCGGATCCGCGATTGCAGGTTCTCGTCGGACAGACCAGTGGGAGGACCGCCGAGAACCGGGGACAACAGCCCTGCGAACGCCTCGTGGGAATCCTCGATGAAAACCGTGCTCAGATCGATCCCAAGATTGCCGGCCAGTGCCGCTGCATCGGCTCGCGAGCTCTCACTCGAGTAGCGCGACGGCATCGACATGCCGTGGACGTGCTCAGCACCGAGAGCGTCGACTGCTACCGCTGCGACGAGAGACGAGTCGATGCCGCCCGAGAGCCCGATCACCGCGTCCGTGAAACCGTTCTTCGCCAGGTAGTCGCGCGTTCCCAGCACGAGTGCGCCGTAGACCTCCGCCTCCTCACTGAGTGGAGTCGGCAACTCCGCCGCTTCTCGCGCTACCGGATCACGCGGCTGCCCACTCAGATGGACGACTTGCAGAGCGCGATCACGAGCGGCTGCTTGCGAACCCGAGCCGGCCTGCGCCTCGACACCTAGCTGGGCGCGATCGCCCGCATCGAGCTCGAGGTCCACGACGAGCAGATCCTGGGTGAACAGAGGGGAGGCAGCGACGAGATCACCGTGCTCGTCGACGACCATCGATCCGCCGTCGAACACCAACTCGTCCTGCCCGCCGACCTGGTTGACGTAGGCGATGGCGCAGCGAGCCTCCGAGACTCGCTCGCGCAAGGTCGAGAGTCGCTCCTGGAACCTGCCGACGGAGTAGGGCGACGCGTTTATGTTGACGACGAGACGTGCTCCGCCCTGGGACTCGCGCAGGATGGGGCCTCCGGGGAACCAGAGGTCCTCGCACACCGACACGCCGACCGTCACCCCGGCGATCTCGTACAGTTCCGGGTCTCCCTCCCCAGGCCCAAACCATCGCTCCTCGTCGAAGACCCCGTAGTTCGGCAGGAGGCGCTTGTGGTAGACGCCGGCGATCCTGCCTTCGGCGCAGACGGCCATGGCATTTCGCAGCCGACGCGGCGCTCCACGCACGGCCGCCTCACGCGAGAGCGCTCCGGCTCCGTCGGCAGCCGCGACCGCGGCAAGTATGTTGTCGTGGCCTGCCACGTCGACGAATCCCACGAGAGCCACGCATCGCGACGTAGCCCGGGCCACGTATGCGACGGCTTCGAGATTGTCGGCGACGAACGACGGCTTGAGCAACAGATCCTCGGGGGGATAGCCGGTGACGGCGAGCTCGGGGAAGGCGACGAGGTCGGCCCCTTCCTCATCGGCCCGCGCAATGCCGGCCAGGATCCGCTCGGTGTTGCCTTCGATGTCACCGACGACCGTGTCGGCCTGACACAGAGCCGTGCGAATGCGCGCCATGCGCGAAGCCTACCGGTGGCCTGCTCGGCGCCATCGGGTGGCGAACGGCGATCGTGGAACGAGGCGGTGTGTGGCTTTGCATGCGCGAAGCCGGGGCTCCGGAGGGCGCGAGCATGAGGGCGTCGTTGCCCGAGGCGTTCGCCGGACCGGTCGAAAGATCCGCGGCCCCCGAAGCGGTGATGGCAGCGCTCGAACGGCTGGCCGAGGAGCGGCCCGAAGCGGTCGAGCGACTCGTCTCGGGAACAGACGTCTCACCTCTCGGGAGAACCCTCGTGGCCGTGCTCGGCGCGAGCCGCTCGCTCGGCCGGCTTTGCCTCACCGAACCGAGAGCGCTCGACGTTCTCGACTCCCTCGACGTCCAAATCGGAATGGACCCCAGCGACACCGAGACGCTCGTGCGCTCGAAGCGCCTGGAGCTTCTGCGGATCGCCGCTCGTGACCTGCTCGGAATGGCTCAACTCGAGGAAGTGGGCTCGGACCTCGCAACGTTGGCAGAGGGTGTCCTCGAAGGCTCGCGGCGGATCGCAGAAGGCCACGACGACAGCCTCGCGGTCATCGGAATGGGAAAGCTCGGCGGGAGCGAGCTCAACTACGCGAGCGACGTCGACGTGCTCTTCGTGACGACCGAAGCCCCCGACGACGACCTCGCACGGCGGCTGCTGGAGATCGGGCGCAGGTGCTTCAGGGTCGACGTCAACTTGCGACCCGACGGGCGCTCGGGCCCTCTCACGCGCTCCCTCGACTCGTACCTTGCATACTGGCGCGACCGGGCGGCGACCTGGGAGATGCAGTCGCTCATCAAGGCAAGGCCAGTCGCAGGAGACGAGTCGCTCGGCAGGCGCTTCGCGGAGTCTGCTGCATCGGAGCTCTGGGGGCGGACTTTCGGGTCCGACGAGCTCGCCGAAGTGCGTCGGATGAAAGCACGCGCCGAGGAGATCGTCGCGCGCCGGGGGATGTCGGGACGCGAGATCAAACGCGGGCCCGGGGGCATACGCGACATCGAGTTCGCGGTACAGCTACTGCAGCTGGTGCACGGCCGCAACGACCCGGATATCCGCGATCGCTCCACTCTGGGAGCGCTGTCGGAACTCTCCGAAGCGGGCTACATAGGCGCGGACGACGAGTCGACTCTCGCGAACGCGTACAGGTTCCTGCGCTTGGTCGAGCACCGGCTGCAGCTGGTCGAGGAGGAGCAGACCCACGACGTGCCCGTCGACCCCACCGCCCGTCGACACCTCGCCAGGGTGCTCGGCTTCCTCGACGACACCTCGTCCGCCGCTGGCGAGAAGTTCGACGAGGCGTTGCGATCCTGCCAGCGCGAGGTCCGGGCGGTGCACGAACGGCTCTTCTTCCGGCCGCTGCTCGAGACCTTTGCCGCCCTGGACTCGCGCATGCGCGGAGAAGGTGAGGAAGAGGGCCGCGCCCCACTGATGGACCCCACTGCGGTCGCCGACCGGCTCGCCGCGTTCGGCTTCCCGGACGTCGCACGCACCCGCGCGGCAGTAGCCGAGCTCGCCGGCGGTCTCACGCGCAGCTCGCGACTCATGGTCCAGTTGCTGCCGCTCCTGCTCGACTGGTTGTCGCTCACACCCGATCCCGATCTCGGCCTTCTCGGACTTCGGAACCTGGTCATGCGGGCGCATTCGCGATCGCGGATGGTGGAGACCTTCAGGGAGTCACCGGAGGCCGCCCGGCGCCTGTGCCTGCTGCTCGGATCGAGCAGGCCCCTCGCGGAGTACGTCGTTCACAACCCCGAGCTGATCGGAGCCCTCGCCGACAACGACGCGCTGGCTCCCACGCCGCGTGCGGAGCTCGTCGTCGAGGCAGAGGGCCGCCTCCGGCGGCGCCAGGGAGATGCGCGCCGCAGGGCACAACTGATTCGGCTTCGCCAGGACCAGCTGGTCCGGATAGCAGCGCGCGACCTGCTCGGGATCGATGACGTCGAAGCGGTCGGGGCCGCTCTCACCGCCCTCTCGGAAGCTCTGGTCGAGGCTGCGCTCGAGAACTGTGATCCCGAAGTGCCGTTCTGCGTCATCGGGATGGGCAGGTTCGGGGGTGCCGAGCTCTCGTACGCGAGCGACCTCGACATCCTCTTGGTCTACGAATCGGAAGCGGGCGCGGGCGATGCGGGCGCGGGCGATGCGGGCGTCGCGTCGATCGCCGAGACCACAGCGGAGTCGTTCCTCCACTTCGTTCAGGGCCCCAGCCCGGCTCGACGAGTGGCCACGCTCGACCTGGGGCTTCGGCCCGAGGGAGGACACGGCCGCTTGGCGCGCGACCTGAGGGGATACTCCTCTTATTACGCGCGCTGGGCTGAGACCTGGGAACGCCAGGCCCTCCTGCGCGCCAGGGCGGTCGCAGGGGATCGCCGGCTCGCCGAGCGCTTCATAGCAATTGTCGAGGGCTTCGTCTGGGATCGTCCGCTCAGCGAGTCCGAGGTAGCCGACATCAGGAGGATGAAAGCAAGGATCGAGCGCGAGCGCATTCCCGCTCGAGATGATCCGCAATTCCACTTGAAGCTGGGTCGCGGTTCGCTCTCGGACGTGGAATGGACAGTGCAGCTGCTGCAGCTGCTCCACCGCGTGCCGGGGACCGGAACGATGAAGGCCCTCGAGGACCTTGCTGCTCGAGGAGTGATCGCTTCTGCCGACGCGGGAGCTCTGCGCGACTCGTACCGCTTCTGTGAGCGGACCCGCAACCGCTGGTACCTCGTGGGGGCGCTACCGGGCGGTGCCTCACCAGCCGACTCGCTTCCCACGCAGGCCCACCAACTGTCTCGGCTGGCCCGCAGTCTCGGGACTTCTCCAGCTGCGCTTCGCGACGAGTACCGCAGGGTGACGCGACGCGCGAGAAGAGTGATGGAACGGCTCTTCTACGGCATAGACCTGGGAGAACGAACTCGCGAGATGTAGCCGAGATGTAGGATCGTGGGCCGCAGACAGGTGGGGATCACATGAGCGGCACATCCGCATGATCGCGTTGCCATCGGCCGAGCTCGGTGGCGCATCCGAGGGAATCAACGTCCGAAACCCGATCGGCCGGGAACCCACGTGAGCGCGACACCGCGGGACCGACCGACCGCTGAACGGCGTCGAGTCGAGCGCAGGCCCGACGCGTCCTCCGACGACCTGGTCGGCGCAGTCGTTCGCCTCATGCCGGATGCAGCTGTGGTCGTCGACGAGGACGGGCGAATCGTCGCGGCCAACAAGCTCGCGGAGGCTCTTTTCGGGTACCCGGCCGGAGGCCTCGAGAGCGAGCCGGTGGACCATCTGGTTCCCGAGCGGTTCCGTTCCGGTCACGGTGCTCACCGCTCGAGCTACGTGGGAAACCCGACCCAGCGTCCCATGGGCGCGGGATTGGAGCTCTGGGCGAAGCGTCGAGACGGCACCGAGTTTCCCGTGGACATCAGCCTTGCGCCGCTCGGAGTCCCCGAACGCCCCCTGACACTGGCCGCGATTCGCGACCTGACCCAGCGCAGGGCCGAATGGGCCGCACTCGGGCGCCTTGCCGCCGTTGTCGCCGCGTCGGAGGACGCAATCGTCTCGATGGACCTGAACGGCACGGTCACGAGCTGGAACCCAGGCGCCCAGAGGCTCTTCGAATACGGAGCGGACGAGATAGTCGGGCGGCCGATCTTCCGGCTGGTCAGCGCGGAACGTAGGAGCGAGATCGAGGAGCAGCTTGCAAGGTTGCGCGCCGGAATGCGCATACCCACCCGCGACGCCCGCAGGCTGCGTAAGGACAGGGCCGAGATCGACGTCTCCGAGTCGATGTCGCTCATCCGCGAGCCCTCCGGAGAACCAGTCGGGTTCACCTGGCTCATGCGCGACATAGCCGAGCGCAAGCTCGCCGAGTCGGAGCAGCGCCGGTTGCTCGTCGAGACACAAAGGCGGGAAAGATGGCTCGAAGCGATCTCGGAGATCCGATTGAGCCTTCTCGGTGGTGGAAGTGTCTCCGACTGGCTTCGGCTCATCGTGCGACGCGCGCACGAGCTGGCGGACACCGACGCGTCTGCGATCCTCCTGGCACCAGATGCAACGGGGCCGGCGGTGTCGGACGACGAGCTCGACTTGATCGTCGCGGCTTACGAGGGCGAGTCGATGGCGCACCTGGACGAAGGAGGCGCCGCAGTCTCCGCCTATGAGCCGGTATTCGCGGAAGTTCTGCGTTCGGCCGCGACGTGGGCTTCGTCCGATCGGGGCTCGGCCGGCGGCGGAACCACGGGGCACCCACGAGAACACGAACAGCCGGGCCGATCGGGAGATGTTGGACAGTCCTCGGAGAGCCGCAGATGGACACGACCGCGAGAGGGCACCCTGGCGGGCCCCCTGGTCGTGGCTGCCGTCGCGACGTCTCGCGGTCCCCGAGGCGTCCTCGTCGTCTCTCGAAGCGTCGGTCGCGCCGAATTCGACGAGGCAGATGTCCGGATGATCGGTAGCTTGGCCCAGCAGGCGGGGATAGCTCTCGAATTCGCCGCCGCGCAGGGCGACCGCGACCAGCTAGCACTGATCGCCGACCGTGAGCGAATCGCGCGCGACCTGCACGATCACGTCATCCAAAGGCTTTTCGCGGTGGGTATGGCGCTTCAGGCTGCCACGCACTCGATCTTGGACTCGAGGGCGCTCGAGCGCATAAACGACTCCGTCGAGGAGCTCGACTCCACGATTCGCGACGTGCGGTCGACCATCTTCTCACTCGAGATCCGAGCCGCCGAGCGAGTGGAATCGAGCACGCGGTCGCGAATCCTCGACGTAACGTCGATGGCTGCGGAGAGCCTCGGGTTTCAACCTCGGCTTCAATTCGACGGTCCCGTCGACACCCGGGTTCCCGAGGAGATGGTTCCCGATGTGCTGGCCGTGGTGCGCGAATCGTTGTCCAACGCGGCGCGTCACGCGGAGGCTTCCACTGTGGAGGTGCGGATCCAAGTGCGCGACGACTTGGTGATCACGGTGACTGACGACGGCAAAGGGCTCGCGGGGGCAACTCGCTCGAGCGGAATCGCAAACCTGCGCGCGCGAGCCCAGGGGCGTAAGGGATCGATGTCGGTGGGGCCGGCCGGCAAACGCGGGACGAGGGTCGAGTGGCGCGTCCCGTTGCCGTAATAGCGCACCCTTTCCAATTCGCGATTCGGCGCCTCGGGAACTCGGCGGCCGCTCCGCGACTAGGTGTCGGGTCGTTGCTTACCCGGCGCGCGTATGAACTTCCACTTACCGGGTCCTCCGACCAGCTGGAAACCCTCGTAGGTGATCTGGTCGTGGTGCCCGGTGCACACCCGCGCAACCCCGTCGACGCTCGCGACTTTGCACACTGCGAAGTCCTCTTTCCAGTGGTGGACCTCTAGGCCGTAGATCACCTCGCACCCGGGTACCACACAGGCCTGGTCTCTTTCCTCGAGGGCACTCATCAAATGGGCCGGGATGGTCCTTCCCACGTGGCACACATTGCGCACGTCGACGCCGTCTGTGACGAGAAGCTTCAAGAAGCAGTCGCCCAGGACTCTCTTCGCATGAGCGACGGGGACCGGGCCGACACCTGGGATCTCACAGATCTCGGTGCCCTTCGAATAGCCGCGCTCGAGGGCGGCAAGGTCGATCCTCACCACTCCGGTAGCGCCGTGGGACCTTTTCGATCGGGTCCTCTTGGACGTGGAGCATGTGCGCTCGCCTGTCACGAGGGCGACGAGGGCATCTGCGGCGTAGGCGTGGGCGGGTTCGTGGTCGGAGGACTCCCTGGCCTTTTCGAAGATGAGGTCTGCCTCTTGTTGGATCGAGGCCAAGAGCCTCGCTCCGTTGTCTGGGGTGAGCCTCGCATCGAGGTGGAACGCACCGTCTGGGTCCAACCAGTGACGCAGGTACCTACGGCGGTGGACGGCTCTGTACCGGGCGATCTCCGACTCCTTCGAGGCGGCCTTTGCCTTTAGGTACCTGGCGGTGTCCCTCAGCTTCCTCACCGAACCTTCTTGGGCCACCCGAAGAAGCTCGATCTCTTGCTCTGGATGCTCGTAGGCCACCTGGGCGAGCTCTTTCACCTGAGCCCTGGAGAGGGCACCGCCTCGAAGGGCATCTGCGGTCCGGGGGAGCTCGGCTACCTGCTCGGCGGTCTCGATCGAGCCGAGCGCCTCGCCGTAGGAGGACTTGGAGAGCTCTGCCATCCAGCTCGCAGCCGAGCGATGCCCCTCCTCCTTCCAGATACGCGACTCCGCCGCGCGCTTGGTGGCGAGCAACTTGAGGGAAGCCGCGCGGCGTTCGATCGCGCAGGCGACTTCCAAGACACAGGCGGCATCCGAGCCGGAGACGCGCTCGGGCTCGAAGCACGCGAGCTCTTCGGAGAGCTCCTTGTCTATGCGCCGAAGGGTCTCGAGCACGCACCCAGCCTCTCAGCGGGGTGTGTCGCTAACTCCCCGAATACAGCAGAGGCCGCCGAAGGTTGTGGGCGCGTTGAGGGAGCCCGCCAACGGAGAGGAAGAAGAGGAGAGGAAGAAGAGGAGAGGAAGAGGACGTGTCAATGTCGGATGACGGTATGCAGCAGGAGAATCCCGGCGCCCAGCGTGACCCCGAACAGCGACTCGAGCACGATGCGGTGCCAACGGCCACGCGCGCTCATCGCCGCGACGACTTCGAAGTACCCGAGTGTGCCCGCGCTGCTCCACAGGGCAGCTCCGACCGCCGTTGTCAGGTTCACACGTGCAAGCCAGCAGATCACGAGCGCAGCTGTCGGGATCGATGCTCCTTTGACGATCGCCAACTGGTGCACGAGCGCTCTCCCCACAGCGGCTGCCGAGAGCGAATGGTCGGGTCGGGCCGACCCCCGGCCGTCGTCGGGCTTGTCGAGGTCGAGGAGGTGGATCGGGGCAGCCGCGAGCCTGTGCCCCACCACCTCGGAGTAGGCATGGGCGAGCCAGTACATCGCCAGCGCGATGAGCGTCGCGCCGATCGTCTCCGCGTACGTATCCCGAAGCGTGCTCTCCGCCGCGAGCAGAGCTCCGACCGCGATCGTCCCGTAGACGACCCCCGACGGGTTGTCCTCTGGGTCGACCCACCTCGCGACACGAACAAGGGCTCGCACGAAGGGGGGTCGCGGCATCCTTTCGGCCTCACCGGTTCCCCCCGCCACATGGAAGATCGCATCATCGGACATTCGCGAATACTTGCTCGCCGAGAGCGCCTGGGCAGGCGTCAGCCCGACACGCGGCGCGCCGGGGTCCGAGCACCCGGAGCCCTGGTGGTGCCGCTGCGGGCACCCACCTTGGCCTCGCCATCGGCGCTCGGGAGCCGTTGGAAGCCGTCGGAACTAACGTTGCAAACGCCGTGCCCTACCAGTTCACCGAACAGGGTCTTGCCGTTCAGGACGAGGTTCGTCGTTTCATGGACGAGTACGTCTACCCCGCCGAAGAGCGCTACTACTCCGAGCTCGAGGAGGTGGGCCCGGACGGGTACCCGCCGGTTCTCGACAAGCTCAAGTCCGAGGCGATGGTCAGGGGGCTGTGGAACCTCTTCCTGCCGGACCTCGCACCCGGGCACCTCGGCACGCGCTTGTCGAACCTCGACTACGCGCCCGTGTCCGAGCACCTGGGACGGGTCGGCTTCGCGCCGGAGGTCCTCAACTGCAACGCGCCGGATACGGGCAACATGGAGATCCTCAACCTCTACGGGTCCGAAGACGTAAAGAGGCAGTGGCTCGAACCGCTGCTCGCCGGAGAGATTCGCAGCGCTTTCTCTATGACCGAGCCCGACGTGGCTTCCTCGGATGCGACGAACATCGGGCTTTCGATGGAGCGCGACGGCGACAGATACGTCTTGAACGGGCGCAAGTGGTTCAGCTCCGGTGCACGCGCAGAGCGGTGCAAGGTCCTAATCGTGATGGGAAAGACGAACCCATCGGCTCCGAGGCACCTGCAACAGTCGATGCTCGTGGTCGCGAAGGACACTCCGGGTGTCTCTATAGGCCTGGATCCGCACGTCTTCGGTTACGCCGAGCGCGGCGGGCACCCCGAGATCATCTATAGCGACGTACGAGTCCCAGTGGACAACCTTCTCGGCGAGGAGGGCGGGGGCTTCGCGATCGCTCAGGCCAGGCTCGGGCCGGGGCGGATCCACCACTGCATGCGATCGATAGGTGTCGCAGAGCGGGCCCTCGAGCTCATGGTTACGAGATCGCTCGAGCGAACCACCTTCGGTACGAGCCTTGCACACAAGGGCCTGGTGCAGGACTGGATCGCCGAGGCACGGATCAAGATCGACATGGCACGCGAGTACGTGCTGCGGGCCGCCTACCTCATGGACACCGTCGGGAACAAAGCTGCGGCCACCGAGATAGCTGGCATCAAGGTGGCGGTGCCGAACGTCGCGCTCGAGGTGATCGACCGTGCCATCCAGATACACGGGGCCGCAGGCGTCACGCAGTTCTTCCCCTTGGCCCAGATGTACGCCCACATGCGCACGCTTCGCATCGCCGACGGTCCCGACGAGGTCCACAAGATGACCATCGCCCGGCGCGAGATCCTGAAGCACCATCCGGGATTTCGGATCAACCCGCTCGCACAGGAGAAGAGGTGAAGTGCCTGACTTTCCCCAATCGCCGGAGGCAGCCGAGCCCGAGACGGATCTCGCCGCGAAGGTGAGATTCGCCCTCGAGACGGCCGACTTGGACCAGTTCGTGGAGTTGTTGGACCCGGAGGTGCATTGGGGTGCTCCGGACGATCAGGAGTACGGCTGCAAGAACCGCAGGCAGGTGCTCGCGTGGTACAAGCGCGGCCGAGACAAGGGCGTACGCGCGAAGGTGACGGAGGTGGTGCCTCACGGAGACCGGCTCCTCGTCGGCCTTCTCGTCTCGGGAACTCCCGACGCCACCTCGGGTGGCGGTGACTCGGAGCGCTGGCAGGTGCTCTCGGTCAGAGACGGGCGCATCGTCGACATCCGCGGGTTCGACGACCGCGCTGAGGCCGCCTCACGCGCCGGAATTCCCGCCTGAGCACTCCCGGACGGAGATCCTGATCCCGCCACACCGATGATTTCTGCCCTCGAGGTGGGTCGTTAGAGGGGAGGGGCGAGACGCGTCTCTGTTCGAGAGCGAAAAGGAGGTCCGATGACCGACAAGAGGTTCACCACATGCCTCTGGTTCGACACCGAGGGTGAAGAGGCCGCGAGGTTCTACACCGGAATCTTCGAGGACTCGAAGCTCGGCAGAATCGCTCGCTACAGCGAGGCGGGCCCCGGGCCTGCGGGAAGCGTGATGACAGCCGAGTTCGAGCTCAACGGACAGAGGTTCGTCGCGCTGAACGGAGGCCCCGCCCACAAGTTCAACGAGGCCATCTCGATCACGGTCAACTGCGACGGCCAGGACGAAGTGGACAACTACTGGGACAAGCTCTCCGATGGCGGCGAGGAGATCGCCTGCGGATGGCTCAGGGATCGATACGGGCTGTGCTGGCAGATCGTCCCCGAGGTCTTGATCGAGATGATGTCCGACCCCGATCCCGAGAAGGCGAGGCGCACCGCGGCCGCGATGTTCGAGATGAAGAAGCTGGACATCGCCACCCTGGAGAAGGCGTTCGCAGGCTAGAGCTCGAGGGCCGGACGCAAGGGCTCAACTCAGGATGTTGACCGCTCGTGAAACGACGACTGCGACGGTCACCAGGGAGGCGAGGGACTGAAGCATCATCAGCAGCTTCGACCACATCGAGATCGGCATCGTGTCGGTCGGGCTGAATGCGGTGGCGTTGGTGAACGACGTGTAGATGTAGTCGAGGAAATTCGGGCTCCATTCCGGTGCGCATCCCGGTGTCGACATCTGCGGGAAGAGAAAGTCGGGTTGGCGGTGCTCGCGAACCTGCCGGGCAGCAGGTCCGCCTCGGTCGAGCTCCCAATACCAAAGACCGAAAACGATGACGTTGGTCAGCCATATGGGCACTGACGCGTAGACGATCGGCCTACCTCCGGCCTTGGTTCCGTAAAGAAGCGCGTGAATTAGCTCGGTGAGAGACACGACGTTGGCGACTGTGATGAGCGCGATGAGCGCGATGCCGACGACGCGGAGACGCGACTCCTCTTTGGAGATGCGGCCTGGATTGGTTACGAGGAAAACGACGATCAGGGCACCTTCCAAGGCGGGAATGAGCCCCCGGTACCCGAGCCCTTGGATGAGGCGCTCGGGCAGCACCAGCTGGAGTGCGATGGCTGCCAGCACGGCGAGGAGCGCCGGCCAGCGCGGCTCACCGTGCGAGGGGATACCCCATGCCACCGCGTCGTCTCGGCTGCGCGATGGGGTGTTGTCCATCGCGCCACGGTACCGACGCGGAGTCCGCAAGTCGGGGATCGTGCCTGGACCGGGCCGAAGCTGACACGACGACAAGACAGTGAGAGGATCAGGCTCAATTCACATCGGCTGAACGAACCGTGGAGGCATGTCAGTGAGCCATACCGTCGGCCCACCCGTCCCGGTCCCCGTCCGGCGCCGCCTCGCCGCAGCTGCAGTGGTGGCGATACTCATGAGCGGATCGGGACTCACCGGCTGCAGCTTGGTCAACAAAGCCTCGAAGGCGGTTCACGCCGTCGAGGGGAACAAGGCCACCATCGACGCCTTCACGAACAAGATGCAGTCCAGCGAGGCGGCGGCATTCGAGGCAACCTACGTGACCACTGGAAGCTCACCTGCAACGATCGTCTACGCAGTCCAGCCTCCAAAGGGGCTTCTTTTCGAAGACACCCCGTCCGGGAGCAACGGCAGCAACGGCTCACCCAGCTTGGACATCATCGTGAATTCGTCGGGCGAGTACTCGTGCTCTCCGTCATCGACGTCCAACCCGGGATCGGGCTCAGGTCCTTCATGTCAGAAGCTGGGAACGGCCGATGCGGCCACCCAGAATCAGATCTTCGACCTCTACACCCCTGCACACTGGGTCACCTTCCTGAAGGACTTCTCGCTCGCTGCCGGTATCGCGGGCGATTCGGTGACGTCGTCGAGCATGACGGTGAACGGATTCGATATGCAGTGCGTTGACTTCCGCGCGCCGGGAGTTCAGGGCACGAGCACGATCTGCACTACGACACAGGGAATACTCGGCTACGTGAACGTCGCCTCGAGCTCGACGGACTTCGAGATCAAGAGCTATACAGCGTCGCCACCTTCCTCCCTCTTCCAGCTGCCTCCTGGGGCCACGGTGACGAACCCGGAGACGACCACCTCGACGTGAGTCAGCTCTGTAGCACGAGTCTCCTCCCTTATCAGCCCGCGAGCCGTCCACGTGTCAGAAAGCAAGGGCTCCGGCGTCGTCGCTTGTAAGCCACTCCGCAAACGTCGGACCCAGTAGTCGGGCGTCCGATCTGGGCAGTTGGCTCCCGTCGCGCATCGCTCTTCCCGCAGACCCCGGAACCCAAAGCCCGAAGACCGCCACGCGTAGACGTCGTCGCCGCACCAACATGCGTGCCATCGTGACGAGATCCTCCGGCTCGGGGCCGGCGATCTCGACGACGGGGCTAGAACGTGCCCCGGCATCGGGTCGACGCAACGCTGCCTCCAGCAAGAACTGAGCAACGGTGCGAGCGGCGATGGGCTGGGTACGCATGATCGGCATCAGGGCGATCGGACCTTTTCGGACACGGCCGAGGATCTGGGCGGGAAACTCGTGGAACTGGGTAGCCCGAACAACGGTTACTGGGATCGGTCCCTTGCGTGCCTCTTCCTCCTGGGCAACCTTGGCCTGGTAGTAGCCGTTCCCAGGGATCCTGTCGATACCGACGATCGACAAGCTGACGAGATGGGCAACGTCGCAAGAGGCCCCGACGTCTTGGAGGTGACGGGTGGCTTGTGTGGAGAAGGCCGTTGCCCTTGCACGGCTGATCGAGCTCGAGTTCGCTGCGTCGACGATCACCTCGGCCCCCTCGAGGGCTTCAGCAAGACCGGTCCCTCTGACCAGGTCCACTCCACCGGACCTGCTGAGTACCACGGGCTCGTGACCAGCAGCCTCAGCTGCGGCGACCACATACCGTCCCACCACGCCGGTCCCGCCCGCAATGGCTATCCGCACTTCATCTCCTCTCGAGTAGGACATGCGGAACATCCACATGACGAGGAAGATTCAACCGAACCCTAGATCTACATGATCCCCGGGCCGCCTTGCTTTCGATGCAGATGGCATCCTGGCGAGATGCAGCTGGACTACCACCGCATGGAACAAACTCTGGCCGAGTTGCTCGAGAAAGCCGAATGGGCGACATCCACCGATACAGGGACGGCGAGTGAGCTGCTAAAAGCACTCGGGGTACCCGAGCTGCTCGAAGCGGTGGCGCTTTCGGAAGAGATCATCCGTGCTGCGGACAGCTTCCACCCAGTTGCGCGTTTCTTCGTGGATGGCACCGCTGAGCAGACCTACATCGTGGATGTCCTACGTCGGACAACTTGAGATCTGTCCTGGCATGACCACCATGCGGGCTGCCCCGATGGGAGTTGTCGAGGCCTCGGTCATAGCCGGCTTTCAGAGCTGACGTCAGCGTCATAGAGTCTGTGACATGGCCGTCAGCGACAGTGACTCCGGTACGCACGAGTTCGACCCCTTCGAGGCCTTCGATCGCTCATACGGAGCGGGCTTGGTTCGCGATCCGTACCAGGCATTCGCAGAGTTGCGCAACGGAGCACCGGTCCACGAGGGATCCCTCGTGGACCTGACCGGGCTGGCATCGGAGCTGCCTCCCGAGACAGAGGCGACTGCAGCTCGCGGCCCGCAGTACACGGCTTTCAGCCACGCTGCCGTCGAGCGCGTCTTTCGCGAGGCATCGACCTTCTCGTCCAAGACCGAGCAGAACGAAGGCATGGAGCTCGTGATGGGCCACACCATCTTGAACATGGACGAGCCCGAACACCGCGCCTACAGAGGGCTGGTCCAGCAGGCCTTCAGCAAAGCGGCAATGTCGAGGTGGGAGTCCGAGCTGGTGCGTCCGGTGATCGACCGGCATATCGACGCGTTCGCGGAGCGAGGGTCCGCCGATCTGGTGCGCGAACTCACCTTCTCCTTCCCCGTCCATGTGATCGCTGCACTGCTCGGGATACCACAGGAGGACCTCCGCACCTTTCACCGCCTCGCGGTTCAGCTGCTGCTCATCATCAGCGACATCGAGCGCGGGCTCACCGCGTCGGTGAGCCTGGGCGAGTACTTCACCGAGATCGTGCACCAGCGCCGTGCCGAGGCTGCGAACGACGTGATCAGCGTGCTGGCACACGCAGAGCTCGACGGGCAGAGGCTCACCGACGACGAGATAGTCGCCTTCTTGCGGCTGCTGCTCCCAGCGGGTGCGGAGACCACCTACCGCTCTTCGAGCAACCTCCTCTTCGGCCTGCTCTCGGACCGCCGGCAGTGGGAGGCGATTGAACAGGACCGCGGCCTGATCCCTCAGGCGATCGAGGAAGGGCTTCGCTGGGAGCCTCCGCTCACCATCACCGGACGTACCTGCGTCAAGGACACCGTCCTCGAGGGAGTGGACATACCCGCGGGAGCATCGATCACTGCGTGCATGGGCGCTGCCAATCACGACGAGACGCGCTGGGAGGATCCCGAACGCTTCGACATCTTCCGGCCGGCAAAATCTCACTTGGCCTTCGCTTACGGACCGCACATGTGCCTGGGCTTGCACTTGGCGCGCATGGAGACGACCTGCCTGTTTCAAGCCTTGTTCGAAAGGCTCCCCGACCTACGCCTCGATCCCGACGCCGACGACGTGCACATCACCGGGCTCGTGTTCCGGGCACCGGCGAGTCTGCCGGTGCTGTTCTCCACCTGACGGTGCAGGCCGGTCTGCTCGAGGGCCTGCGGGTCCTCGACCTCGGCATCTGGCGTCCTGTGCCCTACGCCACGCAGCTGCTGGCAGAGATGGGCGCGGACGTCCTCAAGATCGAGCCTCCCGGCGGCGATCCGATGCGCGTGTTTCCCGAGCTCTTCGACGTGCTGAATGCAGGAAAGCGCAGCATGGTGGTGGACCTCAAGACCGAGGCTGGTCGCGCAGAGGTGCTGGCGCTCGCCGCGGACACCGACGCCTTGCTCGAAGGGTTTCGGCCCGGAGTGGCCGAGCGCCTCGGTGTCGGCTACTCCGCCGTCCGCGCCGTGAACCCGGTCGTCGTGTACTGCTCAATCTCCGGCTACGGCGAGGATGGCCCCCTCGCCCAGGTGCCAGGGCACGACATCAATTACCAGGCGTATTCCGGAGTGCTCGCCCCGAAGGGCGGGCGCCCCGTTCCGGCGTCGGTGCCCATCGGCGATCTCGGTGCCGGACTGACCGCGGCGATGGCGACCGTCGCCGCTTGCTTCCGGGCGCGCCTACATGGAGAGGGCGAGCGCATCGACGTCGGCATCGCCGACGTGCTCGCCACATGGACGGGCGCTTTGGGCGAACTCGTTCCGGCCGACACCGGTCAGGCCATGGACGGGCTCCCCGGTTACGGCATCTACCGGACCGCCGACGACTGTTTCGTGACTTTGGGTGTGCTGGCCGAAGAGCACTTCTGGGGCGCCATGTGCGAGGCACTGGCCCTCGACGAGTTCGAGAGGGTCGAGATGCCTGAGCGCGTCCGGCGCAAGCATGAGCTCGACGACGCCGTGCGCGCCGTCGTATCGAAGCTGACGCTGGCAGAAGCCGTCGAGCTCTTCGAGGGCCACGACATTCCCGTGGCGCCGGTGCTCGACCGCAGACAGATGCTCGAGCACCCCCACTTCCGGACGCGCGGAACCGTCCTCAGCGATCCCCGTCCGGGCCACGAGGGCGAACCGGCCATGGGGCACCCGGCGCGCTACCGCGTCCATCTTCCCCGAGAGCTCGCTCCCGCACCGAGCCTCGACGAGCAGCGGCGGGAGACCTGGACATCTCGCTAAAGGCAACTGCGACGTGTCGACCGCGCTTACGCGTTGCAGACGTGACCCAGGAATGAAGGACAGACCTGTCTGCCAGCACGAGCTGTTCGAATCGTTCGGCAATCACGACGAGAACGACCGCCACGTAACGCCCAATAACCCGGAGATGCCTGAACACATTAGGTGTAAGGTGAGGGCTGTCCCCTCTTGGGAGTGGCGCCTAGTTTGGGCAGGACGACCGTATCGGGTTGTCGCCCCGTACAGGCTTGACGGCCTTCTGAGCACTTATCGAAGGAGCGCCATGCCTGTTGATCCCATTGATGGGCGTCTTGTCGCCGATGGGCCGGAGCCACCTGATGTGGACCCGGAAGCGAACGAAAGCACTGGTCCGGTGACGAAGTGCGGGCAGTGTCAGGTGAGCTTTCTACATTCGTCCATCGGTTTGGGTGACCCACCCAAGTGGTGGGTGTGCCCATCGTGCCGACGCCGGCTGCTGGGCGACGTCTCCACTACGAACTCTCGATGGGCGCGAGACGCGTGGCGGCAACCGTAATGAGGAGGCGGTTCGTCGGGAAGTAAAGCGGCGGTTTCGATGTGGCGGAAACCTTGGACGACGGTTATCGGCTGAGGCGACTGTCAGACGGCAACGTCTTCCCCGATGTGTTCCCGTTCGAGGATGTGGACCGCTGAGTCAACTCCACTCTTCAGGCTTCCAAGATTGCGTCAAGAGCGGCCATTGCGGCACCTCGGGCGCCGGCCATGTCGAGCTCGGGCACGAGCACGAAGGCAGCTACAGCTGCCTCCTCTTCCCGCAGGATGGTGCTGTCGCGGACCTTTTGCAAGAACCAGGTCTTGAATGCGCCTGCCGCCTCCACGACCCCACCGCCGATGAAATAGGCATCGGGGTCCAAGAAGTTCGCAGCAATGGTGAACAGACGTCCCAACGCCACCGCCTGCTGCTCGAAGATTCGGGTGGCCATCGGGTCCCCGGCCTCCCCATAGGAACGCACCAATCGAGCCGCCTCGGAAGGGGGCAGCGATCCAAGCTCGTGGTCCGGGTAGCGGGACAACCAGTACGGCAGAAGGTTGAGCTCGATACCGCTCAGTGACGCGACGCTTTCGGCATCTCCGACGAATCCACAGTTGCACCTCGGAATCGGTTGATCGGGTTCTAAGAGCCCGGCCATCGGAATGTGAACGTGACCGAGCTCACCTGCCGCGCCGGTCGCCCCTTTGACGACACGGCCCCGATGTACGACCCCGCCGCCGAGTCCTGTCCCGACGACGGCGGACACCGACGAACGCGATCGGCCGTATACACCGAAATGCAGGCGGTGAGCATAGAGGGCGGCCGCGTTGCCGTCGTTGTTGTACACCACCGGGAGACCGAGCCGGCGTTCGAGATGACCACGGAGATCGAACCCGTTCCAGCTCGGATGTCCGAAGTTGGTCGAACCCCGCCGGAAGATCACGCCTTCGGCACTCGCAGGGCCTGGGCTGTCTAGTCCGACGGCGCGCACATGAGCGCGTTCGATCCCGGTCAGACCGAGGATCCGAGCGAACGATTCCTCCAGGGCTTCGAGGGCTGCATCGGTGCCCTCTTTGACCCGGCTCGGGGACTCGACCATTTCATCGACCAGGAACCGGCCCGAGTCCTCGAGGATCGTCGCGTTGTTGGACGTCGCCCCGTTGTCGATGCCGACAACCACCGATGCGGCAGGCAAGGTCACCGGACTTCGATCCTACGGGTCGGAACACAGATGCAAAACCAATGGTTCGGCAGCCTGCTACCCGATTCGTCCGCTCACGTAACTCACTGTCTCGGGCTCGGCGGGCGACTCGAAGATCTGTTGCGTGTCGCCGACCTCG
>DAIQQK010000037.1:0-25329 GCA_036786835.1 Acidimicrobiales bacterium | reverse complement strand
ACGGCGCGTAATGGCCGGTAAGGGACCACTCTTCCTCCTCGACGGGAACTCCCTCGTCTTTCGCGCCTTCTTCGCCCTCCCGACCGATCTCGCTACGACGGGGGGACAGGTTACGAACGCCGTGCTCGGCTTCGCCTCGATCTTCGTCAACTTGCTGCGCGACCACGACCCGAGCGGAGTCGCGGTCGCCTTCGACAGGCCCGAGCCGACCTTTCGCGACGACGTCGTCGCCGACTACAAGGCGAACCGGGAGAAGATGCCCGACCTGCTCGTCCCGCAGTTCGCTTTGGTCCGCGACGTCCTCAGCGCTCTTGCGGTCGTGTGCGTCGAGAAGGTCGGCTTCGAGGCCGACGACATCCTCGCCACTCTGGCGACCCAGGCACGCGACGCCGGCCGAGACGTGGTCGTGGTGACGGGGGACCGCGACGCGTTCCAGTTGGTCGAGGATCCCCATGTGAAGGTCATGTACACCCGGAGGGGGATCTCCGACACCGTCATCTACGACGAGGCGGGGATCACCGAGCGCTACGGGGTGCCGCCACGGTCCTACCCGCTGCTCGCGGCGCTGAGAGGAGACACCTCGGACAACCTTCCGGGCGTCCCGGGGGTCGGCGACAAGACTGCCGCCAAGCTCGTCACCACCTACGGGGACATAGACGAGATCTTCGCCAAGGCCTCCGAGCAGTCGCCGAAGCTTCGCCAGAGCCTGGTCGAGCACGAAGCCCAGGCGAGGTCGAACGCCCTCGTCACACCGCTCGTGCGCGACGTGCCGCTCGACGTCGGGATCGACGACCTGGCCCTGGGCAAGTGGGACGCAGAACGGGTGAAGCACATCTTCGGCGAGCTCGAGCTGAAATCGGTGTGGCAGCGCCTCGCCCCGATCATCGGAGACGGCGAGGAATCGCTTCCGAGGTCGAGCACCGCCCCGGCTGCACTGGATGTCGACCTCGCCGCTGTGGAGGCGGAGACTCCCTCGACGCCCGCGGCGGCGACAAAGGCGCTCGCGAGCCTCGCAAAGACCGCAGGTACGGTGGCGGTGTTCGCGTCGTGGCTCGGAGACCCTGGCCGCTCGAGGCTCACCGGCCTCGCGCTCGCGCCGGTGGGTGCAGGATCCGACACCGCCATGTCGGCGCTCTGGCTCGACGAGGACACGGTGTCGGAGCCGACGGTGGTGAGCGCGTTGGCATCGCTCTTCGGTCCCGGCGGCGCGAGGATCGTCGCCCACGGCGCAAAGGAGCTCATGCGGTCGCTCCTGCCCGAGGGCGTCGACATCGTGGGGCTCGAGATGGACACAGCGGTGGCGGCGTACCTCCTCGACCCGTCGTCGGGTCGGTACAAGCTCGAGGAGGTCCTCGATGCACGCCTAGGTCTCGCACTCGGCGAGAGCGCGCCGGCGCCGACGGGGCAGTTGGACCTCGGGTCGCCTGACGACGGCAGCGAGACCGTCGACGCACCCAAGGGCGCAGCTCAAGGAGCCGTCGCCATCGGCCTGTTGATAGAGCCGTTGCGAAAGGCGCTGGAGACCGCTGGGCTCGAGCGCCTCCACGAAGAGGTGGAGCGACCGCTCGTGCGGGTGCTCGCACGCATGGAGGTGAAAGGGATCCGCGTCGACGCCGGCGAGCTCAGGCGGATCATGAAGGAGCTCGTGAGCGAGTGCAGCGCCTTGGAGCTCCAGATCCAAGAGCTCGCCGGAGAGCCGTTCAACGTCAATTCGACCCTGCAGCTACGCCACGTGCTCTACGAGAAGCTGGGGCTCACACCGGGAAGAAAGACGAAGACGGGTTTCTCGACGGACGCGTCGACTCTCGAGAAGCTGAGGGACCAGCATCCGATAGTCGAGGCGCTTCTCAGGTACCGCGAGGTCGAGAAGCTGCGGTCCACCTATGGAGAGAGTCTCCTCGCCGAAGTGGCCGACGACGGACGCATACATGCGAGCTTCGCCCAAACCGTCGCGCGCACTGGGCGCCTGTCGTCGGACCGGCCGAACCTGCACAACATCCCGGTGCGCACCGAAGAAGGCAAGCAGCTGCGGCGCGCCTTCATCCCCGCCGAGGGAAGCACCCTCCTCGTCGCAGACTACGACCAGATCGAGCTGCGGGTGATCGCCCACCTGTCGGGTGACCCCGGCCTCGTGTCCGCTTTCGCCGAGCGGCGCGACGTACACCGAGCGACCGCCGCGCAGGTCTTCGGCGTGCCCCCCGAGGAGGTCACCTCCGCACAGCGCAACAGGGCGAAGATGGTTTCGTACGGTCTTGCATACGGGATGGAGGCCTACGGGCTCGGCAGACGACTCTCGATCGAGACCTCCGAAGCTCAGGGGATCCTCGACGCGTACTTCTCGGCGTTCCCGGCCGTGAGGGATTACATGGACTCGACGGTGGAGGCCGCCAGGTCCAAGGGTTACACCGAGACGCTCTTCGGACGAAGGCGGCCGCTTCCGGACCTCAACTCGCCCAATCGCAACCTGCGCATGGCCGCAGAGCGCCAGGCGATGAACGCCGGAATCCAGGGACTCGCGGCGGACCTGTTCAAGGTCGCCTTGGTGCGACTCGACGAAGCCCTGGAGTCAGGCGAGTACTCCTCCCGGCTCGTGCTGCAGGTGCACGACGAGGTGATCGTGGAGGTGCCCGAAGGGGAGGAGAAGGCGGTCGGGAAGCTGGTGCCTAAGGTGATGGCCGACGTGAGCGACGTCGTCGGCTTGGCCGTCCCCCTCGAGGTGTCGAGCGCCTGGGGCAGCTCCTGGGCGGACGCGAAGGGGTGACTCGAAGGGTCGACGCGAAGAGGTGACGTCGCCCGCTCTCGGGGTCCCGAACAGGGCGCTATGGAGGGCGGCAGGCATGGCGCCGCAGACCATTTGGTAGAGTGCGATCGGGCCGCTGTTCTGCGGCCGGTCCCCGCGCGCGGTGCAGGTGAGGGGTGCCCCATCTCGAAAAAGTGAGTTGTCAAAGTACATGCCCGACCAGAACGGCGGCTCAGGTCCGACGAGCGACCATGAAGCCGACCTGAACCCCGCTGCCGGTGCCGCCGCCGGCGCACCCCCCGCTCCCAAGCCCAGCCCCCGCAGGAGCTCCTCGTCCGAACCAGCATCGTCGGGTGCGCCCGCGCGCCGCTCGTCGAGCCCTCTGGCCTCGGCTGAGACCCCCTCTGCAAGCGCGACTGCGACAGACGCCGATCCCTCCCGCGACGTTCCCGGCGCGGTCGCACTGCTCTCGGACGGCCCGATGGGAACGTTCGACGAGTCGGGCAATTACGTGGGCCGGCCGATCGTGGAGAACGACCTGTCGGGAAGCTCCCTCGAAGATGCCATCGACGCCACGATCGTCGAATTCGACGACGGCGACATCGTCGAAGGGACCGTGGTGAAGATCGACCAGGACGAGGTGCTCCTCGACATCGGCTTCAAGTCCGAGGGAGTGATCCCCGTACGCGAGCTCTCGATCCGCAACGACGTCGACCCCGAGCAGATCGTCCACCTCGGCGAGAAGCTCGAGGCGCTGGTCCTGCAAAAAGAGGACAAGGAAGGTCGTCTCGTACTCTCGAAGAAGCGCGCGCAGTACGAGCGGGCGTGGGGCACGATCGAGAAGGTCAAGGATTCGGGCGGCGTCGTGAGGGGCCCGGTGATCGAAGTCGTGAAGGGCGGGCTGATCGTCGACATCGGGCTTCGCGGCTTCCTTCCGGCATCGCTCGTCGAGCTGCGCCGGGTGCGTGAGCTCCAGCCTTACATCGGCCGCACGATCGAGGCGAAGATCATCGAGCTCGACCGCAACCGCAACAACGTCGTCCTCTCACGGCGTGCGTGGCTCGAAGAGGCCCAGAAGGAGCAGCGAGGCGAGTTCCTCGTCAACCTGAAGCCCGGCGAGCGCCGACGCGGCGTCGTGTCCTCGGTGGTCAACTTCGGAGCGTTCGTGGACCTCGGCGGCATGGACGGTCTCATCCACGTCTCCGAGTTGTCCTGGAAGCACGTGGACCATCCCTCCTCCGTCGTGTCGGTTGGCGACGAGGTCGAGGTCGAGGTGCTCGACGTCGACCTCGACAAGGAGCGCATCAGCCTCTCGCTCAAGGCGACGCAGACCGACCCGTGGCACGAGTTCGCCAACACCCACCAAGTGGGCGAGCTCGTATACGGCCGAATCACCAAGCTCGTGCCGTTCGGCGCATTCGTTCAGGTCGGCGACGGCATCGAGGGACTGGTCCACATCTCCGAGATGGCGGGCCATCACGTCGAGGCCCCCGAGCAGGTTGCGAATCCCGGCGAGGAGCTGTGGGTCAAGATCATCGACATCGACCTGCAACGCCGTCGCATCAGCCTGTCGATCAAGCAGGCCGCCGAGGGCGGTGAGGTGTCCGAGGAGTACCGCGAGGCGTTCGGCGAGCACGCCTACGACGAGCAGGGCAACTACATCGGCAACTACGACTACTCCGGCGCCGCCTTCACCCCCGAGACAGAGGCCCAGGCTGCGTGGATCGACGACGCCGTCGCGGCGCCCGCCCCGGCGGAGGCAGGGGCAGAGCAGTCCGAGCCCGCCGAGCCCGTGGACGCCGGCAGCACGCCGGACGCCACCGACGCCACCGACGTCACGGACGCCGCCCAGGAGGGCTGAGGCCGGCACCGGAGCGAGGCCCGCAGCCGGTGTGTGTCAGACCTTTTTGATTACCTCGCCGGGCGCGCCTCGAGTCGGTGAGGGTGTCGCAGTCGTCTTGTCGCCCGAACCGTTGCCCGAGGAGGGCTGCAGCGAGAAATGGCAGGCGACGAAGTGCCCGGGGCTGACCTCCCGGATCACCGGCTCCTCCACCGCGCACCGCTCGGCCGCCCTGGGACAGCGGGTGCGGAACCGGCACCCCGAAGGTGGATCGGTCGGAGAGGGCAGGTCACCGGAGAGCGGCACCGATTTGAGAGGAACCTCCGGATCGGGCTCCGGTATCGACGCGAGCAGGGCAGCGGTGTAGGGGTGCGCGGGATCGAGATAGAGCTCCTCGGGAGGCGCCACCTCACACAGCTTCCCGAGGTACATGACCGCGACGCGGTCGCTCACGTTCTTCACGACCGCCAAGTCGTGGGCGATGAAGAGCACCGTGAGGTGACGCTCCTCCTTCAGGTCCTGCAGCAGGTTGAGGATCTGCGCCTGCACCGAGACGTCGAGAGCCGAGACCGGTTCGTCGCAGATGAGGAGTTTCGGTTCGAGCATGAGCGCCCGCGCGATGCTCACTCGTTGACACTGGCCGCCCGATAGCTCGGTCGGAATTCTCCGACCGGTCTGGTCGGGGTCGACACCCACCGACTCCAGGCACTCACCGGCCTTCTTGCGACGCTCGTCCTTCGTTCCCATTCCCCACACCGCCAGCGGCTCCATCACCGAGTCGAGCACTTTGCGGCGCGGGTTGAGCGACGAGATCGGGTCCTGGAAGACCATCTGAACCTTGGTGCGCGCCGTTCGCAGCTCCCTTTTCGGTATCTGCGCCATGTCGGTGTCCTCCAGGCAGACCCTGCCCGATTTCAAGGGCTGCACCAGGGCGACGGCCCTCCCGGTGGTCGACTTCCCGCAGCCCGATTCGCCCACGAGGCCCAAGGTCTCTCCGCGGAGCACGTCGAAGCTGACGTCCGATACGGCGCGCACGCGGCGTTCGCCGGTCCCGAACTCGACGACGAGGTTGTCAGCGCGAAGGAGGGCCTCGCCGGTTCGCAGATGAGCGGTGCCGCTGCCGGCCATCAGAGCGTTCCCCCGCGCGCCATCAGAGCGTCCCCCCGGTCGAAGTGAGCGTCTGGGGGGCCGGGCTGACGTGCCCAGCGCTGGCGAGCGCCACAGCGGCAGGAAGACTCGCCTCCAAGTTGGAGGCGAGAGCATTTGCGCCCTCGGATGACCCGACCGGGAACCAGCAGGCAAACCGGTGCGTCGGCCCGGCATCGCGCAGCGGCGGAGCCTCGGAGCGGCAGCGCTCCTGCACGTAGGCGCAGCGAGGCGCGAACGCGCAACCCGGCGGGGGATTGGCGAGATCCGGGGGCCGGCCCGGGATCACTCGCAGGCGGGTATGGCTCGGCTCCGAGAGCCGCGGGATCGCACGCAGCAACGCCTCTGTGTACGGCATGCGAGTGTGGGCGAAGAGATCGGACGTAGCGGCGTACTCGACGATCCGCCCTGCGTACATCACCGCGATCTCGTCCGTGCGGCCGGCGACCACCGCGAGGTCGTGTGTGACGAGGATCATCCCCATCGAGCGTTCCTGCTGGAGCGAGCGAAGAAGGTCGAGGATCTGGGCCTGGATGGTGACGTCGAGGCCTGTCGTCGGCTCGTCCGCGAGCAGAAGTCGTGGCCCGCATGCGAGCGCTATGGCGATCATCACGCGTTGGCGCATCCCTCCGGAGAGCTCGTGGGGATACATCCGTAGGCGCCTCGCGGGCGAAGGGATGCCCACCGACGTGAGGAGGGCGATCGCCGTCTCGCGCGCTGCGTCGCGGTCGAGCCCCACACGTTTGCGCAGGGACTCGGTGATCTGCCTTCCGATTCGGACGACCGGGTTCAGCGCCGTCATGGGGTCCTGGAAGACGAGCGCCATCTGAGTCCCCCAGACGTCGCGCAGCTCGCGGGCTGAGAGGGGCTCGATGTCCCGTCCGGCGAAGCGCACACGTCCGGACCGCTCGATGGCACCGGGCGGAAGCAGTCCCATGATCGAGCGGATGAGCACCGTCTTTCCGGACCCCGACTCGCCGACGACCCCGAGGGTCTTCCCTCTCTGGAGCTCGAAGGACACGCCGTCGACGGCGCGCACGAGGCCGCGCCTCGTGTGAAACGCCGTGTGCAGGTCCTCCACCTCGAGCAGAGGGCCCTCGAGGTCCGCGATAGAAGGGAACTCGAGCTCTCGCCTTCGGCTCGGGAGCCTCACAGCTTGACCTCACGTGCCTCGAAACGGGACCGCAGCCTGTCCGCCATCAGGTTGAGCGAGCTGAGCAACAGGAATATGTAGAGGGACGGCCACACAGCGATGAAGGCGTTCGACTGGAGATTGTTGTTCTGCACGCCTTCGTTGATGATGTTGCCGAGCGAAGCCGTGGGAAGGTTGATCGACAGCCCGAGGAACGCGAGGGAGCCTTCGACGATGATCGCCACTGCCACCCCGATCAGGGCGAAGGAGATCGCCGAGGGAAGGACGTTCGGCAGAAGCTCGCGGAACATGATGCGTCGCGTTCGCGAGCCGAAGGCGCGCGCTGCGATCACGTACTCCCGGTTGGCCGTCGCGATGGTGGTGGCCCGGATCACCCTGAAGAGCTGAGGTGCGGCCACGATGGCGAACATGAGCGTCATCTTCCAGAGGCTCCGGCCCCAGAACGCTTCGATGACCATGATGGCGAGCAGCGGCGGGAAGGCGAGGACCACGAACGAACCCGCGTTGAGGACCATGTCGGCGGGACCCCTGCGGTAGCCGGCGAGGAGCCCGAGGGTCCCGCCGGTGGCCATCGCGAGGGCGATAGAAGCGAACCCGATCACGAGCGAGACGCGCGAACCGAACGCGATCCTGCTCAGCAGGTCCCGGCCGAGATCGTCGGTCCCGAGGAGGTGGTGGAGCGAGGGCCCGATGTTCACCGCCGAGTAATCCTGGAAAGTCGGGCTCTTCAGAGGCAGCAGCGAGGCGAAGACAGCGAGCAGCACCATGAGCCCCACCCATGCCAGACATACCCAGAAGAGCACGCCCATTCCTGCTCGCCCGGCGGCCGTCGCCCCGGGGGACTCTCCGTCGACCCCGACGGGGAGAGCCTCGATCTCGAGGACGGCTTGGGCACCGGCGTCTGCAGCCGCGAGACGCCCGGCGGCTCGGCTTCTGCGCGCAGAGGTGCTCACCGAGGTGCCGTCAGGCATTGCGCACCCGCGGATCGAGCACAGTGAGAAGGAAGTCGACCACGAAGTTGATGACAACGTAAGCAATGGCGGCGACGAGAGCCATGCCCTGGACCATCAGGTAGTCGCGACTGTTGATGGCCGTCACGAGCTGATAGCCGAGGCCCGGGAGCTGAAAGAGGACCTCGACGACGAACGCTCCGGTGAACAGCGAACCGATGCTGATGCCCGCCCCGGCCAGCAACGAGAACGACGACGGGCGCAGCGCGTGGCGCAACAGGATGTACGGCGTCGACAGGCCTTTGGCCTTCGCCATCGTCACGAAGTCCTCTTGGAGCGTCGAGATGAGATCCGCGCGAAGCAAGCGGTAGTACACCGCGATCGAACCGACGGCGAGCGCGACCGAGGGGAGGATGACGGATCTCAAGTTCTGGCCGAGTCCCTGAGAGAGGCGGTTGAACCCGGTTGCCGGAAGGGCGTGGATCTCGACGGCGAAGATGAGCACCAGGAACACCGCCACGACGAACGTGGGGAACGAGAGCATGCCGAACGTAGAAGTGGTGGCGATGCGGTCGAAGAGCCGGTTGGGACGGCGTGCCGCCACCAATGCGAGGGGGATGGCGACCACGAAAGCCATGAGTTGGGACAGGATGATCAGCTCGAAGTCGATGGGCACGGCGACCGCGATCGCGTTGGTCACCTGTTGCTTGGTGAGGAAGGAATGGCCCAAGTTCCCCTGGACGACGTTCTTGAGCCACGTCCAGTACTGAAGAGGCAGCGCCCGGTTCAGCCCGAGTTGCTGCAGCAGGTCGTGTCTGGCGCTCGGGTTGTCGTTGGGCCCGAGGATCGCGAGGGTCGGGTCACCAGGCAGCAGGTGGACCAAGAGGAAGACGAGAACGGAGATGAGGAACACGATGGCGACGAGTTGGGCAAACCTCGTCGATATGTAGCGCGCCACCTCGGGCCCGCCTCAGCTCGGGGCCCGGCTCGAGCCCCTCGAGAGGATCACGAGCACGTCGTCAGGCCGAGAGCCAGATCTGTGCGGTGCTGAACGCCCCGCCGCGGAATCCTTCGGCCTTCGTACCGTCCGCAAACGTCGGGTTGGCGAAATTCTGGACCTTGTTGGTGGCGCACAGCGACCACACGGTCCTGCTGAGCCATATGTAAGGGATGTCGTGCGCGATGAGCTTGTCGACGGTCTGATAGGCCTCGGCGCGCGCGGCGGGGTCCGAGTGCGTCCTTCCCTGCACGAGCGCTGCCTCGATCTGGGAGTCGTGGTTACGTGCGAAGTTGAGGGCGATCGGGCCCGAGGCGGTGGTGTCGCTCAACCACACGTAGTTGATGTCGGGGTCAGACGCCGTGAACTGGTTGTCCCCGTAGGCCTGGAACGAGCCGGTCACCAAGTTGTCGATGTAGGTGACCTGCTGCACCTCGCTCAGCGCCACCTTGACGCCCGCCTGGGACCACATGTTCTGGATGGCCTGGAAGACTTCGATCTGACGCGGGTCCGGGATGGTTCCGAGCGCTATCTCGATCGAACCCCCGTGACTTGGCGCAGCTTGTGCGATGAGCTGCTTGGCCTTGTTGAGGTCGTAGGCGGGGTAGCCGTTGTTGGCGGGGCGGTAAGGGGACCCAGCAGGGTACAGCGATGTCTGGACCACGTTGACGCCGTGTCCGAAGAGCTTGACGAGCTCCGCCGTGTCCGTCGCGTGCGCCAGAGCTTGGCGCACAGTCAGGTCGTTCAACGGGGGGGCCGTGACATTGAGGCACACGAAGCCCACGTCGGGTTGGCCGGTGGTCTGGTTGCGGTCGTCCACGACTTGGAAGCCGGAGTCGTTGGCTAGGTCGGGGACGACTCGGGGATCGAACGTCACCATCATGTCGATGGTGCCCGAACGCAGCGAAGCCTCGCGTGAGGTGTCGACCACGATCGGCTTGAACGTGAGCCCGTCTAGGTACGGGAGACCGCTCAGCCAGTAGTTGGGGTTTCGCTCGACGCTGAAGTGGTCGTTCGGCTCCCAGGAGACGTACTTGAAAGGTCCGGTGCCGACCGGGTGTTGTGTGTCGCCGCTCTGGAGCTGGGAGAGCGCCACGATGAAGCCGCCGGCCTGGGTGGCCATGTAAGAGGCGAAGGACACCCACGGCTCGCTGCACACGACCGTCACCTCGAGGTCGCCCGTGGCCTGGACGGACTGGATCGGGGTCACAGCTTGGCCCGAGAGGGGGGATTGGCGGATCGCCTGGAGGTTCGCCACGACCACGTCCGCGGTGAGTGCGGAGCCGTCGTGGAAGCTGACCCCAGGACGAAGCGTGATGGTCCACGTGGCCATGTCCGGGCTCGGCGTAACGGACTGAGCGAGGTAGGGGCGAGCGGTGCCGTCGACGGCGATCTTCGTCAAGGTGTCGTAGACCGCGTTGGCGTATGCGTACCCGGTGGCGTCGAAATGGCTCTGCGACGGGAGGAAGCCGTCGATCTCCGACGTGGTCCCGATGGTGATCGTCCCACCCTTCACGGGTCTGCCGGTTCCGATTCCGGGCTGACCGGAATGGGAACCGCCTGAGGAAGATGTACCGCACGCGCTGAGCAACGCGGGACCCCCCGCACCGGCGAGCGCCAATGCCGCCGCGGTGCCCGCACCCCGCGAAAGGAAGGTCCGCCGGTCGTATCGCGGACCTGGGACGCCGATCTCCCCCATGCCTCCCCCCTCCGTTGTCCACCGATGACTCTCTGTGGCGTGGGCAATCGTAGACGTAGGCACCCCCGCTGGGAAGGCACCGTTTTGGGCACAGCTCGTAGCATGCCGACGATGCGCGGAGTCCCGGCGCCGGAGGCTCCGGCGGACAGCTCGGCACGGGCGCGGTCGGCGCTCGTCACCGCCCTGTGGCCCTGGGTCGTCTCGCGCCTGCTGGTGGGCGGGGCGCTCGCCGTCGCCCACGAGCTCGTGAACGGGGGCCTTGTCTCGAAGGCGGCGGAGGCCCGTGTGCGATCAGGGCTTCTGGGATGGGACGCGGGCTGGTACGAGACGATCGCACGCCACGGGTACGCGGGGGCGGGGCACCAGTCGCTGCGGTTCTTCCCGCTGGTCCCTGCGCTCGCCAGAGCGGTATCGGTGGTCCCCGGGGTCGGCGTCGGGGTCTCACTGGTCCTGATCGCAAACCTGAGCGCCCTCGGGGGGACCGCGCTCATCGTGGCGCTCGCGCGGCGAGAGACCGGGGACGGCGAGCTCGCCCGGCGCGCGGCCTGGCTCGTGTGCCTCGCACCACCGGCGTTCACGATGGTCATGGGATACGCCGAGGGGACCCTCCTGCTGCTCTCGGTGGGGGTGTTCTACGCCCTGCGGGCTCAGCGGTGGTGGGTGGCGGCCGCCCTCGGCCTCGGTGCGGGGCTGTGCAGGCCGATCGGCGTGCTGCTCGTCGTGCCCGCTGTCGTAGAGGGAGCACGCCGGTGGCGCAACGCCTCGCGGAGCGACAGAGCGAAGGTCGTCGCCGCCGCCTCTGGACCGGCGATCGGCTTCGGAGCGTTCCTGGGGTGGGTGCAATTGCGATACGGCGACGGTCTCGCGCCGCTCAAGATTCAGGAGGAGGGAGGTCACCGCGGCCCCGTGGCAGACCCCTTCACCACCTTGGCGCACGATGCGTCTTACCTCGTGCACGGCCATCACCTGGGATCCGCTCTGCACCTGCCGTGGGCGGTGCTCGCGGTGTGCCTTGTGGTGGTGAGCGCCCGGAAGTGGCCTGCGTGCTACGGGGCCTTCGCCGCTGCGGTCGTGCTGGTCGCGTTGACGACAGCCAACCTCGACGGGTTCGAGCGATACGCGCTCTCGGGCTTCCCGCTCGTTCTCGCAGGAGCCAGCATCACTTCGAGCGCCCTCGTCGAGCGAACCGTTCTCGTCCTAGCCGGAGCGGGGCTGGTCGGGTACGCGGTGCTGGCCTTCGTGAACCTCTACGTACCCTGACCCGGGCCCTGCTCGACCCATACGTGACCTGCGATTTCACGGGTGCCCGGCCCCTGTTGGCGTAGTCTGCGCCCAGTGACGAGCAAGCAGGTTCCCGAAGCGCGCGCGGACGACGAGCTACCGGTCGTCGTGATAGGCGCGGGCCCGGCGGGCCTCACCGCGGCGTACCAGCTGACCAAGGCGGACCGGCCGGTCGTGGTTCTCGAGGCCGACGTCGTGGTGGGGGGCATAAGCCGCAGTGTCGAGCGCGACGGCTGGCGTTTCGACATAGGCGGCCACCGCTTCTTCACGAAGGTTCAGCCCGTGGAGGACCTCTGGCACGAGATCCTGCCCGACGAGGACTTCCTGACGCGTCCGCGTATGAGCCGCATCTACTACGGCGGGAAGTTCTACGACTATCCGATCCGGCCGCTGAACGCCCTGCGCAACCTTGGGCCGGCAGAGGCGATCCGGTGCGTGAGCTCGTATCTGTGGGTGAGGGTCCGACCGCCCAAGGACCAGAGCAACCTCGAGGACTACATAGTCGCCAACTACGGGAGGCGTCTCTACTCACACTTCTTCGAGACCTACAACGAGAAGGTGTGGGGTGTCCCGGCTTCGAAGATATCGGCCGATTGGGGAGCACAACGCATCAAGGGGATGTCTCTCTACAGCGCCGTCTGGGAGCCGATTCGGGCCAAGCTCTTCGGAGGGCGAAAGAACCGCTCGAAGCAGGTGACGAGCCTGATCGAGGAGTTCCAGTACCCCCGGTTGGGTCCCGGAATGATGTGGGAGCGATGCTGCGATTTGGTCACCGCAGCGGGAGGGAAGGTCGAGTTCCGCAGCTCGGTGGTCGCAGTCGAACGCGGACCCGAGGGCGCCGAGGCCGTCGTCTACGAGAACGGCGGGCAAAAGGTAAGGATCGAGACCGACCACGTCATCTCGTCGATGCCCTTCTCGCAGCTGGCGCGATCTCTCTACCCGCCCCCGCCTGCAGAGGTTCTGGCTGCCGCAGACAACCTGAACTACCGCGACTTCCTGACGGTGGCCCTCGTGGTACCCAAGAGTGCCAGCTTTCCGGACAATTGGATCTACGTGCACGACCCGGACGTCAAGGTGGGTCGCGTCCAGAACTTCGCGTCGTGGTCGCCCTACTTGGTGAAGGACGGTCGCACTTGCCTCGGCCTGGAGTACTGGGTCATGGAAGGCGACGAGATGTGGGAGATGCCGGACGTGCAGCTCGTTGCCCTCGCGTCAAAGGAGCTCGAGGCGATCGGCCTCGCGACGACCGACATGATCGAGCGCGGGTACGTGGTGCGGATGCCGAAGGCATATCCCGTCTACGACGACGGGTATCGCGCCGCGGTGGAGACGATCCGCCACTGGCTGGCGTCCGAGGTCCCGAACGTCCACGCAGTGGGACGCAACGGGATGCACAAGTACAACAACCAGGACCACTCCATGTACACCGCCATGCTGACGGTCGACAACATCGTCACCGGGGCACGGCACGACATCTGGGCAGTCAACGTCGACGAGGAGTACCAGGAAGAGAAGGCGGGCGGACGCGAGGCGAGATCAAGTGGCACCGGCCGCGAGGCACCGGTGCTCCCGCGCCGGGAGCCCGTGGCGTCGAGCCGCTCGGCGAGGTAGCGCTCTAGGTGCGGGGGATGCCGGGCGGGGGCGCCGGCACGGTTGGCTCGACCGCCGAAAGGCAGGCCGCAAGCGCGGCCGATAGAGGCTACGTGCCCGCGCTCGACGGGTTGAGGGCGCTCGCTGTGGCCGCGGTGCTCGTGTTCCACGGTGGCTTCACATGGGCTCCCGGTGGGTTCCTCGGGGTGGACGTCTTCTTCGTCTTGTCGGGCTTCTTGATAACGGGTCTGCTCGTCGGTGAGTACGACCGCACCGGCACGCTCGGGCTGGCGCGCTTCTGGGCGCGGCGGGCGAGGCGCCTGCTGCCGGCTCTTCTGGCAATGCTCCTCTTGGTGGCGGCGTACGCAGTTTGGCTCGCACCATCTGGATCCCTGGGCCAGATCCGCCGTGACGCTCTCTCCACGCTGTTCTACGTGGCGAACTGGAACCAGGTCTCCTCGGGACAGAGCTACTTCGCGGCTCTGCAGGGCTCGTCGCCGCTGCTGCACACCTGGTCGCTCGCGATCGAAGAACAGTTCTACTTGCTGTGGCCGCTCATCGTCTTCGCTGTCATGCGGCTGGGACGCTCGCGCTCAGTCTTGCTCGTCCTGTCGGGCGCCGGCGCGGTGGCGAGCGCAGTCGCGATGGCGGTGCTCTATCAAAACGGCCTGGGAGTCAACCGTGTCTATTACGGGACCGACACTCGCGCCCAGGACCTGCTCATCGGCGCCGCGCTCGCCATCGCGCTCGCGCGTTTCGGAGGCAAGGCGCGAGCGCTCGGGGAGAGCCGGCCGGCCGAAGCGAAGGCGCGGAGCCTCATCACCGAGAGCAGGGCCCTGCGAGGTGTGCTCATGGTGGCTGGTGGGGCCGGACTGGCTTTCGTCTGCTACGCCGTGACGAGCGCAGAGTCGTCGTCGGCATGGCTCTACGCCGGCGGCTTCGGAGTGGTCTCGCTGTGCACCGCGGCTGTGCTGGCTTGCGTGACCCTCGTTCCCGCCAGTCCGTTGGCGCGTCTTCTCTCCCTACCTCCTGTCCGCTACGTAGGACGCATCTCGTACGGCCTTTACCTCTGGCACTGGCCGCTGTTCGTCATGCTCGACACCGAGCGCACCGGGCTGGGGGGGTGGCAGCTGTTCGGGGTTCGGGTGGCCACCACGTTCGTGATCTCGGTGGCGTCGTACCACTTGCTCGAGATGCCGATCCGGCGCGGCGCACTGCAGCGTTGGAAGGCGCGCATCCTCACCCCCGCCGCCATCGGTGCGACTGCTGCGTCACTGGTGCTCGCGACGGCGGGCGCATCGCTCGCGTCGGCCGAGCCTGTGATTCCGTCAAACGTCTACGCGGTGGGGCCCGGCCTCTCTCCCGGGACCGCAGCGCTCATACCACCCGCGACTGCGTCGGCTCAAGGACCGATCCGCATGCTCCTCGTCGGGAGCTCCGAAGCGGTGTTCATGACCTTCGGACTCGCCCCCGGCTCGGGAAACTACGGGATCGACTTCCAGAACGACGCGGTCACCAATTGTGGACTGTTGCAGTTGCCGACGCTGTTCCACGGAGCGCCGAACAACATGCTCGTGGGTTTTCGTGGTGCGATCAGCGCTGCGAACGAAGTTCAGTGCTCCACACAACTACAGCGCTGGAAGAACGACGTGGACGTCTTCCACCCCGATGTCGTCGTCCTCGAAGAGGGGGCGCTCGAGACCCGGGGGCACCTCGTCGACGGCAGCTGGGAGTATCTCGGGCAGCCCGCCTTGGACAAGCTCGAGCTCCAGGCGCTCGATCAGTCGGTAGGGGTTCTCGGATCGGCCGGTGCGACCGTCGTCCTTCTCACCGCTCCTTACTACCGGCAGTCCTCACCACAACCCGACGGGCGGCCATGGCCGGAGGACAATCCCGCTTTCGTCGACACCTTCAACAAGCTGCTCGCTCAGGTGGCAGCGAGACATCGCGGTCGTGTGGTCGTGGAACCGTTGGGAGAGAGATTGGACCCCGGCGGCAAGTTCGCGGCCAGCATCGGAGGAGAGCCGATGCGTCTCGACGGGATCCATCTCAGCGTGGCAGGTGGCCGCTACGTGCAGCCCTGGCTGTTGCCGCGCATAGTCACAATCGGTGAGCAGGTGAGATCGAGCGCCGCTTACCTGGCGTCGCCGGGAGCCGTCCGGTGAGTCTGCTGCTCAAGGCCCCGGTCGAAGGAGCGACAGAGGTCGCCGCCGCGACGACGTCCGACGTCGCGAGGCCGTCGAGCAGCCGGTGGTGGGTGTGGATGGGCGCCATCGGCGCCATCGGGCTCGGGATCCGCCTGGGCTCGGTGTTCGGGAGGCCCAACCGCCGTCCCGGGGGGGATGCGTCCTACTACCACTACGCCGCCAACCTTCTCGTGGCGGGGAAGGGTTTCATCGATCCTTTCCGCTACTACCACCACAATGCACACGTGCTGGTCCAATCAGCGGCGTGGCCTCCCGGGTTCGTGTTCGTCATCGCGGCCGCGTCGCTCGTGGGGTTCAAGAGCTTCTTTGCTCACCGGATCTGGTGCTGCATCATCGGGACGGCCGGGGTGGTCATGTCGGGGGTCGCCGGGCGGGAGATGTACGGGCACAACCGCAACGTCTACCGCCTCGGCCTGATGGCGGCGTTCATCGTCGCCGTCTATCCCAACATCTGGATGAGCGACGAGATGATGCTCTCCGAAGCCCTATCGCCGCTGCTGGTGGCCACCGTGCTGTGGTCAGCCTTCCGATTCTGGAGGCGTCCGCGCGTCCAGAGCGCAGTCGTCCTCGGAGCGACTATCGGTGCTTCGGCTTTGGCGCGCGACGAGCTCATCGTGTTGCTTCCGTTGCTCCTCATCCCGCTAAGCCTGTTGGTGCGCCAGTCGTGGCGACGCAGGGCAGGCATCGCCACGGCCGGGACGTTGGCGGGGCTCGCGGTCGTAGCTCCATGGGTCGGATACAACATGAGCCGCTTCGCGGACCCGGTGTTCATCAGCACCGGCCTGGGGCCCACATTGCTCGGGGCCAACTGCGATGCGACCTGGTCAGGCCAACTCGAGGGCTACTGGTCATACCAGTGTCCGGTTCCCCGACATCTCTCGATAGACGAATCGGTGAGGGACGCACAGGCCCGGAGCTTCGCCCTTCGATACGTGCGAAGCCACGAGGGTCGCCTGTTGCCGGTCGAGCTGGCTCGTCTCGGTCGCGCTTTCGGCGCCTTCCACCCCTTCGAGCAGATCGCGTTCGACTGGTTCGTGGAGACCCGTCCCTACCACTGGGCGCTCACCGGGCTCTGGATGTACTACGGGTTGTGCCTGTTGTCGGTCGGTGGTGTGGTGATACTGCGACGGCGGCGGGTCCCGGTGTTGCCTTTGCTGGCTATAGGACTCGACGTCGCGGTCTCGGTGCTCATCACCTTCGGACAGACTCGTTACCGAACCCCCTTCGAGGTCTCCCTCGCCCTCATGGCAGCCGTGCAGCTCGAATGGTTGTACGCGAAGGTGTTTCGGAGGCACGAGGATGTCTTCGACGGGGAGTTGGCGATCGGGGAAGGGGACATGTCCGGCCCCGAGGAGACGGTTCCGCTGACAACGCCGGCCGCGGTGTAGCCGATGACGGACGTCAATCGCGCAGAGGATCGGTCGAGGAACGTGTGCGTCGTGATTCCCGCATTGAACGAGGCCGAATCCGTCGGGATCGTGGTCAAAGAGGCGAAAGCGGTGCTCCCCGACGCGACCGTCCTCGTCGTGGACGACGGGTCCACGGACGACACCGCCGAATTGGCCGGCGCGGCGGGCGCCGAGGTCATATCCAACCCCTTCAGGCTGGGCGTCGGCGGTGCCGTGCGGGTCGGGCTTCGCTATGCGCAGTCCCGAGGACATCCGATCGTGGTCCAGCTGGATGCCGACGGCCAGCACGATCCCCGCGACATCCCCCGCATGATGAGGATGCTGGACCCGGACGGCCCTCCCCAGATCGTCATAGGCGCCCGGTTCGCCGGTGCCGGAGACGTGTCCGTCCCTAGGGCGAGGCGCATCGCGATGTCGTTGCTCGCGCGGTACATGTCCCGAATGACCGGTGAGAGGCTCACCGATGTCACCTCTGGATTTCGAGTCCAGAACCGAGCGGCGGTGTCCATATTCGCTCGGACCTACCCCGCCGACTACCTCTCGGACACGGTCGAGTCCCTGGTCATCGCCAGTCGTGCGGGCACGGTCATCTCACAGGTGGGAGTGGCCATGCGCCCGCGCTACGCCGGCCGTTCCACTCAGTCGGCATGGCGAGCCGGCGCGTACCTTCTGCGAGTTGTCATCACCTTGGCGCTGGCGGTGATCCGCAGGCGCCCAACGTCCGCCGAGCACGAAGAGGAGCCTCTATGACCGGTGTCCACGTCATTGCGCTCGTGAGCGCTCTCGCCACCCTGAGCGTGATCATCGAGCTGTCACGCAGGCGTCACCTGCATCCGAAGTACGCCATGCTCTGGCTGTCTGTGGGCCTGGTGATCGCCGTGTTCGCCATCTCACCTGCGCTGTTCAACCGTGGGGCACACGCCTTGGGCGTCATCAGCCCGCCAGCGCTCCTGACCGTGCTCGCGTCGCTCTTCCTCCTCATCGTGTGCGTCTACCTGAGCTGGGAGGTGGGACGGCTCGAGGACAAGACGCGGGTTCTCGCAGAGGAGATCGCCTTGCTGCGAAAGGACGTCGCGGACGAGTCGGCGCAGCACTCCTAGCGCGCTGGAGGACCCGACAGGATCACGATGCCGGCGTCGGGCGTGTGGCCCACGTATCCCGCCATCCGTGTGACGGCAGGTGAAGGGGGATAGAGGACGATCTGGAAGGGTTCGCGACCCTCGGAGAGGTACAAGGGCCCCACCTCGGTCTGAAGGAACGGGTTGACCCGCGGATTGAAGCCGCGCACCTGGAGCTCGTCGAACAGCCCGAAGAACGTGAACAGCCCGTAGAGGTCTACGCCAGCGTCGCGCAGGTATACCTGCTCGGTGCTGCGTGGGAGATGAGGACCGACGAGCTGCCACGCTTTCTCGACGGTCGGGTCCGAGGCGGCTCGCAAAGGGGGAAGGTCAGCCATCTGGACGCACAGCACGACCGAGAAGGTCACGGCGGCCAGTCCGGAGACGAGTGTTCCCGCTGACGGTCGCCAGCCGCGGAGGCCTTGCGTGATTCGCAGGGCCTGGGGTGCGCGAGCGCTCGCGCGGATGCGAGGAGCGGGCGAATCAGCGCGAGCGCCGGTGTCCAGCAGGGCCGAGCCCAGTCCGATCAGCCCGAGAACCGGCATGCCGATCTCCCAGAGAACCAGGTAGCCGTACACGGCCCCGACGATGCGGGTGACCGCCAATATGCACACCACGAAGCCCAGCAAGCTCGCGGCCCCGAGAGCGCAGGCGAGCCGATTTCGTCTCCTTGCCCCGATGAAGACGGCGAGGACTCCGACGAGCACAACCCCGGCCAGGATCACGCCTGCTGCCCTCGGAGTCGATCCGAGCAGGAACGACATCTCCTCGGGGAGGCCGAACAGGAAGACGTCGTCGACAGCCAATATCGACCACAGTCCCGTCTGCAGAGAGTGCGGCGGGTGGTTGGCTGTGAAGAACCGCCATATCAACGCGAGATTTCCCGGGTGCCCCCAGATCTGCTGCACGACGGGAGGCAACCAGACGAGGACCAGAAGGACGAGGCCGCCGATCAACAACCACGTCGTCCACCGCCCACTACGGGAACCGGGCGCACCGGCAGTCCAGGTGCGGAGGGAGGCGTCGACGCTGTCGACGGGCTCGGCAGTCTCCGGAGCCCTTGTCCTTCTTCGTCGTAGCAGCCACCGGATCACTGCGGCGATGCAGCCCGCGGCCAAAAGGGTGGCTACCAACGGGAAGGTCGCGATGTTGGTCTGGACACAGAAGGAGCCGACGAGTGCGGCGCCGAGAAGCGAGATCGGCGAACCGGTGGCGCCGGCTGCGCAGAGGACTCCCACGAGCAGCAGGGGAAGGATGACCACGTCGGGGTTCCAAGGGCTCACCAGCGCTCCGAGATGCGACTCGGAGAAGGTCGTCGCTCCCGGGGAGGTGGATATGAGCTCGGTGCAGAGAAGCCCGATGCATGCCGCGCACCAGAGGGCCGAACGCCGCCCGCAGCGCCGTCGGACGACCCAGATAGTTGCCAGCGCCGAGAGCGCGTTGATTCCCAGGGCGCCCAGAAACTCGGAACGTGCACCGCTTCCGAACACTCGGGCCGGGACGGAGAGCAGATAGAAGTAGGCCGGGCCCGGATGGTTCCAGCCGAAGCGATCGAGGGGTCCGAGCTGCTGATTCCAATGAATGGCGTCACGTACGTGGAGGTCGACGATGGCCAGGTCGTCGGACAGGTACACGTGGTACGTGGACGCGATTATCCGCATGGCCTCGATCGCGAAAGGAACCGCCAGGCAGGCGAGCGCCAAAATCGTGGCGGGAGCCGGCCTCCTTGGAAGCCGCCTCGCGACCCTCGCGATCATCCGTCAGGGGCTTCGGAGGTGGGCAGCGCTATGGAGCCCCTTCGAGCCAGCACCGAGCCGAGTGAGCGCCACCCAGGCTGCAACCGCAATCACGTAACAAGCGAGACCCAAGCCCAGTACGAAATCGAAGCCGAAGCTCATCGACAGGACGGTGGCCAGCACCGAGCCGACGACAGACGCAAAGCCGTTCACAGCCCAACCCCACGCGACGTACTCGCGAGGATGTCCTCCGAGCTCCGCGATCTGGCCGAGGCCGATGGGCATGAACATGCCGAGGCAGATACCCAGAGGCGCCAGCACGGCGAACGAGACCAAGATGCGCGCGGCCAAGGGGGTGCTCAGCAGCGCGCTCGTCAGATGCGACAAACCGACTAGGTAGAACAACACCAGGGCCGCGATTGCGACCAGCAACACGACGATGGCTGGTTCTCGTCTTCGCACTCGCTGGCTCAGCAACGCTCCGAGGCCGGTGAAGACGAGCAAGGACATCAAAGTGATGGTGAGGGCATAGGTGGGATAACCCAGGAACAGGTTCAGCTCCTGCATCAGGGTGATCTCGAAGAATATGAACCCGAATCCCACTCCGGCGAAGAAGAAGGCCGATCGCCCCTTGCGGGGAAGCCGGGACCAGGAGCCTCGGATGAACAGGAACGGCAGGAGCAGGAACAAAGCCGCTATCAAGATGCAGAGGCCCAGCAGCAACAGCAGGACCCGTTCTCCTATGGCGTTCTCACGATCGACGCTCGTCAGGGACTCCGAATAGTGGTCGAGGACCGAACCGAACCTGGCGAAATGCCAGAAGTAGGGGTCGTTGTCCGTCGTCGGGGTGATGTCGTACGGATAGGACGCGTAGAACGACCCGAGGCGCGCGTTGGACACCGTGACGACGTCGTTGATCGGGTTCGGAGACACCGTTTGGCCGGGCGCGTACATGATGCTGGTCTCGGGCACGGCGCCGACGGCCGACACGAACCGGGAGACCTCGGCAGGTGTGAACGGCGTTCTCTTGACCATGATGGTCGAGAGAGGGATGGTGCCCAGAAAATGCGTCTGCGTCATCGCGACCATGATGTAGGCGCGAGGATCACTGACGCCGATCTCCTGCAAGGCCTGGCGGGCTGTTGCGACGAAGCGTGCAGTCCGAAGGTCGTAGGTGTCGTCCACCTCGCCGAACTGTGCGAGGAAGATCCCGTTCGGTGTGAGGTGCTGAAGGTCGCTCACGAGTCCGTTGGTCGTGTAGAGGTAGCTCTCGGAAAGGATGTTGGCGCTCGCGAGGGCCCCGTTGGTAGCGGCGTAGCTGTCCGGAGCGGGGTACCAGACGAGCGAGAAGTGACTGTCGGTACGCGCCATGAACGACCGGCCGTCTCCGGTGATGTAGGTGACGGCGGGGTTCTGCGCCAAATGGCCGTCGAAGTTGGCATAGCGCGTCCTGACCAAGTACACGGTCACCGGGTTCAGCTCGACGGCATCGACGTGCTGAGCGCCGTAGTACAGGGAGGCGAGCACCTCGTGCCCACCGGCGGCGCCTATGACCGCTTCGCTCGGAGGCGGGGAGCCCAGGACCGTGAACGGGATCGAGCGAGGGTCCTGTTCGAAGTCATAGGCCGAGAGCGAGGACCGGCGACCGTCCCAATGGAAGATGCCGGCGCCGAGAATGCCGTCGTGTGAGAGGTTCATCGCTTCGGGTTTCAGGCCACCCGGCGGGGAGGTTCCGAGGCTGAACGGTGGGGAGACGTCGACGCGAAAGATCGATCCCCAGCCCGAGTACGCGAGCGGAGTGGAGAGATTCACGGTCTTGCTCGTGTCCAGGCGCTGGCTCGGCAGGAGGTTCGGAGCGACGGTGACGACCCCGCAACCCACGAGAACGAGGGCGGCAACAGGTAGGAGGGAGCGTCGAGATCGGATTGCCACCCACGTCGCCCCGGCTGCCATCGTGAGGGCCGCGATCATCACGGTGGCAGGAGCCCCGAGCGAGCTGACGAGGTAGATGACGGCGGCACACGCGATCCCGGCACCGACGAGGTCGGCAAAGTACAGGCCGCCTACGGCCTTCGGGCGACGACCGAAAAGGGTCGAGATGATGATGCCCGGCGCGACGAAAGAGGCAAACACGCAGACGGCGATCACGAGAAGCATCACAAAGCTCTTGTAGGAGGAGGACGTGCCGTAGCGCCACACCGAGAGCGTGTCGATCTGGACGTACGCCACGATCACGTAAGTCACCACAGTGCTCACCGCACCGAAGAGGAAGCTCCAGAAGAGCACCGAATCTGTATCTGCGCGGCGCAACCTCTTCGAGACGGCGACGAGAACGCCGCCGGCTCCGATGCCCAGGAGCGCGAGGCCTATTACGAGGTAGACGTAGTAGTAGAAGAGCTTGTAGGAGATGATTCTCGTGTAGCTGATCTCGATCAAGAGGCCCGCGAAGCTGACGAGCAGGATCTCCGCATGGTTGCTCCATCGCCAACGCCTCGTGGCGCTCTCGACAGGCGTGGAAGCGGGCGGGGACGGGCGCTCCACGTCCAGGATGCTCATCCGGGATGTTCTAGCATCGGTATGCGGCAGCGTCGGTGTTAAGAGGGTCGTTCCTCATGAAGACACCGAGGAATTCGCCAGCACGCAGCGAGCGACCGAGGACGGGTTCCTCTGCGATCCGCTCGCGCCGGTGCAATCAGCGAGCGTGAGGGGTCCGATCGCGATCGGCGGATCCTGTCCCAGCCCGCTCCACGTCCACGAACCGTCCCGCTCGACCGGGAGGCGGCCCATCACGGCCGTCATGAAACCGGTGGAATAAGAAGGAGAGCGTGCCTCGGGAGTGACGACGACGACGCCGACCCCCCAGCGTAGAAGTGCCTCCCGGACGGACAAGACCTCAGCTGCCGACGAAGGTGGCGGGCCTGTCGCGACGGCGTGGGTGCCGGGCGAAAGCCGGTCGAGCACGTCGACCGCTCCGGTCGGGGCTTCGACGAATTGCGATCGTCCATCCGGGCCGGGCACCACCGCGAACCCACCCGCCAGCCTTACCGGGAACCAGGTCTCTGCCTGCCAACCCATTGCCTCCTGGTCGCCGAAGGGGATGGTCAGGACGACGGTGGAAGCAGGAAGGCGGGACGCGTCGTGTTCGAACCAAGCAGGTACCGCACTTGGCCGAACGACGAGAGGCACTGTGTTGGTGATGGCGACGGGGACGAGGACACCGACTCCGACGGCCGCTACGGCCGCGCTGACGGCCGCGCTGACGACGAGGCTCGACCTGGCTCGTGTCAGATGGCGCACCAAGTCGCGCCAGCGGTCTAGCGACAGCGCCAGCAGCAGGCCGGCGGCAAAGGTCACGATGGCCGCGAACCTCAGTGGCTCGATCTGGGAGACGAGAGGTATGTGGGAGAGGAACTTCCAAGGAAGCCACGCGGGATGAACCTGCTGGGCTTTCGCATCGAGCTCGGTCCCGAGCATCGTCCCCAGCGAGAACAGCCAGGCGAGCACTCCGGCCACGAGCAGCACCCAGGCCAGCCGGGACCGTCTCCATGCGATGACCGAAACCCCCAACAGCGCCAGCAGCGGTACCCCTAGATAGATCAGGCTCGGGAAGCCGCTGGCACCAAAGTTGGGCCCCGCACCGCCGAAGTAGCCGCCGATCTCTTCGAAAAACGCCGGTGCGTGCACCGCCCTGCCCGCGTCGACGATTGCCGACGCAGTCGCGCCCAGGGTCGAAGGGCTGGGCCAAGGGGTTCCGACGATGTGGCGGGGGCCCTCGAGCAAGAACCACATCGGGTACGCGAGCAAGACGGCCACCACCCCGGCCGCTGTTACGAAGCCAAGACCGATTCGTTGTCGAAATGCCCATGCCCGGCGGGGAGCCAGCACGAGCGCCGCAAGCAAGGCGAACGCTCCGACGGTTCCGCATATCGCGAGGAACTCCGTGCTCGTGAAGAACTGCACCACTACGAGCAACCCGAGCAGGAGGCCCACTCGGTGAGCACGGTGCTCACCGGTGACACACACGTCGTACAGGAGGATGAAGGCGAGAGGCGCGAAGAAGAGAAGAGTGAAGTCGAGGTGGCCAATCGGGTCGTTCCAGATGACGAAGGGCGAGAAGCCGTAGAGCAGGGAACCGAGAAGCTGACCTGGCAGGAACTTCGTCACCTTCCGAGTGGCGAGAAAGAACGTCCATGCCGAGATCGCCGGTCCGAGCACTGCACCGACGTTGAACGCGGCAACCGGTCCCCACAGCAACGTGATCGGCGCGAGAACGACGGAGGGGAACATCCAGGAGGTGTTCGCGAGCATGTTGGCGCCGCCGCGGCCGGCGAAGATGGCGTTCGTTAGGAAGGGGTTGTGCCCGTGCAGGAGGGCATACGGCGTCCACGAGAGGAACCACAGCTCTTGGCTCGAGTCCCCGCATTGACATGTGAGAGTCCCCGCCGGGTGCCCCGTCACCCACACCGGCCACCAGAAGACGAGGGCGGCGAGGAGGACGAACCCGCCGAAGACACAGGCGTGAAGCGCGATCGTCGGACGGGGTAGGTCCCGGACCCTGTCGACGAGAGTCTTCTGTGAGGCGTGCTGTGCGCCGGCACCGGAGGCTGAGCCGCCTTCGAATTCTGCGGCGGATTCGGAGGCGGCAGGCGCATGATCCTCGGAGGGCGCCGAGGAGACTGGAGTCGCTCCCGGTGAGCGGGTGCCGGCCGAGGAATTCTCCACGTCGTAATCTCGCGCGTCGTACCGCCGCCGCGGGCACTTATCAGCGAGGTCTGATCTATTGCCGCATGAAATCGCCACGAGGCCAGTCACCTCGCTCGAGGAAGCCTCGGGTGTCTCGCCTCCCGACGCCCCGAGCCCGGGCAGCGGCGCGACAGCGATCTCGGGACCGCCTTCGACGGCTAAGGCGTCTCGACCGTTCCGGCTCGGGAACAGGCCTCCTCTTACGGGAATTCGCGCCTTCGGGGTGACGTCGGTTCTCGTCTACCACTCGAACTTCAGCACCTTCCCTGGTGCCTGGCAGTCGCTCGGCATGTTCTTCACGCTGAGCGGCTTCCTGATCACGGCGATGCTGCTCAAGGAAGGGGAGCGCAACGAGCGCATCAGCTTGAAGAATTTCTACTCGCGCCGGGCAGTTCGGCTCTTGCCTCCGCTGGTGCTCACGTCGGCGCTACTCGTCATCTACTGCGCATTTCATCCTGTGGCGCGTGCCGCCGAGCGCGTGTGGGGAGACATTGCAGGCGCCTTGTTCTACTTCGCCGACTACCGCTCGGCGTTGGGCCACGAGCCGTTTTGGGGCTACTTCGCCCAGACGTGGTCGCTGTCGGTGGAGGAGCTGTTCTATTTAGTTTGGGCCCCGATCATCCTAAAGGGCAGTCGGCGGATGATCTTGCTCTGTTCGGTTGCGCCCCTGCTGGTGTGCCCAGTCCTCCGTGGACTGGCGCATACGACTCCTTTCATTGA
>DAIQQK010000162.1:0-6423 GCA_036786835.1 Acidimicrobiales bacterium | reverse complement strand
TACGAAGGCTGACCCTCAATTGGCCCGATTGTCCAAGCTCACAACGAGATGGATGAATGGAATCGTGTTCTACCTGAGACGGGACTTTCGTCCGGTCATGGGCCACGTCATCTGCATCGGATCGCCATGGTCTCTCACCGCCGTCTCGCAGCGTCAGTTTTGGAAGCGGGTGGACTTCGCTCGGATGGGAAATGGACAGGTCGGCGGTATTCTCTCTGTGGACATCTCAGAGTGGGAAACCCCGGGATTGTTGGTCGACAAGCCGGCCAAGCAGTGCAGCGCGGAGGAAATCGCCAGCGAAGTGCTTCATCAGTTACGTGTGGCGCTCGGCACGCAGGGTGAGGTCCCACTTAGCGATGAAAACATCGTGTCGTTTCACATAGATCAGGACATTCGATTCCCGAGCGTCCGCTCAAGGGCGGACGGAGTCACCACTGATGTGAATGTCGAGCCACTCCTCGTCAACGTCGCCGGATCCTGGCACAGCCGTCCGACAGCAGTAACCGAGATCGAGAATTTCTTTTTGGCGTCCGACTATATCCGCACCTTCACCGATCTGGCGACAATGGAAGGGGCGAACGAAGCGGCGCGGCGCGCCGTAAATGGCATTCTCCGCGCCAGTAGTTCAAGCGAACCACCTTGTGAGCTGTGGCCGCTGAAGGACTCGGTCCTCTGGGCACCGGCCAGGTTCCTCGATCGGCTGCTATTCATTCTGAGCGGGAGAGCGGCTCGGCCACGGATGTAGCGAGCACCACGCACATGCGACCATATGCGGATCGTGTTTGGATGGTTGAATGAGCGCAAGTCCCGCGACGACACGATCGGCTTTTCAGTACTACGCGGGCTCTCGCACAGCCGCTGGAGTCGCCATCTTCGCTGCACCTCGCGCCGCCGGACGGACGTGGATCGGGTCAGCAGGAGTGCGAACCGAGGTCTCGATCATCACGCGTTTCTTTACTGTTCGTGACGTCAGCATCGGCGGGGTACCTGGCGGGCCGTTGCAAACGGCGATCAGGTGACCGCCTGGCTTCAAGCAGCCCTGCTTGCCGACCTGGGTGATCTCGTGAATGCGTCTACTCTCGCCAAGGTCCAAAAGAAGGGCCCCACTCGCTGTAATGGCGGCCGCGGCAGTCGCTGCTAACGTCCTCAGCCTCATGTGGGCCGCTGAGACCACACCGACTCCCAGGAGTGAGATTCGACAGCTGGCTTATGTATTGCTTTGCAGGGAAACTGCTGCTTGCTCCAAGCTGACGAGAGCGAGCCGCCGGCAGACCGTGAGGGCCTGGGCAATCAAATCTATTGCCAGCGCACGGTCCGGATGGTCTGCGCTGCCGAGGAGCATCCGGGCGTACGAGACCTTCGTGTGAGCAGTGAGCGGCTCCGACCCGATACTCGTCTCCAGGTCAAGAGCGCGCTCGAAGTGTCGACGGGCCGTTTCGAATTGTCCAGATAGGTCCGCCATCTTGCCGAGATACCGGTCAACGGCTCCGGCACAGAAACACCCAGGGCTCGAAACGATCAACTCACCCGCTTTCGGTGCGAGGTATTGGTACACGGATGCCGCGTGCTCGCGCCCACCCACGAGTCTCACCAGTTCCGCCATATCCGCGAGCTGGATGGTCCAGGTGCTGTCGCGGCGGAGGGCCGCAAATCCGTCAGCTGAGAGCCGATCAAGTAGTCCCCGTGCGCGATCGAGGTCACCCAGCTCCGCGTACGCCAGCGCGACACCCGCATGGATTGCTGGCAGCGAGTGACGCTTCATGACCGAGTCGAAGCCTGGCATGAGCTCATCAAGCCGGCCCTGTTCTCTACGAATGGCAAACAACTGGGCGACAAGCGCAGTACCGAAAATCAAATCCGACTTGGGCACCGCCTCGAGGCCTGCAAAAACTCGCGTCTCAGCGTCCGCAATTCTCCCATCGAGGAGGCACAGGAGCGTTTGCCAGAGATTGCTCACGGCAGCCGGAACCCAGTACTTGCGGTGATCGGTAGCGAGCCCCTCGACGGCGGACAGATCTGCCTCAAATCCAGTGCGGTCGGCGCCCTCGAGTCGGACCACGCCTCTGAAGTACAGGCTCTGATGACGTGGCTCCACTTCTTCGATGTCTGAGGCCAACGTGACCATCTCTTCGGCAATGGACAGCCGCTCGGAAATCAGCTCGGTCGGCCAGAGCACGTGGGACCGCGCGTACAGGGCCTGCCATAAGACATAGGGGTCTCCGAGAGATCTCGCAAGGGCTAGAGATTCGGCAGCCAGTGGACCTGCCTCGACAGTCTGACCTTCGTTCACACTTCGATAGACGGCCAGGGTCGCTAGGGCTCTGGAGCGAACTTCTGGGTCTCCGGAACCAGCCATATGAATTGCGTCATCGCACAGTTGTGGAAGCAAGGGGTCTGAATCACCGGGAGTCGAATGCCAGCCACGTGCGGCGGCGGCAGCAACGAGTCGGGCGGGCGATCGGATAGCTCGAGCGTCCTGTGCCGCAGCAGCGGCCGCTATTTTCGATTCGCCGATCTGTCCTAAGAAGAGGAGGGCTTGGGCACGAGCGAGCTGCAGGTCTGCACGAAGAGCTCGATCCGGTCGGGCTTCGTGAGTCAAGAGATCCATACCAACAGTGACCTGGTCGAGCGTCTCTTCAACTGCTAACTGACTCAGCCCTCGTTGAGCCGCTGCCAACGCGTAGGAGGCTGCCTTGTTGCTGAACTGAGGATCGGAAGCGTTCGCGAAATGAAAGCAGAGGGTCGCAAAGAATGGGGCGAGGTCATCAGAGTGGGCCTCTTCGATAGCGAGGCCGATTTGACCGTGGATTCTGCTTCGACGCGTAAGAGAAAGCTGCTCGTAGAGCGTTCGACGTATGAGAGCATGACTGAAATTGTATCGACCAGACGTCGGTAGTTCGTCGACAATCCGAGCGTCGACAGCACGATCGAGACCTTGCAATATCGCGTCGCCGTCGTTGAGGACCGTCTCGAGCCAGCGTAATTCGAACTCCGTGCCACAGCATGCGGCGACCGAAAGCGCCGTTTGCGCTGTAGGTGGGAGTCGGCCGACTCGCCGGCTGATTACATCCTTGATGCTCGGGGGCACGTCGTAAGACGGATCCCCATGGAATGTCCAATGCCCATCGACTGCGCCAACCACCCCGATCTCAGCGAGGTGTCGAATGACTTCTCCGATGAAGAGCGGATTTCCGTGTGCCTCGTCGTGCAGGGTGGCAGCGAATGACCGTCCCTGGTCGTCGAGTCCGTAGCCGGTCGATGCCTCCAGATACGCCAGCACACCCTCCTTGTCGAGCCCCTTCAGAGAAACCCGCGTGACCCCATCGTCGGGGCGAAAATCTGCCAAGACCGACGAAAGCGCGTGACTTCGTTCAATTTCGGTGTCTCGGAACGTACCTACTACGAGTAGGGCTGCGGGATCTCTTCCCCGCACCAAATGACGAAGTAGCAGAAGGCTCGGATCCGCCGCCCAGTGCAGGTCTTCAAGAACGAGCACCAGTGGGCGGTCCGCCGAGGCCAACTCAATGACCTCAGCGACGTCTTCGAAGAGGCACCATCGCTCGATGCCAGGATCTACTCCAGGAAGTGCTGCGGAGGACGTTCGAAGTCCTAGCTCCGGAAGAACTCTGGTCAGGTTCGGTTGCCGGGAAGCGAGATCGGTGGAGCCGCCATGAGTGATGTAGTGCCGCAATGCTTCCGCGAACGGTTGATACGGCACTCCAAGGTCTTCATCGCTTCGACCGTAGAGCACCGTTGCCCCATCGGCGTGGACCGCTAGGGCGAATTCGCTCACGAGCCTCGTCTTGCCGATACCGGGCTCACCCCCGATGAAGATGGCTCGACGAGAGCCTTGTACCGACTGCTTCCAGACGCTGGTCAACATGTTCAGCTGTTGTTCTCGTCCGACGCACCGGATTGCACTCTCCGAGGCACGGAGTGGCGCTGGTATCGGAACGAGGTTTGCTCCTAGGGGAGCAAGAAGTTGGTGATGTTTCCCTCCATGTTGCGGATGTTGCGCGATCGTTTGGTCGTGGAGCCCGTAGTTCAGCTCACCGCCCGATGGCAGCTTCTCGTTGGTTCGAAGGGAAGAGTCAAGGGAGTGGCCTTGTTCGAGACGCTGGTCTTGTTGAAGGATTGCCTCCTCCAGTTCTCGCAATTCGCGGCTAGGCGCGATACCGAGCTCCTCGCCGAGCGTCGTTGCCAACCGCTGAAATGCGCGTAGGGCGTCGGCTTGGCGGCCACTTCGGTAGAGAGCCAGCATGAGCTGCGCCCATCGCTTCTCTCTCAGAGGCTCGGCACCAGTGGCTGCCTCCAGGGCACCGATGATCGCAGCGTGCTCGCCGGCGTCCAAGCGAGCGTCGATGAGCGATTCTTCGCCGGCTCTGCGGAGTTCGGCCAGCCTTGCTGATTCCGCCATACCGACCGGTTGGTCACTGATCTCCAGGAGAGGCTCGCCTCTCCACGTTTCCAGTGCTTCGCGGAGCAGGCGGATAGCGAGGGTGGGCTCACCGGCCTGAACTGCTCTCATGCCGTCGAGAACTGCCTCTTCGAAACATCCGATGTCGATGCTCTGCCGGGTGAGTTGCAATCGATATCCGCTCGGAGTGGTTTCGATCGTCCCGGCTGGGAGCGCCTTTCGCAATGTCGAAATATAGGTCTGGACGTTCTTCGCGGCTGCACGAGGCGGTTCGTCACCCCATATACCGCCAATCATCTCTCCGATGTGCACGTTCGATGGCGCTCGTAGAGCCAGGATCGACAGGACGGCTCTCTCTCGCCTCGCCGTGGGCAAAGGAACTGGCACGCCGTCATCTGTGAGGACTCGCAGGGGCCCCAGGAGTTCGACGCGCATGCGGGCTCAGTTTACGCTCACCCAACGCCAGTTTTAGCCCCCACACTGACTTCACGGCTGACTCGGAATCGGGCAGAACCTCACGATGCCAGATCCCTCGAGCCTGCTGCTCACTAGAGAACCCTTGGCAGAAACCGCCCGGGACTCGAAGTGTGTGATTCCACCCGAATTCAGGAACAAACCTCGCCAATCGTGTCTCGACTGGCTGGGAAAATGTAGCTCCTCCGAAGCCATTCCAGGGCTGTACCGCGCCTGGATCGTCTCTGGGCCGTGCCCGTACCAGGGGCTTTCACGCTCCGGACATGACTTCAACCACTATCAGAAGACTTGTCCAGCTTGGCGTGCTGTTCCCCGCGGTCGGCATCTCGATGACTTTTGGGCTCACTTCCGCGCCGCGATCGGCGGAAGCGACAACAACCTCGTGGTCGCCCGTGTTCAACCAGGACTTTCCCGACCCGACAATCCTCATCGATGGTACGAGTTCCTATGCCTATTCGACGCAGGTGGGCTATCTGGATACGCCCGGAATTTCGTCGACTGACCTCACCCACTGGGGCAGCTACTGGGGCGCGATGACGGGAAATCCGAGCTGGACGACTTCTGGGTCCACCTGGGCACCGTCGGTGGCCGCCAATGCGGCCGGGGACTTCGTGGAGTTCTACGCGACGCTGGACACACAGCTGGGCACACATTGCATCGGCCATGCCGCGTCGACCAGTCCGACGGGGCCCTTCGTCGACACGAGCAATGCGCCGTTCTTGTGCGAACCGTCTCTGGGCGGCTCGATCGACCCGAGCGTCTTCACCGACGCCTCGGGCCAGCACTATCTGCTCTGGAAGAGCGACGGGAACTCGATCGGGCTGCCGAGCCACATCTGGTCCGCTCCGATCAACCCAACCCTCGATGCGCTGACGGGCAACCCAGTGGCGGTGCTTACGAACGATCAGGCGTGGCAGGAAGGCGTCGTCGAGAACCCCGACATGGTCGAGGTCAACGGTTCCTATCATCTCTTCTACAGCGGCGGTCCCTACTTCACGGCCTCGTACGCCACCGGAGTAGCCGCTTGCGCGTCTCCACTAGGGCCCTGCACCGAGGGTTCCGACAATCCAGTCTTGACGACTGCTCCCGGCATGGGGGGACCCGGAGGCGCTGACACCTTTGTCAGCCCTTCTGGGCAGCTCATGATGGCGTTCGCGGCTTGGCCCGGAGCGATCGGCTATGCAAACGGGGGCTACCGGGCGATGTTCATGGCCACCCTCAGTTTCAACGGGGCCACCCCGATCCTGTCTCCTGCCAACGCGCGGGCGGTCGTCGGGGGTATGGCACCGACACCCGATGGTGGTGGCTATTGGCTAGTGGGCACCGACGGAGGCATCTTCTCCTTCGGTGACGCGCGGTTCTTCGGTTCCACGGGCAGTATCAACCTCAACGAGCCCATCGTGGGTATGGCGCCGACCCCCGACGGTGGTGGCTACTGGCTGGTGGCCTCCGACGGCGGCACCTTCTCGGTCGGTGACGCGCGGTTCGTCGGTTCCACGGGCGGCATCCACCTCAACGAGCCCATCGCGGGT
>DAIQQK010000036.1:0-25470 GCA_036786835.1 Acidimicrobiales bacterium | reverse complement strand
GAGGCCGCCAAGCTCCCAGAGCCCTACCTTGGTGACGCTCGTCCCGAGGTCGACGCTGAGGATCACCGTTCGGATCGGACCACGTCGGCGATCATGCGGGCCATCAGGGCGGGGTCCGGGTCCTCGATCACAGCGCGACCGACCGCCACCCCGGCAGCTCCGCCGTCCATCGCGTCGCGCACCAGAGCGAGCACCAGCTCGCGAGAAGGCTCGGGACCACCGGCGTTCTCGTCACGCCGGCGCGCGCCGCCGAGGAAGAGCACCGGAACCCCGACGCTTCGCACGATGCGCTCGACCTCCTTGACGCGTGCCGCGCCAGGAGCGGCGTCGGGCATGGGGAGCTTGAGCAGGGGCGCCCCGAGGTCGTGGGCGACCACGGCGGCGAAGACGATCGAATCGGTGTCGAGGGCGAAATGTCCGTCTCGCCACGACACCGCCTCGACCATGGCCTCGAGGCCCACCGTCCTGGCTTCCTCGAGGACCTTCCCGAGCAGCTCGAGCGAACTCGCAGTGACGGGATCGGACAGGTCGATGCGTACCATGTGCTTCACGCCGCGCATCCCGGCTTCTTTGGCGGCGCGCACGCTCGTCACGAGCCGGTCGTCGAGCTCGAAGACCGACCCGGCGAGCCCCGTACGGTTGAGGGACAGGTACGTCTTCTTCTCGGGTCCGAGCGATCCTGAAGCCTCGAGGTCCCTCATGGGCTGAGTGCTCGCGAGGATGCCGTCGCACGCCGGCAATGCGGCGCGTATGGCCGCGACGTAGCGGCTGTAGTCCTCAAGCGTGACGATGCCCCTGGCCCGGTGGTCCGCGGCGAGCACGAGGACGGGTTCCGGCAGCTGACTACTCCAAGCCCGCCGTGGCGAAGACGACCTTCGCCATTGTCGAGAAGTCCTCGCGCCCGTGGCCGGCGCGCGAGGTCGCGGTCAGCAGCTGCCGCGTCAGAGCGGTCGTCAAGAGGGATACGCCGCTCCTCGCGGCGTACTGAAGGGCGAGATCGAGGTCCTTGGCCATGAGGTCCGTCATGAAACCCGGCTTCCATGCATTGGAGGCTGGGCTGTCTTTCACGACACCCGGCACCGGAAGCCGCGTCCTGACCGCAGTGCAGTCGCCGGTCGAATTGGTGAGCACCTGGTAGAGCTTCGCGGGATCGGCGCCGGATCGCAGAGCGAGGGCCGTCGCCTCGGCGGTCGCCGCCATCTGCGCCGCGTAGATCAGGTTGTTGCAGAGCTTCACTACCTGCCCCATCCCCGGAGCGCCCACGTGGACCACGAGGCGCGAGACGGCCCCGAGCATTTGGCTCACTTTGTCGAGGACCGTCGTGTCGCCTCCGACCATCAGTGTGAGCGTTCCCTGTTCCGCGCCGACGGTGCCGCCCGACATCGGGGCGTCGAGGTACGACGCGCCGACAGCGTTGACCTTCTCGTGCTGAGCTCGCTCGACATCGGGGTCGATGGTCGAGAAGTCGATCACGGTCTGTCCGGGGGCAAGCGCCCCGAGCATCTCGTCGACCACCGCGACGACGTCCGACGACGTGGGCACACAGATCATCACGACCTCGCTCGAGGCAACTACGTCGGCGACGGTGCCGCCGTCTGTGGCACCGAACGAGACGGCCGCATCTATGGGTCCCCGGCTGCGGGACGCGACGACCACCGTATGGCCCGCCTCGACGAGATTGCGCGTCATGGGCAGACCCATGGCACCAAGTCCGATGAAGCCGAGTCTCACCTGGCCACCTCTTCTGTCGTCTTCGTGAACTGCGGCAGCCACTCGGAGGTCTCCTCCAGCAGCTCTTCGACCATCGTCTCGGTCTCCGAGAGCTCACCGCGCCCGGCGAGCGGGTCGAGGAGAAACGCTTCTCTCGCCAGCTTCTCGTCGCCTCTCAGCGCTGCCTCGACGGTGAGCTCCTGCACGGCGACGTGCCTGCGTACGAGCTCCGAGATCCCGCTGGGGAGGCGCACCTTGTCTCTTCCGTGGATGCCGGTGCCGTCCACCGTGCACATGGATTCGACCACCGCGTCCTCGAGCAGGTCGGGACACTGGCCACGGTTCGCGATGTTGAGGGGTAGATCCCTCCTCGTGCCTGTTATGAGTGAGTCGATCACCGGAGCGACGAGCTCTCCCGAGTCCCATGTCTGGGGCTCGTCGATTCCGGAAAGAACGGCGTTCACCTCTTCTTCGTATCGCTTCTGGTCCTCTTCGCGCCGGGAGATGGGAGTGAGCGCCACGCCCCACGATTCGCCCCACCGAGAGGACTCGGTCAGTATCCAGGGCACGAACTCCGCCAGATGACGGTCTCCGGCAGCGGGCAGAGCGCCGAAGCGATCGAGCAAGCTGAGCGCCACTACGTGTCGCTTCACGAAGTCGAGTCGTGAGAACGGCTCAGCTGGTTCGTCGTCGACGGGGAGGAGCAGCCCGAGCCCACCCTGCTCCTCCACCATGGAGGTCAAAACCTGCAATCCATCGTCCCCTGCTATGTCCAAGGCACACACGACAGGAAAGTGGTTCACCCCCGCGACCGTCGGGTTCACCACGGTGTGGGGCACGCCGAGAGCTATCGCCAGGTCCATGCAGAAGTTGCCCACCTCGTGACACAGTCCCACGCATCTCACGGACGTCTCCTTGCACACGGCTCGCGTGAGGCAGGTCATCGGGTTCGTGATGTTCAAGAGCCACCCGTCGCTGCACCACTCCTCCATGTCGCGAGCGATGGAGACCAGGACGGGGATGTTGCGCAAGGCCCGGTTGATGCCGCCCGGGCCGACCGAATCCCCCACGGACTGCCGGATCCCGTGGCGTGCAGGCACGTCGAGATCGACGGCCATCGAGGCAAAACCGCCGGTCGAGATCGTGACGACCACGTAGTCGGCATCCTCGAGAGCACGTCGTTGATCGGTGGTGGCGCTGACCTTGGCCTTTGATCCCAGCTTCTGGTCTACGAGGCGCGCGTAGGCCGCCATGGCCTCTGCTGCAGAAGCGTCGATGTCTTCCAGTACCAGCTCGAGGGGCCTGAGCGATGGAGTTGCCAGAAGGTCCCCGATGAGCTTGGGGCTCCACTGGTAGCTGCCGCCGCCGATGATCGTGACCTTCATTACTCCCCCAACGTCGACGACGACAGCGGCCGACAACGACACTGTACCCAAGGGTCTTTCGGCACCGCTCAGTGAAGCCCCGCCATGCACGGTCGGCTCTATATAGAGTTCGAGGGGTGGGGGATCGGGTTCGTTTCGTCCTGTCGGCGTTGGCAGCGCTCGCGCTCCCCGCTACCGGACTCGCCGCTTGTGCCTCGTCGAGCGTCTCGGGGTCGCCGGCGGCTTCAAGCACGTGCCAACCTCCGGCTGACTGGCGATCGACGACAGCCAGCGCAGTAGCCGGGAGCTCATCCGACTTCGAACTGACCTCTTTCGACGGCACGAAGATCCGGATCCACTGGTTTGCCGATCCCTCGGCCGACGGCCAGCTCCGACCGACAGTGCTGATGGGGCCGGGCTGGGGCCAAGCAGGCGACACCGACACGTCGCAAGCTGCGATCCAAGGCGCGCTCAGCATCGGACAGCTCTGGCAGGGTGGTTTCAACGTGCTCACGTGGGACCCGCGTGGATTCGGAAAGTCCGGTGGGGAGGCAGAAGTCGACAGCCCGAACTATGAAGGCAAGGACGTGTCGGCGATCATCAACTGGTTGGCACAACAGCCCGGCGTCCAGCTCGACCGTCCCGGGGTGCCTCGTGTGGGTATGGTCGGCGAGTCCTACGGAGGCGGCATCCAGTTCGCCACAGCCGAGCAGGACTGTCGCATCGACGCCATAGCCCCCACCATCGCCTGGAACTCGCTCACGACAAGCTTGTTCAAGAGCCAGACCCCGAAGTCGGGCTGGGGGAACATCCTGATACAGGTCTCCGCCACGGCCACTCTGGATCCCGAGATCACGGCTGCGGACAACCTCATGAACACCACAGGTAGCCCCGATGCGAAGGCCATCACGTTCTTCGCGAGCCGTGGACCGGCTCAGTTTCTCTCCAAGGTGAAAGTTCCGACCTTGATCTTGCAAGGCACAGTCGACGACCTGTTCACGCTCGACGAGGGAATCGCCAACTACGAGACGCTCAAGAGGCAGGGAACGACGGTCTCGATGGCCTGGTTCTGCGGTGGTCACGGAGTCTGTCTGACCAATCCGGGCACTGCCATCTCGGTGGGCGCGCTGTCGCTCGCTTGGATGGAGCACTACGTGGCCGAGGATGCTTCCGTCGACGTGCTCAAGGGTTTCGCCTTCGTCGACCAGAACGGCACTTCGTACTCGGCCCCGACCTACCCACTGCCCACGGGAGCTCCGATCACCGCCGCCGGCTCGGGAACTCTGGCTCTAGAGGCACAGGGAGGTTCGGGACCGCCGACTCTTTCCGCCAACTCCGAAGCGGCCAATGCCGTCGACTCCGTGGCGTACGGCGTCACGCCGGCGCCTGCGGCCAACTCGGTGAACGTAACGATTCCGCTCACTCGCGACACGATGATCGAGGGTGCACCGACGCTCTCGCTCACTTATTCGGGCAGCGCAGCGCCGGGCGAGAGGCCCACCAGGGTGTTCGCCCAGCTCGTCGATCCCGCGACGGGGATCGTGGTTAACAACCAGATCACACCCATTCCGGTCACGCTGGACGGCAAGGTTCACTCGCTCACGATCCCGATGGAGACGATCGGGTACACCGCCAAAACGAGCACATCGCTCGAGCTCCAACTCGTGGCGACCACCGTTGCTTACGTGACGCCTCGCCTCGGCGGCTCGGTGGACTTCTCCCACGTGACGGTGTCGCTGCCGACCGCAAAGGGCCTGGGGGTCCTTCAGCCAGCCTGAGCGCTCTAGACCTCGAGCTCGACCGGGTTGCCACCTGAGGCGGCGGACCGGTAGGCGGCATCGACCATCCGATGGGCGACGACGGCCTCGGCGAAAGACGGGGCGGGCACCGAACCTGCGCTCAGTGCCTCGAGAAAGGCTCGGTCCGCCTCGACGTATGCCCGGATCGCTAGGCCAACGTCGTCGTGTGCGAGGGGCAATTCCTCCACCCACGGCGGCGGCGGACATCGAACGACCTCGGTGCCGTCGCCGGTCTGCACGTGGAGCGGCCCAGAGAAGTCGTTGTCGAGCCATGCCATTCCCTGCTGACAGAAGACCTCGAGCCTGCGGGTCGACCCTCGACTCAGGATCTCGTGCCAGATGCTCACGATCTCGGCTCGGGCCCCGCATTCGAACCTCATCGACACCGTCGCCAGGTCCTCCACACCCCTCCGACCCGAGAGGCTGTCGGTCGTACCGGAGAGCTCGACCACCTCACCGAGGCAGAACCGCAGTATGTCCAAGTCGTGGATGGAGTGCTCGATGAGACAGCCCCCACCTGCCTGCTCGACGTCTCCGCGCCAAGTCGAGCGGTAGAGGCCTTGCACGGGGAAGTACTGGTCATCGCGCAACACTGCGGCCATCGGAGGGCCGAGCTCTCGCGAGGAGAGCAGGTCCCGCAGCTGGCGGAACACCGGGGCGAACCGCAGCACGAGCCCCACCTGCGATGGGATTCGGCTCTCCGACACGGCGATCGCCATGGCCTCGGCCTCGGCCAAGTCGGTAGCGAGAGGCTTCTCGCAGAACACCGCCCGTCCAGACCCCGCGGCCTCCTCGACGATCCGGCGATGCGTCGCGGTCGGCGTGCAGACCCACACCGCATCGCAGCGCTCGATCACCTCGCCCGCACTCGCGACGACTTCGGCGCCGTTCGCTGCTGCGAATCCCCGAGCTCGTTCGCCGTCGGGGTCGTGCACCGCGACGACGCCGGCGTCGAGCACGCCGCCTTCGATCATGGCTTGTATGCCTATTGCATGGGCCCAGGCGATGACGCCGGCCCCCACGAACCCGATCTCCAACATGCTCCCGCAAACTACGTTCTCGGACATGCACGGAGACGAATTGCTCGCTGCGGCCGATCGGAACCTGGCCGCGACCCTGCTGCACTTCGCCCGGGTCTCACCTGGGGCAGCGAGCGAATTCGACGGAAGGCTCCTCCTCGTCTCCATGTCGCGAGCCTGGCCGGGCCCCTACCACAACGGAGCGCTGCGACTCGACCCCTCCGTTGCTCCCGACGAGGTTCTCTCGCGGGCGCGAGCCTTCTTCGCCGACCGCTGCCCGGGCTACTGCGTGTGGATCGCGGCCCACGCCGACACCGACCTCGAGAAGAGGGCACTCGCCGAGGGGTACGCGCAGACCTCGGCGACCGGGACCCCGAGAATGGTGATCGGACATCCGCTCGATGCCGGCCGCCCGCCCGAAGGCGTCGTCCTCGAGGAGGTCGTGGACGACTCGGGGAGATCGGACTTCCTCGAGGTGACGGTCGACGCGTACAGGGAGTCGTACCTTCCTCGCGAGGCTGTCGAGGCCGAGCTCGCGACCGTCGACGCCGTCTGCGCACCTGGGGTCCGCGCAGTGGTGGCGCGTGAGGGCGGTCGGCCGGTCGCAGCGGCGATGACCGTGGCGAGTGACCGGCTCGCCGGAATTCAGAACGTGGGCACGATCTTCGGGGAGCGTGGCCGCGGCCTGGGCGAGCTCGTCACGCGCTGGGCGGTGAACGCGGGTTTCGAGCTCGGAGCAGAGGCTGTCGTGCTCGAAGCCTCCGAGCAGGGCGAGCCCCTCTACCTACGCATGGGCTTCGAGGAGGTGTCGCGCTATCGCTGGTGCCTCGGCCCGCCGCCATGATGCCGAGCGGGGAACGCCGATCGGGGAACTCCGGAGATCTAAGGGACGAGCGTTTCTGCCGCGATCGCAAGTGAGGGTTCCTCGCGCGCACGAGTAAAGCGAATCGCGACCGCCCCCAGCGTGAGCCCGGCGATCACCAGACCCATCGGTACGGCCGTGCGGTTTCCTGCGACCCCGACCACCGGAGCGATCACGGCCGCCAACAAGAACTGCGCGCACCCGAGGAGCGCTGCAGCGGATCCCGCCGATCGCGGGTGATGTTGCATCGCAAGTGCGATCGAGTTGGGGCCGACGAAGCCCAGGCCGGACATCATCACGAAGAGAGCCGGCAGCACGATCGGTAGCCCGAGCCAGCGTGTCCACACCGAGATCAGGAACACGATCCCACCGATGGACATGACGATGAGACCAAAACCGAGGAGTCGGTTGCTCCCGAGCTTGTGGACGAGACGCCCGTTCACCTGAGATGCGATGACCAGCCCAGCGGCGTTCATCGCGAAGGCGAGGCCGAACATCTGGGGAGACAGGCCGTAGATGCCCTGTAGCACGAAGGGGGAGCCGGCGATGTACGCCACGATCGCCGAGAAGCCCAGCGACATCACCAACGCAAAGCGGACGAAGGAGCGGTCGCGGCCGACGACCGCCAACGCGGCGATGACCGACCTCGTGCCGCCCTTGTGGCGCATTTCCGAAGAAAGGGTCTCTGGGACATTGAGAAAGGCGCTGACCAACAGGACCGATCCGATGATCGCGAGGCCGATGAAGATGCCGCGCCAAGAGGCGACCCGGAGGATCTCAGCACCGATTTGAGGCGCCAGGATCGGGCCGAGACCCGTGATGAGCATGAGGGTCGAGAAGAAGCGCGCTGCTCTCGCCCCGTCGAACAGGTCGCGCACGATCGCTCGGGCGATGACGATTCCGGCTGCACCTCCGAACCCTTCGACGAATCGCAATGCGTCGAGGAGGTAGACGTTCGTCACGATCGAGCACAACAACGACGAGGCCACGAAAGCGGCCAGGCCCCCGAGCAAGGGACGGCGTCTGCCGAGGCCGTCGCTGACCGGTCCGATCACCAGATGTCCCACTGCGATTCCGATCAGGCACATCGTGAGAGTCACCTGCACGGAGGACGTGCTCGCGTGGAGATCGGTGCTGATCCGGGGCAGGGCCGGGAGGTACATGTCGATGCAGAGCGGGCCGAAGATGCTCAGCCCTCCGATGACCGGCACCAGCCGCCAGCCTCGCGGCAGGCGAGGACCGTGGGCCGGATCGATGTCAGCTGCGCCCCCCGAGGATGCATCGGGGTCGGTCAGCAGATCGCGGCGCGCTTGCATTGGTTGTTCGGGGAAACGAAGACGCCCGGCCGATCGTCTTCGCATCTCGGGATCGTAATCGGTGCCCAGGACCTCGCTGGAAGGCTCCCAGGCATCGCGATTTCAGCGGAAGTCGAAAGCCACCTTGATCGCCCCGCTCTGTTGCTGGGTGGCCAGAGCGCTGAAAGCGTCCCTCCAGTCGTCGAGACGGAAGGTGTGAGTGAGCATCCCGGTCAAGTCGACCCGTCCGTCCGCGACCAGACGGAGGTAGTGCGCGATCCCGTGCATGCGCACTCCCTCGACCTCTTCGACGCCGAACGCGTTCGAACCGACCCAGGAGATCTCCTTGAAGTACAGAGGGGACCATTCCCAGCGACCGGGGGCGTGCACTCCGCTCTTCACGAGAGTGCCGCGCGTCCTTAGGAGCCGGACTCCCACCTCGAAGGTCTCCGGCTTGCCGATCGTGTCGTAGACGACGTCGATCCCTCCGGGGTGGGCCATCGGCAACCCCTGGCGAACCGGCTGGAGACGCCCGCCCGACCACTCGGCTGCCGCTTCGATGAGCTCGAGGCGTGGTTCGGGTGCGACCACCACTGCTCCGAGCTTTCGCGCCAGTTCGGCTTGCGCCTCGAAGCGAGCGACGGCCATGACCTCGACGTCCGGGTACAGCGCCCGGAGGATCGCGATCGCGGCCGTGCCGAGAGCGCCGGCGCCGTACACGAGGGCCTTGCCGCCCGGGCCCGGTGGATGACGCGTGACCGAGTGGAGAGAGACGGCGAAAGGGTCGGCGAACACGGCGAGCTCGTCGGGCACCGAATCAGGCACAGGGATGAGCATCGAGTCGTGAGCCGGCAGGTACTGGGCGTATCCGCCGGGCGCGTCCTTGGACGTTCCAGTGTGGATCCCGGCTGCAAGGTGTCCGTCGGTGAAATGCCAGCAGAGGCTGTAGTCACCGGCCATGCACGAGTCGCACATCGGCTCGATCCCCCTCGGTCCGCACGAGAGCCAAGGGTTCAGTACCACTCTCTGTCCGACCTCGAGCCCCCGAGTGCCGGGACCGAGCTCGGCGACGTCGCCGACCACTTCGTGACCCAAGATGGTGGGGAACGTGAAGAGGTTGGCCAGGGGGCTGTCGAAGTTGTCGTCCCCGAAGTCCATGAAAACCTGCTTGGCGTCGGAACCGCAGATGCCCGTCATCCGCGTCCTCACCATGGCCCAGGCGTCCCGGGTGGGGCGGGGATCGTCGGTCTCCACGACCTTCATGGGAGCGCGAGAGAGCCCGACCAGGAGCGGGTTCGTGTCGTCCGGCGGAGTCCACGGATCGGGCCTCACCCCATAGAGCAGCCCCTTCACGGCCGAGACACTAGCTCGACGGTCTCGCGTTTCTTGAGTGCCGGATCTGCAGATGACCGGGGCTCTTCGAATCGGAGGCCGTCACGGTTCTCGAAAGCGAGACACCGGGTAGGGAACCGACTCGGGTGGTGTCGGCCCGACGACTCCTGCCGCCACCAGAGCCGCCGAGTAAGGCCCGAGAAGAAGCCCGTTCGCGCCGTGACCCGTGCAGACATGGACGTTCGTGATGTCGGGGACACAGCCCAGCAGCGGCTTTTCGTCAGCGCTCGTCGGACGCAGTCCCACGCGGACCTCGAGAAACGCCGCAGGTGCAAGTCCGGGCGCGACGGCGACGCACTCTCGCAGGAGATCGCGCATCCCTCCGGCGGTCGGCCGGACGTCGAACCCCGCTTCTGGTTCGAAGGTACCTCCGACGGCGACGCGCCCGGCAGGCCAGGGCACGAGGTAGAAGTTGAGGACGGGTTGCACGATCGGCCAGCGCCCGCTCGTCGCGCCGATGTCGCAAGGCCCGAACGGCATGCCGACGTGCACTATCTGTCCCTTTGTGGGGGTCACCGGCAATTGCAGACCCAGCAGCTCCGCGAGGCCGCCCGACCAAGCACCTGCAGCGAGCACTACCGCGCCACACGAAACGACTCCCGATCGAGTCTCGACCCCGCTCACCCGGCTGCCCTGTCGTTCGATGCCGACGGCCTGCTCGGATAACAACGTCGCGCCCCGGCGCTCGGCGGCGGTCCGGATCGCCTCGCAGAGGCTTCGGCCGTCGAGTCGTGCAGCCGACGGCGAGTACATCGCTCTGGAGATCGGCCCGAGTGGCGGGAACATGGCGCGCGCCTCGTCCTTTCCGATCTCTTCGATCCTCGGGTCGCGAGCCGTGGCGAGCTCCTTGACTCGAGCGAACCAGCTGTCCTCGTGGCTTGCGAGCGACAATGCGAGGGAGCCGCATTCTGCGAATGCCTCGTGGGGCACCTCGACGCCTTCTTCGGCCATCCGTGAGATCAGAGTGCGCCAGTGTCGAGCGGCCGCGGAACCGAACTCGAACCACGAATCGTCCGGATCGCTCCACGTCTCGGGAGACGCGATACCGGCTCCTGCATCTGATGCCCGCCCATCGAGCGATGCATCGATTAGGACGACCTCGGCATCGGCGCACGCGAGCTCGTACGCGAGTGACGTGCCCACGATGCCACCGCCGACGACCGCCACATCGGTCGAAACGGACCTGCTCAACTCCTCGTCCTGTGCGGCATCGGCTCCCCCGCCTCACGTGCCTGGCAGCCAGGGCAGCGTACAGAGACGGGTCCGGTGTTAGAAAGAAGGAGCGTGAAGCCCGGCCCAGTGGGACTGCCTGCCTCCGAGAGTTCACGCCCGACACTGGTCGGCGAGCACTGGATGGCGGTGACCGGTCACCCGCTCACGGTCCAGATCGCGGGTCAGGTCCTCGAAGCAGGTGGCAACGCAATCGACGCCGGGGTGGCGGCCGGCCTCGCCACCAACGTGGTCCAGGTCGACATGTGCAACCTCGGCGGGATCGCCCCGATCCTCGTGCGCGAAGCGCACAGCTCCGACGTCATGAGTGTTGCAGGAGTAGGGCGATGGTCGTCGACTGCGACCCTAGACGCATTCACCTCTCGTTACGGCAGAGAGATGCCACCCGGCTGCCGTGCATGCGTGGTCCCGGGGGCATTGGCGGCCTGGCTCAGCGCCCTCGAACACTTCGGGACCTGGTCCTTCGCCGAGGTCGCAGCCCCCGCAATAGAGCTGGCCACCGACGGGTTCGTGCTCGACACGACCGTCGCGTCCGGCCTCGACCTGTTCGCCTGGATCTACGAGCGCTGGCCCTCGTCGGCGGCTGTCTATTGTCCGGGCGGGCGCAGAGCCAGAGCAGGTGACCTACTCGTCCAAAGCGACCTCGGTGCTTTGCTGAGACGGCTTTCAGAAGCAGAACGCCGCGCTGGACATGCCGGGGCTGCGGGCGCATCAGACCGCGCGTCGCGCACTGCGAGTCTGGATGCCGTTCGTCGCGCCTTCTACGAAGGCGAGGTTGCCCGCACCATGTCCGACTTCGTGACTGCAGAAGGCGGCTTCCTCACGCCCGACGACCTCGCGAGCTTCCGTGCGGAGGTTGCCCCGGCCCCGGCCCAAGGATTCCCCGCGCTCGGTGGAGTCAAAGTGCACGTCCCGCCCGCCGAGTGGTCACAAGGTCCAGCCCTCCTCCAAGCGTTGGGGATCCTGGAGCACTTCGACCTCGAGTCGTTGGGTCACAACTCGGTCGCATATCTCCATCTCATCGTGGAGGCCGTCAAGCTGGCGTTCTCGGACCGAGAGCGCTACTACGGGGATTCCGGCAAGGTCGAACTCGACGAGCTGCTGAGCGACCGGCATGCGAAAGAACTGGTGGAGCTCATCAGGTTGGACTGCGCCCTACCGGACCTCTTCACCTTGCGGCACCAGGCGGACGACATCGTTTCGACGACCCACATCGCGGTGGTGGACGGCGCGGGGAATGCGTTCGCCTCGTCTCCGAGCGATCCACTGGCGATGAGCCCGATCGTCCCGGGCGTCGGGGTGATCGTCTCGGGCCGCGGTGTCCAGAGCCGGACCGACCCGGGCCACCCCGCCGCCCTCGGGCCCCTTCGCCGACCTCGCGTCACGCCGGCGCCTGCGATCGCGCTCGGGCCGAACGACCTCGTCTGGCCGATCGCCTGCCCCGGTGGAGACGTGATACTTCAAGCGATGCTGCAGGCTTTCCTCAACGTGACCGTATTCGGCATGAGTGAACAGCAGGCCGTGGAGGCTCCACGCATGACTTCGCTAGCATTTCCCGACTCGTTCTATCCGCACGCGCATCCCGCCGGGAAGGTGGTGGTCGAGAGCCGGGTGCCCGAAGATGTGATGAACGGGCTCGGCGCACTGGGTCACGATGTCCACGTGTGGCCGCCGTTCGAATTCGAAGCCGGCTCGGTCGGGATGATCCGCTACCGCGGCACCTCCGCATCTGAAGGACGACCAAGTCTTCGAGCCGGCGCCGACCCGAGGAGGGCTGCATATGCACTGGGCAGATGAGCTCGTGGCCACTGCTGCTAGACCAGATTCCCTAGCCACCCGGAGGATGAGACCGTGACCGAAAGCGCCTTCGGCGACAGCCACCTCGACCTGGACCTGACCGGCGTCGCGCTCTATTCCGACGGGTTCCCGCACGAGGCCTTCACCGCACTGCGACACCACCAACCGGTGAGGTGGCATGCCTTCCCCGAAGGATTCCCCGGCTCCCACGACGAGGGCTTCTGGGTGCTTTCGAAGCACGAGGACGTCCAGACCGTGAGCCGCAACCCCGAGCTGTTCTGTGCCTTCGACGGGCCGCAGCTGAGCCACGAGCCCGCGATGGCAGGGACGATGCTCGTGAGCATGGACGGCGTCGACCACATCCGCCAGCGCCGGCTCATCAGCGCCGGGTTCACCCCCCGCATGATCAAGCAGCTCGAGCACCAGATGCGACGGTGGGCAGAGTCGATCGTCGATCGAGCCCTGGAGCGCGGGGAATGCGACTTCGTGTCCGAGATCGCCTACAGACTGCCGATGAACATGATCGCCGACGTCGTCGGGATCCCGGTGGACGACCGGGAGTGGCTTTTCTCCCTTGCGAACGATTTCCTCCAGGCAGACGCACCCGGGCGCGCTCTGTCACGAGACGAGCAGCTGGGGCTGCAGGTCCAGATGTTCGAGTACGCGCAAAAGCTCGGCCAGGAAAAGCGGGCCAACCCTCAGGACGACGTCTGGACGATCCTGTCGACGGTGGAAATCGAGACCGACGACGGTGAGCGCACAGCGCTCAGTCAGATCGAACTGGACATGTTCTTCATCCTGCTCATCGTGGCGGGGAGTGAGACCACCCGTAACGCCGTGTCGCAGGGGCTCGTGGCACTCCTCGACCATCCCGACCAGCTCGAGCGCATGCGCCGGGAGCCCGCCGCCATTCCCCTTGCGGTGGAGGAGATCCTCCGTTGGTCGTCGCCCGTCACGTACTTCGCCCGCCGGGCCACACGCGACACCGAAATCCGTGGCGAGACGATCGCCGAAGGGGACCGGGTCACCATGTGGTACCCGTCAGCCAATCGCGACGAGGACGTCTTCGACGATCCCTTCCGTTTCGACACCACCCGCAGCCCGAACCCGCATGTCACCTTCGGCGGTGGAGGTGTGCACTTCTGCCTGGGGGCCAATCTGGCCCGGCGCGAGCTCACGACGCTCCTCGAAGTGCTGTTCGAGCGCACTCATTACATCGAGCTGGCAGGAGTCCCCTCCTACACCTCACTGGGCATCTTCAATCCGATCATGCTCTTCATGAAGGAGCTGCCGGTCCGCCTCGGCTGACGATGTACCGGCTCGAGCCCAGCGGTCGCATCGAAGCAGGGATACGGTTGCGAACGAATCGTGGCGAGGGGGGTCTGTGATGTGCAGGGCAAGACGAAGGGCCAGTACCGAAGTCGCTTCAGCTCTCGGGTTGCTGCTTCTGGCCGCAGCAGGGCTGTCTGCATGTTCGTCCTCAGCCACCGCGAACGTGCTCCTCGTAGGCACTTATCACGGTAAGGCGGGTGGTTACCGCAGTATCCAGGCGGCAGTGGACACGGCCAAGCCAGGCGACTGGATCCTCGTTTCACCCGGCGACTACCACGAGACCTCTGACAACTACGCGCCGACGAGCAATCCCTCCGAAGGGCAATTCGGAGGCGTCTACATCGCCAAGTCCGACATCCACCTGCGAGGGATGAACCGCAACACGGTGATCGTCGACGGGACCAAGTCGGGGACATCGACGCCCTGCAGCTCCGATGCCAGTCAACAGAACTTCGGGGCCGTCGGCTCGGATGGGACCAACATCGGGCGAAACGGGATCCTCGTGTGGAAGGCCGACAACGTGAGTGTGGAGAACCTGACGGTCTGCAACTTTCTCGCGGGTTCGGGTGCGTCGGGCAACGAGGTTTGGTGGAACGGCGGCGCCGACTCGGCCAGGATCGGGCTCCACGGTTACTCAGGTAGTTACCTCACGGCCACCTCAACGTACTTCGGCGGAGAGACGACGGCAGCCCAGTACGGGATCTTTGCCGGTAACAGCGCCGGGCCCGCCACCTGGGACCAGCTGTACGCCAGCAACATGAACGACTCCGGAATGTACGTGGGCGCCTGCATGCAAGCGTGCGATGTCACGATCGACCATGCGTGGATGGAGTACAGCGCCCTCGGCTACTCGGGCACGAACTCCGGAGGGGCAGTCGTGATCGAGAACTCTCAGTTCGACAACAACCAAGACGGCCTCGACACCAACACACAGATCAAAGGTGACGCCCCAGCACCCCAGAACGGGGACTGCCCGAAAGGCGCGACGAGCCCCATTACCCACACCCACTCGTGCTGGGTGTTCGTCCACAATAACGTCCACGACAACAACAACCCGAACGCACCCGCGTCGGGTGGCGCCGCAGCCGGGCCGGTCGGAACGGGGATGACCGTCTCCGGAGGTCGAAACGACACGGTGATGGACAACACCTTCTCGAACAACGGTGCGTGGGGGGTCCTCTTCGTCCCGTACGCCGACAGCAACACGCCGGACCACGGCCAGACCTGCAGCGGGACCGGGGGTACAGAGTTGTCGGGCCTCGGGTGCATCCTCGACCCCGAGGGTGATGCCCTGCTGCACAACACGTTCACCAACAATGGGTTCTTCGGTAACCCGGCGAACACCGACTTCGGCCAAATCACCTACTCTTCGGGAGAGCCCCAGAACTGTTACAGCGGGAACACCGCTCCCAGCGGCAGCGCTCCTCAGGGTCTCGAGCAGTCCCAACCCACGTGCGGCTCGACTACCCAGGCCGCAAACACAGGCGGCCCGCTCTTCGGGCAGGTGCTGTGTGACACTGGGCTCGGGAGCTGCCCTGCGGGAGCGAATTACCCGAAGCCAACCGCAGTCGTCATGCACCCATTGCCCGTCGGTCTGCCCACGATGCCCGATCCTTGTCGCGGGGTTCCGGCCAACGCGTGGTGCGCGTCTGGATCGACCCTTCCGGCGCACACGCCCGCCGGAGTGCCGGTTGCCCCGATTGCGATCGCAGGATCAGCTTTAGGGTTGCCGTTCGTCGCCGTGTCTCGTCGACGCTCGCTCTGAGAACCCGAGTGGCATGCTGACGACTCTTCAGCTCTGGAGGAGGCGTCGTGGCACGGACTGAGTTCGGTGGACGGATCGGGAACGACTGGAGAGATTCGGAGCCGTGGTGGCCACCCGAACCGTCTCCACCAGAAGGCGCTCCGAATGTTGTGCTCATAGTCCTCGACGACGTCGGATTCGCCCAACTCGGTTGTTACGGATCGGACGTCGACACACCGGTCCTCGACGGCTTGGCGGCCGAGGGAATCCGTCTCACGAATTTCCACACGACGGCCCTGTGCTCTCCCACCCGCGCCTGCCTTCTCACCGGTCGCAACCACCACCGAAGCGCCATGGGGCGCGTGGCGGACCTGGCGATCGGCTTCCCCGGCTACTGGGGGAAGCCGCCGCCGGAGAACGGCTATCTATCCGAGGTCCTTCAGGCGAACGGCTACGCGACCTACGCGATCGGCAAATGGCATCTCACCCCGGATGACGAGACCAACATGGCGGCTCCCCGCACCACTTGGCCCCTCGGCCGCGGGTTCGACCGGTGGTACGGCTTCCACGGCGGCGAGACGCACCAGTTCATGCCGGCGCTGTACCACGACAACCACACCACTCGGCCTCCTCGGTCTGCAGACGAGGGATACCACCTGAGCGCCGACCTCGCTGATCGCGCCATCGAGTTCCTTGGCGACCTGCGCGCCGTCGACGCCGACAAGCGCTTCTTCCTCTACTTCTGCACCGGAGCTTGCCACTCCCCACACCACGCACCGTCGGAGTGGATCGCGCGCTATCGCGGCCACTTCGCCCAAGGCTGGGACAGGTGGCGGGAGCAGACGTACTCTCGACAGCTCGAACTCGGGATCATCCCCGAGACGACAGTCCTGTCACCGAGACCACCGTGGGTACCGCCGTGGGAGAGCCTCAACGACAAAGAGAAGGCTCTCGCCGAGAGATTCATGGAGTGCTTCGCCGCCTATCTGTCGTACACGGACGCGCAGCTCGGCCGCCTCATCGCCTTCATCGACGACTTGGGTAACGCCGACGATACAGCGGTCATCGTGGTGTCCGACAACGGGGCGAGTTCGGAAGGCGGGCGGGCGGGGACCATAAACGAGGTGCGTCTGTCGAACTTCGACGCGGCGGGGATCAACGAGATGTACCGGAAACTCGACGAGATCGGTGGACCCCTCAGCCACAACAACTACCCGTGGGGTTGGACCATGGCGGGGAACACTCCGTTCAAGCGCTGGAAGCGTGAAGTCCACGAAGGTGGCGTCGCGGATCCCTGCATCGTCCGCCTTCCAGCGCGCACGGTCTCACAACGCGGCGGCGTCCGACGCCAGTTCGCCCACGCCATCGACGTGTTCCCGACCGTGCTGGAGCTGGTGGGAGTGCCGGCACCCGCGACCATCAACGAGGTGACCCAGACGCACCTCGACGGCACGAGTTTCGCCTATCTACTCGGCGGGGACGGAGAAACGGAGCCTGGCAGACACCTGACACAGCACTTCGAGATGCTCGGTTCCAGGGCTATCTACCACGACGGCTGGAAGGCGGTGACCTTCCACTCAGTAGGTCCTTTGTACGACGACGGGCTGCGTGCCAGCGCACCGTTCGAGGACGACGTGTGGGAGCTGTACCACGTGGCCGACGACATCTCCGAGGTGAAGGATCTCGCCGGCGACTTCCCAGAGAAGGTGTCCGAGCTTGTCGAGCTTTGGTGGGAGGAGGCGCGCCGCAACGACGTGCTACCACTCGACAACCGGCCTTTGGAAGCCATAGCCCATCCCAAGCCCGACAGTCGTCGGCAGCAGAACTTCTTTCGCTATTTCCCCGGTGGTGCGCCGATACCGGAACAAGTTGCAATCATGCTTCGAAACAGGTCACATGCCATTTCCGTCACCGTCGACGTAGCCGAGGGCGTCGTACCGAACGGGGTGCTTCTCGCCATGGGCTGTGCGCTAGGTGGATGGTCTCTCCACGTGCTCGACGGGCATCTGTGTTACGTGCACAATCTGTTCGGGAGAAGACGCCACGCAATTAGTGCAGACGAACTGATCGGGTCGGGACGACACACCTTGAAGTTCGATTTTCAGAAGGACGGAGGTGCTGGAGGGACAGCGACCCTGGAGTATGACGGAGACTTCGTGGCAGAAGGAGTCATCGACCACTTCACGCCTACCGCGTTCAACGCCGTGGGCGTCGGTCTCACCTGCGGCTACGAGTGGGGACCCGCAATAGGAGAAGGATATGTAGCGCCGTTCCCGTTCAACGGGACCATCGTCCGGGCCGAGGTAGCGGCGACGGGGCCGGTGGTCATCGACCCGGTGCTGGAGGTAGCAGCCATCTTGGCGGAACAATGACGACCACTCGGCTTCTGCCGTATGCGGGCCCGCCGATGCGCTCCTGGATCGGGTACAGGCCCTTGCAGCTGACTTACAGCGAGCTGTGTGAGTCGGGGAACGATGCGGATGTCCACACCAGTCCGAGGCACATTTCGTCCGTAGAACCGTCTCCCCAGGTCACGAAGTGGGGGGGTGCGTTGCGCAGGATGGGCAGTTCCTGAGCGAGGGTCGGGTCGTAGTTGCAGTTCACCTGCAGCTGGTCACCCGCCTTCACCTGGATCGGCGTGCTCAGGTTGTACGCCTTCTGATAATGGAAGTTGTAATCCGCGACGTTCAGAACAGTCCTTGCCTGCGGCGTTCCAGGATTCAGCACCATCGAAAAACTGCGTCCGAGCAGATGCATATGGGCCTGGACCCGCACTATGTAACCGCTCTCGCCGATGGACCGGGTGCACGACGCGGTGTCTCCGGCTGGAGGATCCGAAACATTGTCTCCGCACATCTGCTCGATCCCGTCCACAGTCAACACCGCCTCCGAACCGAAGCGGACACCGAGGTTGGCGAGAGAGGCTGCCCTGTCGCACAACGGGCCGGTGACTCCGGATGGACACGGAATGTTCGGCGATGCCAGAGCCAGGTCGAGGTGCAAGGGCAGCAGCGGCGCAGAGATGGGGACGGTGTCGAGCACGAGCGAGTTCTGCACGGGCTTGTCGCCGACCAGCAAGTTGTAGTGCACCTGCATGATCACGAGGCTTCCCGCCGGGAGCTCGATCCCAGTCCCCTTCGGAAGTGCGTCTGCTCCGTGTCCGGGAGCCCAGACGCTGAGCCACGGCGCGTTGAAGAACTCGAGGAGGGAGGCATCGGGCAGCGCCGGCGCACCGAAGCAAGTCCAACCCTTGCCTCCCGTGGAGGCATTGTCGCTAAGAGCAGTGGCGGCCAGGGACGGCTGAACGAGGGCGAGGATGGCGTGGTGGTCCTCGGGGCTTCCTGCCTTGAACTGGCTGGAGATGATGTACGAGTCTCGAGTGACGTGTGGGTTCAACAGAGTGCAGTGGTAGTCATCGGTTCCTCCGAACACCCCCTGAGGTTTGTAGGAAGGGGAAACCAGCGTGATGGTCTTCATCTGCTTCGCAGAACCGGAGGTCGCTTTTACGACCCCCACGATCGCACCGGCGACAAGTACAAGAACTACGAGAATCACCGCCGGCCGTGGGCCCCGCAGAACGAGCGACAAGGAAGGCCGCCTCCTCTTTGGGGATCCTCCACCTTTCTCGCCGGCAGGCTTGACGCCCGGTCGTTCGATCAGCTCCGTCATCATCGCCCCCCGTTCGGGCACTCACCTTCGCCGGCGTGGCCGGACACCTTCGGTGAGGCTGCCCGATCGAAGGCTAACTCACCGAAAGACGAAACCGTCTTGCTTACCGTCCGCGCTGCGCCATTCCGGCCGATTTGAGCACCAGTCCCGCCAAGCGAAAGATGCGACGGTCGCCACCGACAGGGGCCTGGATCAACTTCAGCTCGTTGGTGACAAAGCCAAAGGACAATCCGGTCGCAGGATCTGCCCAACCTCCCGAGCCACCGAAGCCGTAGTGCCCGAAGGCGGTATCACCCCTGTATCCCTGTGCGCCGGCGCGGTGATAACCCATGCGCCAATTCATCCTCATTCCGATAACCGAGTCGTGCGCCCTTGTCTGGACTTTGCTCAGCGCGCCCACCGTCTCGGGTGAAAGGAGCCGGACGCCATCGACCTCTCCGTCGTTCGCAATGACCGCGTAGAGCTTGGCGAGGGCGTGAGCCGAGAGGAGGCCATTCACAGAGGGCATCTCGGTGTTCAACACCGCAGGCGACGGACCCGTCAGAACCTGGTCGAAATACGGGACATAGAGCGCCTCGAGAAAGCGACGGGTGTACTCGAGCTTACGGAGTGTCGGCATGGACCGGGCGCTCAAAATGGCGAATACTCGCGGTGTCGGCCGCACCGGCGGGGTCCGACCTATGGGCGGAGCAAAACGACGAATGCCGTCGGGCGGCATCCCGATACACAAGCCGTCGGTCTCGAGCGGATCGGCGAGCTCTTTGGTCACCAAGGCGGCCATGCCGAGCCCAGTGACCCTTCTCGCCAACCCGCTGACCAGCCACCCATAAGTCATTGCGTGGTAACCGGGGTGCCCTGGTCGTGGGTCGGCGGGTCGGGCTGCCAGTCGCTCTTCGAGTGCGATGTGATCGAGTAGGTCCTCCGGGCGCCCAACGAGGTCGGTCATCGAGTGCAGGCCGGCCTGATGGCTGAGCAGCTGTCGCACGGTGATGGCTTGCTTACCGGCAGCGCCGAACTCCGGCCAGTAGCGCGCCACCGGTGCGTCGTACTCGACAAGACCACGATCGGCGAGGCGATGGATGACGGTTGATGCCACACCCTTGGTGGTCGAGAAGCAGATCGTGACCGTGTCCCGCGTCCAGGGCTGTTCGCGGCGGCGGTCAGCGAATCCGGCCCACACGTCGACCACGGGTCGTCCGTGCAACCGGACCGCCAGGGCTCCGCCACCTGTGCTACCAGAATTGAAAAGCCGGGCGAAGTGGGACACAGCCGGAGCGAATGCCGGATCGACATATCCGTCGACCGATCCCAAAGGAACATGTCGATTCGTCATCAGGTGTACGTGTCCACGTGGCAGTGCAAGATGCACATCTGGCCGAGGATAGGCAACGAAGGCATTGACCTGTCAGGCGTCACTGGCCTGTGCCGTCAAGGCGAAGGCCTTGGCCCATCGATAGTCGGGCTTGCCGGACGGCGAGCGCGTGATGGCGTCGGCAAGGATGATTTGCCGCGGCACCTTGTACCCGGCCAACCGTCCCCGGCACATGACTCTCACCGTCTCGTCGTCGACTCTGCACCCTGGGCGCGCCTGCACCACAGCCACAACCCGCTCGCCGTACCGCGCGTCTGGAACGCCGACAACGACAACGTCTTCGACGTCGTCGCAGCTCTTCACGGCGGCTTCCACCTCGTCGGGAAAGACCTTCTCCCCTCCGGTGTTGATGCACAGCGAACCACGACCGAGGACCCTGATCGCCCCATCGGCGTCCACCGTGGCCAGGTCGCCCGGAAGTGCCCAACGCTTGCCTCGCACTTCGACGAAGGTGGCAGCTGTCTTTTCGGCGTCCCCGAGGTACCCGATCGGGATGTGGCCACTACGGGCCACGCGGCCAACGACACCCGAACCCGGCGCCACCGGTCGCAGCTGTTCGTCGAAGACATCTGTATGTTCGTCGACGCGGAGGCGCGGAGCCCCGTAGGGATCGTCGTCCGGAACATGTCCGCCAAGCTGCCCGGTCTCCGACGACCCGAAGGCGTCGACAACGATGCAACCCGGGAGAGCCTGTGTTAGGCGCTGCTTGGTCGAAGGTGAGAGGACAGCGCCGCCTGAGCCCACCGCGATGAGCGACGATATGTCGTAGTCGTCCCGGTGAGCATCGAGGTCGTCCAGGAGTGGTCGAGCCATGGCGTCGCCCACGACGACGATGACGTTCACCGCTTCTACGCCGACCAAGTGCCACGCGGCGCCAGGGTCGAAGCGTCCACTCGGCAGCGTCACGAGCTTCCCTCCACCAAACAGAACGGTGAACGCCAGCCAGTGTGCACTCGAATGCATAAAGGGTGGGCACGGCAGCGCGGTCATGCCCGGCCCCGTCACGCGCGCTGCAAGTTCTTCAGGGACCCCAATGACGTTGCCGGAATGAAACGTGTCGCCACCTCCCATTCCGGCAAAGAAGATGTCCTCGTGGCGCCAAAGCACTCCCTTCGGCATTCCCGTGGTACCGCCGGTGTAGACGCAGTAGAGGTCATCCCCTGAACGCCTCGCGAAGTCGCTGAATCCTGACTCCGACGCCAGGGCCTCCTCATAGTCGTCTCCGAGTCCCGAACTGGTCGTATCGTCGAGCACCTCGAGCAGCGTCCGACGATCGGGCATGCCGGCCAGAGCATCGGTGATCGCCGAGGCGAAGCGACTGTGGAAGACCAGCCCGACCAGCCCTGCATCTTCGTAGAGGTAACGAAGCTCAGTGGTGACGTATCTGTAATTGACATTGACGGGGACCGCTCGGATCTTGAAACACGCGAGCATCCCTTCGAGGTACTCGGTGCCGTTGGTGAGTTGCAGACCCACGCGGTCACCTGGCCCGATGCCTGCGCCGACGAAATGATGCGCCAGCCGGTTCGCCCGATTGTCCAGCTCGGAGTAGGTGAGTCGGCGCTCACCAGCAACAATTGCAGGCTGCTCTGCTACGACGTCAGCAACGCTTTCGAAGAGGTCGGCGAGATTGAATTCCACCGCTGCTCCCCTCTTCGCTCATTCCTTCTTCACATCTCGACCTAGTATGGCTTCGGGACGGGTGACGCGCCGACCGGCGGAACGGCGTCGCATCGGCGAGGGGGGCTCGTGGGAAACGCCCAGCACGCCGTCATTGGCGCGGAGGCATCGGGAGGCGCGGGACTGCCGCCTCGCTCGACCAGCCAGGTACAGGGATCTCGGTCGCTCGTCGAGCGTGCTCTTGGGCCTTATCGCGCCGTATGGAAGTTCCTCGGGCGCCGGACACTCGCCCGCGCCACCCTCGCCCTACCTCGCACACTGCGATTCATGGCGGGGGCAGCGGCGAGCGGTGAGGTCTCAACAGGCGTGCCGGCTCCGAGCCTGTCGTTGGCACTGGCCGCCGGAGTCGCCATGGATGAGGCCTTACTGGCCATGGTGATGGCACCCAGTCGGTTTCCTCGCCGAGCCGACTTCACCCGAGTGAGTGCCGAGCTCGCAGATGCCAGAAGGCTGTTCTCTCGCCGTGGTTGGATCGCTTCGCCCGGCTCCTATCACCGCCAACCGCCTGTGCTCCTCGAGCGGCAAGTCAAGACCAATCGCGGCTGGGCTCTCGGCCAGGGCTACGACCGAGTCACTTACGACAGCGAGTTCTCCGTCCGCGCTGGGGAACCCGGCGGCGATCGGTGGATGGCCTACGAACCCAATCGTCGGGCTACGTCCGCCATCGTCCGGCACCCTGGCGAGCCGCGCCCATGGGTCGTGTGTGTGCATGGATTCTCAATGGGATTTCCCTTCATGGACTTCATCGGTCTGCACACCGCCAAGCTGCACCACGGGCTCGGGCTCAATGTCGCGTTGCCTGTCCTGCCGTTGCACGGACCGCGCAAGGTGACCCGAGTAAGTGGTGAGCCGTTTCTGTCCTTTGACATGATGAACACCATCCACGGACTCACTCAGGCTGTTTGGGATATCCGCCGCCTCGTGTCATGGATCAGGGACCAGGGGGCCACCTCTATCGGGCTGTACGGGGTCTCGCTCGGGTCTTATGTTGTGGCGTTGCTCGCCGGCGTCGAAGAAGGATTCGACGTCGTGGTCGCCGGCGTCCCAGTGGTGGATTTCCCGTCCCTGTTCCACGACCACAGCCCCCATCACATTCGATCCCGGTCGATCGAACACCGAATCCTGGGTGGGGTGGCTGAGGACGTCTACCGGGTGGTGTCGCCGATGAGCTTCGAACCGAAGGTCAAGGCTGATCGTCGGTTCTTGTTCGCGGGCTATGGCGACCGCCTGGCCTTTCCTGAGCAGGCCCGCAAGCTGTGGAAGCATTGGGACGAGCCATCGATCAACTGGTACTCAGGGAACCATGTGGGTTATCTCTGGTCACGCCAGGTCGAGGCATTCTTGGTGGAATCACTGACGCATTCCGGGCTCAGCTGGACGAGCACGGCCAACAAGGGCTGACCAAATGGAGCCAATGGTTGGGCTTGACGCGAAGTTCCTGTACTCGGAGACCGCCTCGACACATATGCACACCTTGAAGGTCGCTGTGTTCGACATGTCGGGCGTATCGGGTGGGTACTCGTATGACGAAATCGTCGAACTCTTCGGCCACCGGCTCAACCGGCTCCCACCGTTTCGTCGACGGGCAGTGCGGGTCCCATTGGGTCTTGGGCACCCCGTATGGGTCGAGGATCCCGACTTCGACCTGAAGAGACACGTCACTCGCCGGCAGGCCGCGAAACCAGGGGGCGAGCAAGAGCTCGCCGCCGTGGTGGCCGACGTTGCGGGTCGCACACTTCCTCGGGATCGTCCCCTGTGGGAGATCGTTGTGGTCGAAGGGCTTGCGGACGATCGGATCGCTGTCGTTGCGAACGTGCACCATGCCGTAGCCGATGGGGCGGCCACCGTCGCCCTCCTTCAGAGCGCACTGGACCCGCACACCCAGGCAGACGATTGGCGTTCCGAGGAAATTCCCACGCCGTCGCAGCTCCTGCGGCTGGCGGCACACGCCCACATCACGCGGCTAGGACAACTTCCTCGGTTGGCTCGACGTTCAGTCCGGGGATTGCGTCAGTCGGAGGCCAAGAGGCGAGCGTCACACGTCAAACCACCCCTTCCATTCGAGGCCCCGAGGACGCCGTTCAACGTCTCGCTTTCCCCCGCGCGAACGTACGCGATGACGACCCTCGTGCTCGACGACCTCAAAGCCATTCGCCGGAGGCACGGTACGACGCTGAACGATGTCTTTCTGGCCGTGTGCGCCGGAGCGGTCCGCTCATATCTGCTCGAATCGGGAGCACTACCCGCCCGTCCGCTGGTGGCGAGCGTGCCAGTCTCGACCGATCCGAGCACTGTCCGGCTGGGCGGCAACCATGTGGACAACTTGTACGTGTCGATCGGAACCGACATTGCTGATCCTCTCGAGCGTCTCTGCCACATCCACGACGTAGCCGCCGCAGCGAAAGAGGTCCGCTCCGTGCTAGGCAACGACCTGCTCGAAAAGCGGGCAGACGTCGTTCCCCCGCAGCTGTACGCACTAGCCGTGCGCGCATGGGCTCGGACTCATCTGGCGAACCACGTGCGGCCCCCGGTGAACCTTGTAATCTCGAACGTCGCGGGACCACCTCAAAGGCTGACAGTGGGTGACGCCGTCCTCGATGCCATCTACTCGGTGGGTCCGATACTCGAGGGAATCGGCCTCAACATCACGGCTTGGAGTTACGCCGATGCCCTACATGTCTCGGTGCTCGGCTGCCCGACGAGTGTTCCCGATCCGTGGTCGATCGCAACCGCGCTCCACCACTCCCTGGCCGAGCTCAAACAAGCATCAGAGTGTCAAAAGGACACCTCCAGCGGGCTGATGGCCAGCCGGGCGACGAAGCCTTCCACCACTCGATGCTGAGGTTTCGGCGGACACGGTGCATAGTTCACAAGTAGTGGAAGGCGACAGCAGCACCGAACCTCAGGTGGGATCTGCTCGCGATCCGGCGTTCCTTCGTGCCGTGCGACCGATCCTCGAACTGTATGCGTCCTACTTCCGGCCGGAGGTGCGGGGCTTCCAACGGCTGCCGAAGGTAGGACCTTTCCTCGTCGTGGGAAACCATTCGGGTGGCCAGATGCCCCCCGATCTTCCCGTCCTACTGACCGCGTGGTGGCGCGAGCGCGGAGAAGATGAGCCTGTTTATGCCCTCTTCCACTCCTTCTTCATGGGACTTTCCGGCGTAGGGCCGGTGATGACACGAGCCGGCGCCGTCGAAGCAGGGCC
>DAIQQK010000035.1:0-25633 GCA_036786835.1 Acidimicrobiales bacterium | reverse complement strand
CGTATCGGAGTGGTCGGCGTTCTGCACTCAGAAGGACAACCCATCGAGCTGCGTGAACTCACTTCAGACGCGGCCATCCGAGCATCCATCGAACGCACCCGCCGTCTACGGAGGCGAGGCCGGGCCGCTGACCGGCGGCAAGAAGAACGGCGGCCAGGCGATCTACGCGTGGACCGATCTCACGTACCTGATGTACAAGTCGCACGTCAGCTGGGGCTATTACGTGGTGAGTGGCAGCGAGCCCGACTGTGAGAACCCGGCGGCGATGAGCTGCGCCCCCGTCAGACAGAACGCCAACACGCCGGGGATCTGGAACCCGCTTCCTTGGTTCGACACCGTTCAGGCCGACCACCAGCTCGGCAACATCCAGGACGTGTCCAAGTTCTACGACGCGGCCAAGTCGGGCAACCTGCCGGCGGTCTCGTGGGTCGTTCCCTCGAACGCGGTGAGCGAGCATCCCCCGTCCCCGGTGAGCTTCGGGCAGAGCTACGTCACCAGCTTGATAAACGCCGTGATGAAAAGCCCCGACTGGGACTCGACGGCGATCTTCCTGGCATGGGACGACTGGGGCGGCTTCTACGACAACGTCGTGCCGCCGAGCGTCGACGAGAATGGATACGGGCTCCGTGTTCCGGCCATGGTCATAAGCCCGTATGCCAAAAGCGGGTACATAGACCACCAGACGCTGAGCTTCGACGCTTACGACAAGTTCATCGAGGACGACTTCCTGAACGGCCAGCGCATTGACCCGGCGACCGACGGGCGGCCCGACCCGAGACCTGACGTTCGCGAGGACGAGAAGATACTCGGCAACCTGATCGACGACTTCAACTTCGGTCAGAGCCCAAAAGGGCCAGTGATACTGCCGGTGAACCCGACGACGACGCTGACCGGCACCCCGACCAAGAAACAGGCAGCAGCCGCTGCTGCCGCAGTGCCCGACGACGGCTAGCGCCCCACGGGACGACGCGAACGCAGTCGCGCCAGGGCAGACGTGGCGGCGTTGTATCCGCACATCCCATGCACCCCGCCGCCCGGCGGTGTCGAAGCGGAGCACAGATAGACGCCCTCGAGTGGCGTCCGGTAGTCGTTCCAGCGGACTGCCGGCCTGAACAGGGTCTGGCGCAGCGTGGCGAGTCCACCGCTCACGTCGCCACCCACGTAGTTCGGATTGTGGCTCTCGATCTGCGCCGCAGTTCTCGTGACCCTCGCGAGCACACGGTCACGGAACCCGGGGGCGAAGCGCTCGATCTGCGATTCGATGCGCTCGGTCATGTCGAAGGTGGACCCAGCGGGCACGTGACAGTACGCCCACAACGTGGCATGTCCCGCCGGCGCGCGCGAGGAGTCGCTGACGCTCGGCTGGGCGACTATGCAGAAGGGACGCTCAGGGTGGCGTCCCGAAGCGACCTCCGACTCGCTTCGTGCGATCTCCTCGAACGTTCCCCCCACGTGGATCGTCCCTGCGTCCCGGCACGCCGGAGCCCCCCAGGGAACAGGACCGTCGAGCGCCCAGTCGACCTTGCACACACCCGGTCCGTGCTTGAACCGCTCGAGCGAACGTTTGTAGCGCGCCGGCAGCCGAGCGCCTGCGAGCTCCAGGAGCCGGCGCGCCGAGATGTCGAGCATGACGAGCTTGCAGGGGGGCAGCTCGTCGAGGGTTCGCACGCTGCTGGAGGTCCGCACGTGACCCCCGAGCGATTCGAGCTCGCTCACCATGGCGTCGGTCACCCGGGCGCTCCCACCTCTCACCAGTGGCCAACCCGATGAGTGGGCCATCATCGTGAACAGCAGCCCGTACGCTCCGGTGAGCAGATGATCGAGGGGCAGCATCGCATGGGCTGCTGCGCCGGCGAGGATGCCACGAGCCTCGTCGCTTCGAAACGTCCTCGCGATCGTTTGCGCAGAAAGAAGCCCTCGTCTAGCGAACCTCGTCATCGCGAAGGGATGAGTGGGGACCGACCTGATCGGGGCAAGGAGCGTCGGGATGATCCGGGGCGTGTCGCGTACCAGAGGCTCGAACACCCGGAGGTACTCCGAGGCGTCTGTTCCGAGCCCCGACGCCGTCTCGTGGACAGACTCGACGACGGCAGCGGCCCGGTCCCCGTCGACGGGATGGCCGAAGGCCACTTTCGACCGGCAAAGCTTCACGCCTCGTGCTTCGAGATCGGTCCCCCGAAAGAAGGGTGACTCGGCCAACAGCGGATGAACCGCCGAGCAGACGTCGTGAAGGTAACCCGGCAGTGTGAGCTCTTCGGTCCTGCAGCCTCCGCCGGGCGTTTCACTACGTTCGTAGACCTCCACCACGAGCCCCGCCCGGGCAAGGGTCAAAGCCGCGGCGAGACCGTTGGGTCCGGAGCCAACGACCACGGCATCGGGCGTCCCCATCGACCCGAAACGTAGCTTCAGACCGCGGGCAGCCCCTTGAGTCGAGCAAGTTCTCGCGCGTGATGGCGCGAGTGCGGCGACGATGAGTGGGTCTCGAGCACGGCGCTCTGGCATGATCGATGGGTCAGCCCACCGACGGGGGGTGTAGTGCCTGTGGCCGAGCGCTACCACGCCATAGAGGACCACGCGGTCATAGGGGACCTGCACACGGTCGCGCTGGTGGCGACGGACGGGACCATCGACTGGTGCTGCCTTCCGCGGTTCGACTCCTCTGCTGTCTTCTTGTCGTTGCTGGATGCCGATCGGGGAGGCAGCTTCTCGGTGCGCTGCGAGGACACGGTGCGGACCAAGCAGCTCTACATGCCGGACTCCAACGTGCTCGTCACGCGCTTTCTCGGACGGGACTCGGTGGGAGAGGTCGTCGACTTCATGGTGCCGCACGACGAGCATCGCTCGACGGACTCTCCGCATGTTGTCGTGCGAAGGCTCCGAGCGGTACGGGGAATGGTGGATTTCGTGGTGAGCTGCCGACCCTCGTTCGACTTCGCGAGGGTCGGTCACACAGTTCACCCGCTGGAGGCCGGGGGAGTGGTGTTCAAGGCCCCCGGCGCCGGGAACGCCGAGATGGTGCTGCGGTCCAACCTGGTCTTCTCCGTGGACGGCCCTGCCGCGACCTCGGTCGTGCGGTTGCTGCCGGGAGAAGGCGCCGACCTGTTGCTCGAATGGGGTGGAGAGCCTCGGCCTCTGGTGGAAGGCGAAGCCCAAGAGCTGTTCGACAAGACCGTGACCTATTGGCGGCACTGGTTGCGTCGGTCGCGATACCAGGGCCGTTACCGAGAGATGGTGGAGCGCTCCGCCTTGGTGTTGAAGCTTCTCGTGTACCAGCCGACCGGGGCGCTGGTCGCGGCGCCGACGACGTCGCTGCCCGAGTTCGTCGGAGGCCCACGCAACTGGGACTACCGCTACACCTGGATCCGCGACGCGGCGTTCACTCTCTACGGGCTGATGCGCTTAGGTTTCACCGAAGAGGCGGCGGGCTTCATGGACTGGCTCGAGGCTCGATGCCGAGAAGCTCCGGCCGACCACGGGCTTCAAGTGCTGTACTCGATCGACGGAAACCCCGAGATCCCTGAGTTCGAACTCGACCATCTGGAGGGGTACAAGGGATCGCGCCCCGTTCGCATAGGGAACGCGGCGGCCGACCAGCTGCAGCTGGACATCTACGGAGAGGTCATGGACTCGGTGTACCTCTTCAACAAGCACGGCCGTCCGATCGCGTACGACCTCTGGATGGCGCTGTCGAGGCAGCTGGACTGGCTCCAGAAGCACTGGGAGGAGCCGGACGACGGGGTCTGGGAGAATCGTGGAGGCCGGCGCCGATTCACGTACTCGTCCCTCATGACGTGGGTGGCCTTCGAGCGTGGGATGCGGATCGCACGCCAGCGCGGGTTGCCAGCCCCGATCTTGAGTTGGAGGGACACAGCAGACGCCGCCTACTTCGCTGTTCAGAACGAGGGCTGGAACCGCGAGCGCGGTGCCTACGTCCAGTACCCGGGCAGCGATTCGCTCGACGCATCCCTGCTGATCATGCCCTTGGTCAAATTCGCCGGTCCGAGCGACCCGCGCTTCCTCGCGACCCTCGACCGCATCAGCGAGGAGCTCGTGAGCGACAGCCTCGTGAGGAGATACGAGACCGACGGCTCCGACGGGCTTGCAGGGGGTGAGGGGACGTTCAACCTGTGCTCGTTCTGGTACGTCGAAGCGCTCACTCGCGCCGGGCGCATCGCCGAAGGACGCTATGTGTTCGAGAAGATGCTGACCTACGCGAACCACGTGGGCCTCTACGCCGAGGAGATCGGCTGGTCAGCCGAGGCTCTCGGGAACTTCCCCCAGGCCTTCACACACTTGGCCCTCATCAGCGCGGCTGCCAACCTCGACAGGGCGCTGTCGGGCGGCAGCGCGAGATAACCGGGAGACCGGGAGGAGCAGAACCCGAGAGCGTCAGCTGGCCTTGAAGTGCGAGTCGTAAACCATCTCGCGGTCGCCCAGCCGGACGCGTGTCCCTGCGGTGATCGTCATCGGCTCCCCGGACGAGAGACGGATCCACTCCGCGGTGCCAGGCCGCATCACGCTCGTTCCGTTGGCCGACCCGGCATCCTCCACTCGGACCTCCCAGTCGCGCAGCAGGACCAGCGCGTGGACGCGTGACACGCTGAGGGTCGGATCGTCGACGAGCATCGGATGTGCCTCGCCCGAGCGAACCTGATCCGACGTCTCGGGCTCCCTCCCGATCACGTAGTCGTGGTCCAGAGCGAAGCTTGCGCCGTCGTCGAGGACGAGCACGCCGAGCGAGGGCCTCGTCCCCCAGACGAGATTGTGGGTCTGCTGCACCATCGATATGCCGCATATCGCGCAGAAGCGTGCTCTCGGATCGTCGAAGTGGCCTCGTGAGCAGTAGATCCCGAGGATCTTCCCCTCTGCTGCGTCTGCCGCCGCTGCTGCAGCCACCTCGGCCTCGGCCTGGGCAGCGGGTTCGCTCGCTAGGGGGAGCGGGGTGATCTCGTCGACCGGCGGGGTGGACAGGTCGATCGAGACGAAACTCGTCTCCCTGACGACTGGTTCCTTCATGACAGGGGGAGCCGGAGGCGCGGGAGGCGGCGCGGGCGGCGCGGGAGGTGCGGCCGGCGCGGGAGGTGCGGCCGGCGCGGGCGGCTGAGGTGCGGCGGCTTCGGACACCCGCGCATCCGGGGCGGCGACCGCCTCAGGCTCGGATCGAGGAGGGCTGTCGATTGCGACCGCGCTCCGGGCTCGGCGCGGCGACAACGTGAGCCCTGACCCACTCACGGTTCCAGAGCGCAGATCGGCATGGGGGTCGAGGGTCTGCTCGGTCGAACCGCTCGGGATCACCACGAGACGGTCGAAAGGATCGCGCACTAAGCGGTCCACCCAGGTTGCGACGTCTCGACCCGACAACGATTCCTTGCCTGACTCTGCGGTGATGTGAAGGTCCACCGATCCACAAAGCATCAGGGCGATCCCGTCGTCGGCTGCAGCTGCCACGGCGAACGAGCCGACCTCGGCCGGTTCGGCAGCAGTGACGAGGCCCGCGAGCTTTCGGATCAACTGGCGGCCGGGGGCCGGAGCGTAGGTCGCTGAGCCCGACTCCACCATGGCGAGCAACTCGTCGGCGAACGCCGAGCTGGACGAGTCCCCCGGCAGAAACAGCACGGCTGTCCCGAAGTGCGCGACGAGGCCGTCCCCCGGGTGCACCTGCATCTGCAGATCGGCGATGTTCATGAAGTTCCTCCGATGAGACTGTCTTGTCGGATGTTTCAGCTTGTCGGACTTGCCGGATGTCAGATCAGGCGGCCACCGCGAAAGCGCCAGTGGACGAAGGGCACGCGCATGGGCCCGTTGACCCACATCCAGGTGACGAGCCACACGGTCGAAAACGCGATGAGGAACGATGCACCGTTGGGCCTCGGCACGCTGTTCGAGAACGCCGTCCTAAGGACCAGCCACACGACCAGGCCCTCGGGCACTGCCAGGACCAGCCCGAACAGCGCAGGCCAGTCCTTCTCCCAGCGAAACTGCTGCAAACCGTGGTAGATCAGTTCCCAGATCACGCCGAATCCGATCACCAGGCCCAGAGTCAAGAAGGTGGCCTGGTACATCTCACCGACCGGAGCGTTCTGGGGCAACACCGGCGTGATGATCAGCAGCCACAACGAGCCGACCACGCCCAGAACCGCTATCCGGGTCTGTATCCGTCCCGACAGCGTAGGTACCACGACGACCTCCTCAGATCTTCTTGTTGCGCGCCCAACGCAGCCACTGCTGCGTCGAACGCATCGGTCCGAGCCGCTTTGCGAAGCCTTGCCTCACCAGGTCGTCGACCACTTCCTGGGTGGCGAGCTGGAGCCCTAAGAAGGTGTCGACGCCGGGGAAGTACCCGCCCAAGGTCGGCGCGCCCACCGCGTACATGCGACCAGCTCCACTGCGCGTGCCCTTCACTTCGAACGTTCTCTCCACGTCGAGACGACCGAGCGGGTTCCTCCCCGCGCCGCCGTGCTCGAGAAGGTCAGCGAGCAGCCTGTGCTCGGCGATGTCGGCCTCGAGGCCTGTACCGTCGACGATGTAGTCGGCGGGGATCTCGATCAGGCCGTCCTTCGTCTTGATCCTCGTGATGGTGCCGGACGTGGTCCCGGGCACCACCGAGTCGACCTCTCCGACCATCGTCCTGTACCAGCCCTCCCTGCGTCCTCGGTCGAGCTGCTGCAGCCAGAGCTTCCGCTTCGGCGTGTTGGTGCCGCCGATCACCTTGTAGAGGGCCTCGCGCTCTTTTCCTTCGAGCTTCCGCATCTGCGCCCACAGCTGTCCGCCCCACGCGGACTTCGGATAGTTGAAGCCCTGATAGGCCCACCCGTTCGCGCCGTGCCGGCGCATGAAGATGCTCGGCCCGTGCGAGGTGGTCACGTAGGTCCGGAAGAGGTGGATGATCTGGGTCTGAGCGCCTGACCTGTCACGGTCGTCGGTCAGTCGCTGGAGGATGCGTGACGCCACGATGCCGCCACCGCGCAGGATGACGGTTCCCGGCCGCTGATTGAGTTCCTGGTAGACGTGCTCGTGCGGCTCGTAGGCGTTCACGACGTGCCGGAAGTCGTTGTAGCGCTGACGGTAGTCCTGGAGGTCGGGCAGGAACTTGAGGCCCGGGTACCCGACGGCGATGTGCACGAACTTGCTCCGGTAGGCAACCCTCTTAGTCGGCGACGTCCCGGCCGGCGGGGTGAGGATGGTGAAGTAGCCGCCACCGGCGCGACGCCGCACCATGCGCACTAGTCCCTTTTCGACGAGCTGGTCGTAGGAGATGCGGTCCGCCTCTCGGCGCAACATGCCGAACACGTGGCCGGCTTTCGGGGTGTAGTAGTCGGTGAAGATCGGCTCCGTGAGCACCTGGAAGATCGGAGCGATCAGGTCACGGAGGTTCTTGGCGTGGAACGCCTCCGAGAACGCGTACGAAGGGAATCCCCACAGGCAGTCGGGACGAGAGGCGGAGTCCGATCGCAGCCTCTCGCCCACCGGGATCTGGGAGACCCGTGTCAGGTACTCGTAGGTCTGCCACGGGTAGTCGAGCTGTGTCAGCACCTTGATCTTGTCGGGCGAAACCCCGAATATCCGCAGGTAGTCGGCCGCCACGAACGAGCCGATGCCGCCGCCCACCGTCACCAGCTCCACGTCACGAATCGGGATGCCCGCCTGCTGCAGCTCCTGCTCGCTCCAGAAGTCGCGCGCGATGAGGGCATCGGTCAGATCGCCTTGAGCCGAGGTCGGCTCGGGCTCACGTTCGACCGTCAGCGTGCCCGCCTGGTGGGGCGCCCTGATCGTGTGCCTGGACATGTCGTTGTCGTTGCCGTTCATCGGTGCTCCTTACCAGCCAAAGCAGCTGCCTTGCAATCGCCCTAACCGCCCACTTCGGTCGGCGTGGCGCTGGTGTTCCTGTCCTCAGGTGCCGGTGTCCCCACCGCGGGTGTCGCGTCTGCGGAGGTTGCTTGCGCGGTCGGGTGGGAACCGAGGCGTGCGAGCAAGTGGTTCAAACCCTCACCGATCTCTCCCTGACCGGCCCGGACCACGAGCACGGGACCCCTTTTCGCCTCGGCCAGCTCACGCGTCGCGCTGCTCGCGCCGAGGTGCGTATCGAGCCCTGACAAGCCTGCAACCGTCAGCTTCGGCCGCTCCGTGAGCTCCGCCAACTCCGCCAGCTCCGTGAGCTCCGTGAGCTCCGCCAATTCCGAACGATCCGCGCTCGTCCCTTCTCCCTCCCTACCTTCCTCGTCTCCGCCATGTTCGCCGACCTCGACCGCGGTCGGGACACCGGCGGTCTCGAGGGTTCGGGCCAGCTGCTCGAACCTGCGAGCATGGCGCCGGTCGCCTGCGACGAGAACCAGGGATCCGCCGATCGAGCGTGTGATCCTTATGCCGAGCTCCAAGGCGACCTCGCCGTCGCTCCCGTGGCCCGGGTTCACCACCACCTTCTCGCCGTGACGGATCCCTGCTCCTGTGGGGTCTGCAAGCAGCGCCACGGTCGAAGGGACCTCGCGTGTGAGGCGGTCGGCCGCCGGCTCGGACGGCTTCACCCGCGATGTGAGGTCGACGGGAACCAGGAGCACGTCTCCTTCGACGGTCTCGACCTGCGACAGAAGTGCGCGCACCAGGTCGTCGGTCGACTGCGCCCGGACGACGGCGTGCACCCCTGCTGCCTCGGCTCTGCCAGTCAGCTCCTCCATCTCGGTGAGGCCGGACGCGACCTGTGCCAGATCGATCGCCAAACCGCTGCCGATCTCCAGTGCCTCACCGCGCTCGGTGAAACGACTCAGCAGGAGCTCGGCAGGAATCTCGTCGCCCAGGATCGCCGTTCCGACGTCGACGAGCCCCTCCTCGCGACGCGGCTCCTCGATCGCAGCGACCACGCGATATGCGTCGACCAGGCCGAGGCTTGCTCGCTCCGCCTCGGCGATCTCGCGTTCGAGCACCTTCTGTGGATAGACCAGCCGCAGCAGCGGCTCGGTCATGATCGTGGTGATCACGGCCATCAGAACGAGGATCGTGAAGAGCGACTGGTCGAGGACCTTCAAGCTGACGCCCACGTTCAAGATGACGAGCTCGGTCAGCCCCCGGTTGTTCATAAGCACGCCGAGAGCGCGCGCCCTGTGACCGCTGAGGCCCTGAAGACGCGCTGCCGCCGTTGCGCCGACGAATTTCCCCGAGATGGCGACGGCCAGGACACCCAGCAACACGAGCAAGCCGTCGTGGCCCAGGCTCGTGACGTTCGCTCCGAGACCGGTCACCACGAAGAAGACAGGCAAGAGGAGGAGCAAGCTCACCTGTTCGAGCCGCTCGAGGATCTCGCGCACCATTCCCGCCGTGTCTTCTCGCGGCATGATTACGCCGAAGATGAACGCCCCGAAGATCTGGTGGAGGCCGATCTCCTCCGTGACGAACGAGGCGGCGAGGAATCCCGCCATCACGACCGCGAGCATGTTCGGTGTCAGCCGGCCTGCGCGTCTGTAAGCGTCTCCCAGTCGGCGAAGCAACGGGCGCACCACCACGAACATGAACACCACGAATGCGATCGCCTCGCCAATCACCTTGGGCACCCCGGCGAAACCGGTCGAGTTCACCACCGCGATCACCACGGCCAGGATCGACCACGCGAGCACGTCGTCCACCGACGCGCACGCCAGGGCGATCGAACCGAGCTCGGTGCGTTGCATGCCGCGCTCGGAGAGCATCCTCGCCAGCACCGGGAAGGCGGTGATGGACATCGACGCCCCGACGAACAGAGCGAACGGCCAGAAGTGCACGAGCTTGCCGGCGACATGGTCGTGCTGGGAGTGGATGAACGAAGCGAGCAGGAGGCCGAGCCCGAAGGGCAGGGCGATCGACGAGAGAGAGGTCGTCATGGCTGTCCGCTCCCGGCCCCGCACCAGATTGAGGTCGAGCTCCAGGCCCACGATGAACATGAAGATGACCAGCCCTATCTGGGCCACGACGTTCAGGTACGGACGCACCACCATCGGAAAGAGCCCGAGCGACGGGTCGTGGGGGAATTTCCCGAGCAGGCTGGGCCCGAGGAGGAGTCCTGCGATGATCTCCCCCACGACAGCGGGCTGGCGCAGGCGCCTGGCCAGGGTGCCCATCAGCCGTGCGACCACGACGATGACAGCGATGTCGATGAGCACGACCGCCACGATCTGGTCCGGGGTCTTCGGATGCACTCATCCCCCTTGGCGCAGGCGCTGCCGGCACGCAAAATAGCAACACAACGAAGAGAATGACAACGGAAAACAAAGACAAACCCCAGGAGCCACGAGGAGTGCTCATGGACCAGATCGCCGACTATGAGCTGCTCAGTCCCTTGGCGGGCGGCAGCGGGCAAAAGCTGTTCGTGGCCGCCCCGCCTCCCAGGCTCGGGAGCAAGAAGGACCATGTCCTGGTGAAGGTGGTCTCCGGTATCACGAGCGAGCTGCTACTGCGCCGAGCCACCGACGAGCTGAGGATCTTCGCTGCGGTCGACTCCCCGTACCTGGTCCGAATACTGGACGCGGGAAGAGACGGGGACCGGATGTTCTACGTGATGGACGATCCGGGGTTGGGCACGCTCGAGGCGCCGACCTTCGAGATGACCGAAGTCGAGAAGCTTCGGGCCGTGGCGAACGCCGCTCACGGTGTCCACTCGCTCCACGAGGCAGGTGTTGCACACCGCAACATCGTGCCCTCGTGCATCTTGCTCGACGCCGACGGAGCCAAGCTGGCGGACCTCGGCATGGCCAAGTTCTTCGGTGCGGACCAGGCCGTTTCCCGGCTTCCGAGCCTCGACGACGTCGAGTATGTCGATCCCAAGATCATGCTCGGCCTGGCGCCTGGGCGTGCGACCGATATCTGGTCGCTCGGCGTTGTGCTCCACTGGGTCATGAGCGGGGGTGCGCCGCTGCATCCGGGGAGCCCCGAGGGTGAGGTCTTCGTGGTGATGCGCCAGGCTCTTGTGGAGCCGCCTGTCATCTCGCCCAAGGTGTCGCCGGAGGTCGCCGAGATTGTGCGTGGGGCGCTGGCGCCCGAACCAGCCGAACGCCCGCCCACGGCCGAGGCGTTCGCGCTGCAAGTCGAGAGCGCAATGAGCCACGTGCCGTGACGACTCCGGGTGCTCCCGGCGAGTCCGCACCTGGCGGACCACCGATCGTGCCGCCGAAACAGACGTTCGAGCTTTTCGACTTGGGTTCACCGCAGACCGGGCGCCGTGCCCCGTTGCCCATACCCGAGGGTGCCCCGTCGGCCAAACCCGAAGGAGGGGGTCAGCCGGGCGGCGAGTTGGTGATGGAAGACGGATCGACTCAGCCCCTGGAAGGCACCTACGTAATGGGCCGCTCTCCGGGGTCCGCGGAGGAGGTCGCGGCAGGCAGGGCTCTCCCGCTCGTGTTGGACGACGACACAGGGGGAATCTCTCGGGTCCATGCGCGCATAGGACCGAGCCGGCGCGGCGTCGAGTTGACCGACCTCGGGTCTCGGAACGGTACTCAGGTCCTCGGCCCTGGTGAGTCCGAGTGGCGCCGACTCTCCCCGAACGACTCGGTGCTTCTCCGTGGCGGAGCTCGCATCGCGATCGGAAGTCGTCGCATCGAGTTCCGGGCCGCTGACCCTGCGCCACAGGGCTGACGCCCGAACGCACAGCCGGCTGAGCAACCTCGAGCTACGAGGTCGCCTCGCCTTCGATCACCGGTTTGGTGACGATCGTGCTCAGTGAAGCGGGGCGGACTTCGGGCTGCGTCGGCTCGATTCCTCTCGCCGCCCCAGGCTCTCCATTCCCCCCGGGCTCTTCGGCCCCCCCGGGCCCGTCTGCGCCCCCGAGCCCTCCGGCCCCCGCCCGCTCTGCGGTCCCTCCAGGCCCTTCAGCTGCTTCTCCCTCTCTCTCAGCGAGCTCCTTCTCGAGGTCTTCGTCCGCAACCTCCTCTGCAGGAGACGGGGACAGGAAACCCGCGGCGAAGAAGACCGCCAAGAAAGCGAGCACGATGGTCAGCCAGTGCCCGCTGCTCGGGAGCCAGACCCGCAGGGCTGACAAGGTGAACACGAGCACGAAGCCGAGCCCCACCCCGGGAACCATGAAGCTGAGCGCTCGCCTGAACCTGTTCGACGAAAGCTTGTGGCGGGCCACCGAGAGAAGCGTGCTCGCCAGGGCGAGAAGCGTGAGCAACAGGAGCCCGAGGCCGAACAACCCGTAGACGGAGACGATGGATCCCCGGACATCGGTCACCAGCGGATCGCTCGTGATCACGTTTCTGTTCGGGCCGAGGATGCTGAGGGAACCGGGGATCAGGCCGGTCGCCTCGCCGTTCAGGCCGGAGAGATCCAAGAGGTAGCTGACTCCGTTCTGGTGGTGGGCTTTCACCGAGAGGTCGACAGAGGTCTCGAAATCGAAGAATGTGAGCCCGATCACCTGGCCCTGCAGCACGACGGTGCGGATGTCGACAGTGCGCGAGCTGTTGTTCGCCACCTCCACGACGACAGTGGAGAGCCCTGACGGTGAGAGCCGAAGCGGATGACTTTCGTCTGTCCCGGTTAGTGGATGCCCGTTGAGCGTTCCGGTCACGGTCACTCCGCCGGCCGCGGCCGCCGCCGCTCCGCCTGCGCCATACCCGAGGGTGATCAGTGCGACTCCGAGGCCCGCTGCCCAGAATCGGACGAGAATCCGCCCCGAACGCTTACTCGAGCGCCGCCTCGAACGCTTACTCGAGCGGCTAGCGGTCGAGTCCATCTTCCTTCGGGCGTCGGGTGTTGCGGACCTGGCGTGCGAACAAAGCGATGCCGAGGAGGAGGAAGAAGATGATGATCAACAGTCCAGAGGAGCTTGAGGCATTCTCAGTCGTGGAGGCGAGCTCGACCGCGTGAGTGCCGGGCGATCTGGAGCTGAGGGAGCCGGAGCCGGTGCTCGCCTGGGGTCCAGGGACGGGCACGAAGGTGGCGGTCACCCCCACATTTCCGCCGTCAGAGGAGTCGAAGGTCACGGTACAGGTTGGTGCCGTCCCGCAGTCCGAGCTCACGGAGCTTGGATTCGAAACGGTCCATGAGGCGAACTGGTAGCCCACGGCCGGTGCCGCGCTGAGCGTCACAGGAGGCGGGACGTCTGCGCAGTAGACCGCCAAATGAGCGGATATCGGCCCGCCGTAGCCGGGATTGCCGCCACCGCCACCGCCACCTCCACCCCCACCTGGAGGAGGTGGGGGCACGATGATGATGATGGGCTGCGTGGTCGGCGAGGTGGTGGGAGGCGGTTCCGTCGTCGGTGTGGTGGCGGGAGTGGTGGGCGGGGGTGACGTAGGTGTGGTTCCCGGAGGAGGGTTGGTGGGAGTTTGGATTGGGGAGTTGCAGCCCGACTCTCCGATGTCGTATCCCCATGTGCAACTGTCGGTGCACGCCGGCGGACTACCCGAGAGAACGCCCGAAGGCGCGGGAGAAGACGAGACCGATCCCCAACTCGCAGACGACACAGCCACCGAGATCGCCCATTGGGGCGCTTGGGTCTGGGCGGAGCTCTGGAGCAGGAGCACCAGCAGGCCGGCCACCGCAGGCACGATCGCCATCGCCAACCGACGGGATCTCGTCGAGGACGTTCGTTGGTGGCGGTCTGCTGAGCGCAACATTTTGAATGCCTTCCTAGGTGTACCACCAATGGAGCCGAAAAGGCAGTGTTGTCCCTATGTTCATCCTATGTTCGGTCCTTGTTTTCGATCCCTGTCTCGCTTGGGCAGCGCCGCGCACCTTCGTCACGCAGCGGCCCGACCGGCCTCGGTCTTGCGCCGTTCGATCCGGCGATACCGGCGCCGCTGACCGGCCCGAATTCCACCGAGCCCGGCTGCCAGACCGGCGCCGGCCCCGATCACGACGCATACGACCAGCGACTCGGCCGTGGGCACCTTCTTGGCGAGGACCCACGCGATGCCGACGAAGTCCAGGCCGAAGACGGCGCCGATGATCGTCAGGCCGACCGGTGCGGTCAACCCTCGCCGAGCGCGCCGAAGCGACCGCAACAACGACTCGCCATAGGCGATCGCAAAGAGCAGCAGCACCAGCGCGACTCCGGCCGGGACGCTCAGCAATCCGCTCTGGCTAGTCCGGGCCGGGAACGTCCGGTCGCCCACGTCTTGACCCGACCGCAGCAACTCGACCTTCGCGGTGAAGCTCCCTCCCACGAGGTAGCGGCCACCGAGGCTCACCTCGGCAACTTCTCCGGGCGCCGCCGGTGCCAGTGGGGCATCGGCCGAGGAGACCTCTTGGCCCAGCACCGACTCGGTCAGCTGCACGTGATCTGCGCCCGAGCTGTCCGAGACGACCATCACGGGGATCGGTTTGGACATGTCGAGGGTGACCGCGGATCCAGACGCTGGGTCGATTCCGGCGACCCGGACCGAGCCGGCGGGGAGGCTGCCCCCGACAGAAGGCTGTCCGAGACCGACGAGCGCCAGGACGAGGGCCAAGCCTCCGAGCAGAGCAGCGGCCGCGAAGAACCTCCCGGGTGAAGGTGGTGGCTTCACCACCTCCCTGAGGGGCATGAGCTCCGCGGCAGGCTCGGACACTTCGTCGAGGCGCGTCCCATGGGCGCGCACGGACACCGTCGGCCGGACCGGGGGAGTGACAGGGGGTCTGACGACCGTCGGTGGAGAGGGAGTCGGTGAGTGGGGTTCGGCTCGAGCTGCCGGGCCTGAAAGCTCGGCGCCGTCACGAGGTGCAGCCGCCGTGCTTGGTCTCTCGGTGACGGCCACGATGTTGCTCGCTCCCATCACCGGTGTCGTCTCCCCGGCGAGCCATCCCGGACCCCATGCCGCGGTGGAGGCCTCTGCCAGCTTGAGCCCGAATTCCTCGGCGGATGAAGGTCGCTCGTTCGGGTCGGTGGCCAATCCCGACATCACCACCTGCGCCAGCCCGTTCGGAAGGGTTGGTGCCTTGTCGCTCAAGGGTTCCGGTTTCTCGAAGGCGTGCTTGAAGACCAAAGCCAAAGCGTCGCCGTCGTCGGAGAACGGAAGCCGACCGCAGAGCAATTCGTAGAGCATCGTCGCGACGGCGTAGATGTCCGTCGCGGGAGTAAGCGTCCCGCCTCGCGCCTGCTCCGGAGCGATGTACGCCGGCGTCCCGAGGACGTCGCCTGCTCGCGTCACGAGGGTCTCCGAACCGCCGATGACCTTTGCGATCCCGAAGTCCGTCACCTTGAGAGCGCCGGCGGCGGAGAACATCAAGTTCTCGGGCTTGATGTCGCGGTGGAGGACGTTGTGCGCGTGCGCCGCATGGAGCCCCGACAGGCAGGCCAACACAGTTGCCACCGAAGACGTCGCCGTGAAGCCTCCCGCGTTGAAGCGGCTCCACACGGTTCCACCGGGGAGGAGCTCCATGACGAGCAGGCAAAGACCGTCCTCTTCTACGTAGTCGTAGACGGGGACTATGTGGGGATGGTCCAGGGAAGCGAGCAGGCGTGCCTCGATCCTGAACCGTGCGCGGATCGAAGGGTCCTCGGCGAAGTGGCCAGGTAGCTGCTTGACCGCCACGTCCCGATCGAGCTGACGGTGTCGTGCCGAGAGGACCGTCCCCCAGCCGCCTCGTCCGAGCTCCCCGCCGACGACGTAGTTCGGCAGCGCCTCGACGACGGCCTCGCGGTCGTAGCTCACCGCGGCGTTCCCGAACAGGTCGCGTAGCTAGCCCACGCAGGGCGACTCGTGTGGCTTGTCATTCACAGCCATCGTGCCACCAACCAGCTCGATCCGCCCTCCATGGGTGAAACGGCAGTAACCTCCGCCCTGCATCGCGGAGCTCGGAAGAACTCCTGCTCCGCTGCGCCGGAAGGGTTCTTCCCTTTTAATGCGAGATGGGAGCGGGAAATGGAGCAGATCACCAAGTCTCGAATGGCGATGATGGTCGCGGTTCTTGCCGCTGCCGCCTACGTCCTCGGGAGTGCTTTCGCGATCCTCGCATATGCGATCTTGTCGCCCAGCAACGCCGGCACGACCTTCACCGATCTCGGGCACGCCTCGGACTGGCTGCACTTCGCTGGGGCCTTCGGGGCACTGGTTGCCGTCAGCATCGTCGTGCGGGAGATCGCGACGAAGCAGCAGCAGCAGCAATCGACTGCGCTCTGGGAGGTGGCCGGGGCCGCCGTCTCCACGTTGCTCATCGCCATCGGCTCTCTGGTCAATGCCGCATCGTCGTCGTCGGCGTCGACGGCGAACATCATCGCCGCGGTTGGCGTCGGCGGCTGGGCGCTTCTCGTCTTCAGCAGAGTCGCGCGTTCTTCGGGTGCAGCTCAAGGGACCTCGGCAGCGAACCCTCAAGCAATGCCGTGGCTCATGGCCTCCGCCGGTCTGCTCCTGCTGGCGGTCGGGTCCGGCTTCAACGTGGACGTCACCAACAAAGGAGTCGGGGTCGCCTCCGGTCTCATAGAGGCCATCGGGGTCGGTGCGCTCACCCTGGCGCTCGTAACGGCGCGAAACCAGAACCGGCTCGGCACGCGCCCTGTGCCGCTCGTCATCGGCGGCCTTGGGTTGGTGACCCTCTTCTTTCTCGGTACCGCCGTCGTGGCAGGCATCGTCTTCAGTCCCAACCCGTCCTTGACCGGGCTCCGCGCGGGCGTGGCGCTCGTGACGACGCTCGAATTGGTAGGAGTGGCCGTCCTAGGCCTCGCCGCCTGGACACGGGTGAACGAGATCGCGGTCCCGGCCGCGAGCGCTGCGGGCGGTTTCACCACGGCGCCTCAAGCGCCCGGCACGCCCTATCAGTCGCCGGGCATGCAGCCGCCCGGCTCGGCATTCGCGGCACCCACCGTCGCTCCGGCTCCCGGCGCGTGCGCGAACTGTGGCGCGGCGCTGCCCGTTGGTTCCAACGTGTGTCAGCAGTGCGGCACGGTGGCCCCTACGGCCTGACGCCTTAGGCCGCCGACCTAGATCGAGTCGTGGAAATCCCTCAGTAGTGCCGCCCCGGCATCGGGAACCTGTAACGGCCACCAATGCCCGGCGCCCTCGAGCGTCTCGTGGCGAGCACCCAACTGGTCTGCAACCTCTCGGGACATCGTCTCGTCACCGAAGGGATCGTCCAAGGGACAGATGACGAGGCCAGGCGCGGTCGTCGGCCCCCATGCATCCTGCCAGTCGGCGTAAGGGTTCGGCGTCGCCGAGCGGTAGAGGTCGAGGATGCACCCCGCCATCGTTTCGTCGGAGGCAGCTGCAAGCGCGACGGCGTCGTCGTGTGCGACGCCGAACGCCTCGAAGATCCCGGCGCGTGCTTCCACGGGAGCGGCGTTCTGCTCTTCGAAGAATGCCTCGCCTTCGCCGGGCGTCTGCCAGATCTTGGCGAAGTCGTGCCATTGGTATCCGGGGTGCATGATGTTCGCCACATCGGCCGCCCAGGACCGCAACCGGTCTCCGTGGGCTGTGGCGACTCGGTACGTCAATCCTGCTCCCCAGTCGTGACCGACGAGATCGACGTCTCCCCCGAGTCGATCGAGCTCCGCGACGACCCACTCGACGTACTCGTCCTTGGTGGCACCGAAACCGGGCGGTCTGGAGCAGCCGAACCCTGGGAGGGAGAGGGCCACCGAGTCGGAAGCCATGTTCGACCGAACCTTGTCCCAAATCGCGCTGGTCTCGGGGACCCCGTGCAGGAAGACGATCACGAGGCGAGCGTACTCACCTTTCGTTTGGCCTTTCTCATGGTTAGCCTTCCCGTGGTTCACCGCTCCAGGAGAACGCGGCAAGCGAGGTGACGGCGATGGCTGATGTAGTCGTGATCGGAGGGGGACCGACTGGTCTGACGACCGCGATGTTGTTGGCGCAGCAAGGTCTCGAGGTGCTCGTGCTCGACCGCGACGAGGCTGCGCCGGAGAATGCGGACACAGCGTGGGACTCCTGGGAGCGGCGCAGCGTGGCTCAGTTCCGTCAGGTCCACTACTTGCAGGCCGGCGGTCGAACGCTCCTCGAAAAGCACCTCCCCGTTGTCCTCGACAAGCTCTCGGACGTGGGTGCGGTGAGGTTCAACATCATCGAGCAGTTGGCCCAACTGCTTCCGGACGGTCCCGGGGTCTTCGACTACGAGCCTTTCGAGACGATCACCACGTGTCGGCGTCCGGTCTTGGAGTTCGCCTTCGTCGCGGCCGCCCGGTCCACCCCCGGCGTGGAGATCCGAAACGATTGCGTCGTCACCGAGCTCATGACTGGACCAAGTGTGCTCGAGGGCATACCTCATGTGGTCGGGGTCAAGACGAAGTCGGGCGAGTCGCTGTCGGCCGAGGTGATCGTCGACGCCGCCGGCCGGCGGACGCCGGTGCCGGCCATGGTCGAAGCAGCGGGGGGTCCGCGACCGGGCGAGCGTGTCGAAGACGCGGGATTCGTGTACAACACCAAGTTCTACAGAGGTCCCGCCTTGCCCGAGATCAGAGGCGATCTCCTCGCTGCGATCGGATCGATCACGATCCTGACCTTGCCGGGGGACCACGGGTACTGGTCGGTGACGCTGTATCACTCCCCGAAGGACAAGGAGATGAGGAAGGTCCGTGATCCGAAGATCTTCGATCGTGTGGTCCACGCGCTTCCGAGGCACGCTCATTGGGCCGACGGTGAGTCCACGGGGGAGGTCAACTCCATGGCGAGCACCGCCAACACCACGAGGGAGTTCGTCGTCGACGGTCGTCCCTGCGCGACCGGACTCGTGCCGATAGGTGACGCCTGGGGATTCACCAATCCGTCCCTAGGTCGCGGAATCTCGCTCGGTGTCATGCATGCAGTCGACGTCGCGCCCGCGATCGCCCGTCACGTGCAGGAGCCGCTGGAGCTGGCCTCGGCGTGGCAACGCGACACCCAGGCTCGATGCATGGCGTGGCACGACGCCACAGTCCAGTTCGATCGGGTCCGGGGTCCGGAGGTCGAAGCGTTCCGACTGGGCCAACCCGATCCTCATGATGCCCACGACCCGATGGTGGCCGGGTTTCGAGCGTTCGCGAGTGCCAGTCACTACGACGCCCAGGTGCTCACCTGGTTCGGCGAGCAACTCAGCTGCATAACGCTCCCGATGGACGTTGCAATGAGGGACGGGGTCTTCGATCGAGTGATCGAAGTGGCCGGCAAGAACCCGGAATACGTCACACCGGGCCCCGACCGAGGCGAACTCGAAGCCCTACTCGTCTGAGCTGTACCGCTCTCGCCGGCCCGACCCTCAGGGATGGCCGAGGTAGACCCGGAACTACGAGTGCGACCAGCTCACCGTGAAACTCGCACCGTTCGAGCCGAGCGTAGAGGAGGGCGTGGCTTTCACCGTGTTGCCCGACGCCATCTGGATGTCGACGTCGCTGAAGGCGCTGATGGAGCCGGTCTTGCTAGCGGTGTCGGTCGCAGACGCGTTCGTGAAGCCCATCGTCCCGAAGTCGGCCAGTGGCAGGACATGGCAGGTGATGAAGCACGACGAGGGAGCCTCTGCGACCCATTCGGCCGAGGACCGGGCTAGGCCGCTTCCCGACATGTTCAGCGAGAAGCTCCAGTTCTCCGCGGGATCGCTCAGCGACAGGGTGAAGGAAGTGCCCGCGGAGTTCGAGGTGACCGAACCGGTCAAAGTGTCGCCGGGCCTCACCGGATTGGTCGAAGTCGGGAGAGTGACCGAGCCGGCGGGATAGAACTCGTACCAGGCGTAGTAGCTCGGCGTTCCGTTGCCCTTGCAGTCCGAATCGGTACCGGTCTGCTCCACCGATCCCGAGGTGTAGCCGTCCAGTCCGACCCAGAAGGCCGAGTAGGAGGCCGGGTGGAACAGGCCGGTGGGGCAGGTGACCGTGGGCTGGGTCCACGATGAGGAGACCGTCTGATACGTGTCCGAGGTGTCCACGTAGCCTGCCCAGTTCGTCGATTTCACGTCGGTCGCGTTCGAGCGTTGCAATCCGATGATCGGCACGTGGTAGAGGGCCGGGGCGGAGCTGGCCGCGAGCGTCGAGCCCGCCGGGGTCGCGATTCCAAAGAGCACGAGCGCCCCCGTTACCAAGAGCTTCCTCACGGGCACCTCCTTGCGATCTCGAGCAGCCCCCGAGGCTCGACCCTTGCGACCCTCGGTCCCGAGGCGCATCGGGACAACGTTGCGGATTCGCTCTCCTGGTGAGGTTTTCTCGACGTCGCTGGCACATTCCCAATACGTGAATTGCCGTCCACGCAGCGTGGTGGAAGCGCGGTTGTCGGATGACTCAGGTGCGCGAACGTGTGTGAGTGGAGGCGATGGTGCCTGAGTTGGTGGAGGCGATGGGACTCGAACCCACGAACCTCTTGACTGCCAGTCAAGCGCTCTACCAGCTGAGCTACGCCCCCAGGGCAGCCGCTCACGATATCAGTCGGCTCCCGTTCGCCCCTCAAGGGCCCGTCCGCAGTCGACGACCAGGGGCCGAGCGTCGGTTCCGTACAATCACTCGGTGGCCCGGGCCTACGACGTCCAAGAGATAGAGCGGCGCTGGCAGCGGCGCTGGGCCGAGGAACACCTCTACGAGGTCGACCTCGACGACGGACGCCCTGCTCAGTACGTGCTCTGCATGTATCCCTACCCGAGCGGCCCCGCACATCAGGGCCACGTCCGCAACTACACCTTCGGCGACGTCCTGGTCCGGCACCGCACGATGCTCGGCCAGGCAGTTCTGTCTCCTTTCGGGTTCGACTCGTTTGGCCTTCCCGCCGAGAACGCGGCGATCCGCACGGGCGAGCACCCTCGGACCTTCACGGAGAACCGGATCGCGGAGCTCAAGGCGAGCGTCTTGGCGCTCGGGGCGGTCTACGACTGGCGCCGCGAGATCCGCAGCCACGACCCGGCGTTCATCCGGTGGAACCAGGTGATCTTCCTGCGCCTGCTCGAAGCCGGGCTTGCCTACCGCGCGAACGCCCCCGTCAACTGGTGCCCCGGGTGCCAAACGGTTCTCGCCAACGAGCAGGTTCTCTCCGACGGCACCTGCGAGCGCTCAGGCGATCTGGTAGTCCAACGGGACCTCGAGCAGTGGTTCTTCAGGATCACCTCGTACGCCGACGAGCTGCTGTCGGGGCTCGAAGAGCTCGAGTGGCCCGAGCGCGTGAAGACGATGCAGCGAAACTGGATCGGCCGCTCCGAGGGGGTCGAGTTCGACCTTGCCGTCGTCGGTCACGATGCTCGCATGCGGGTGTTCACCACCAGGCCGGACACGAGCTTCGGAATGACATACGCCGTCGTGGCACCCGAGCATCCACTCGTCGACCTGATCACCACCGACCCCCATCGCGCCCCAGTCGAGGAGTTGCGCGCCTCGGCAGCACTGGCGAGCGAGCGCGAGCGCGTCTCGACCGAAGGCGAGGGGCTCGAGTTGGCCAAGCGCGGCGCGTTCACAGGCGGGTACGTCTTGAATCCGTTCACCGAGGAGCAGATCCCGGTCTACGTAGCCGACTACGTGCTCATGCGCTACGGGACCGGAGCGATCATGGCGGTACCCGCCGAGGACGAGCGGGACTTCGAGTTCGCGCAGCTCCATGGGCTCCCCGTCGTGCGCACGACCGAACCTCCCGAAGGTTTCGAGGGTGGGGCCTGGACCGGGGACGGGAGGAAGATCAACTCCGGATTCCTCGATGGCCTCCATGTGGATGGCGCCAAGGAGAAGGCCATCGAATGGCTGGAGGAGAAGGGCATCGGCGAGCGCACCGTCAACTACCGGTTGCGCGACTGGTTGGTGTCGCGCCAGCGCTACTGGGGATGTCCGATCCCGGTTGTCTACTGCCCGACCCACGGCGCCGTCGGTGAACGCGAGGATCGCTTGCCCGTGCTCGCCCCCGACGACGTCGAGTTCCTCCCGACAGGTGAGTCGCCTCTCGCTCGCCATCCCACGTTCCGGCACACGACTTGCCCGTCGTGCGGCGGTCCCGCCGAGCGCGAGACCGACACGATGGACACCTTCGTCGACTCCTCTTGGTACTTCCTGAGGTTCTGCGACCCTTGGAACGAAGAGCGTCCCTTCGACCCGGAGGCAGCGCGTCACTTCATGCCCGTCGACCAGTACATCGGCGGGATCGAGCACGCGATCTTGCACCTCATGTACGCGCGCTTCTTCACGAAGGCCCTCGTCGACACGGGTCTCGCCCCTGGTCTCGGGCGCGAACCGTTCAGCAGGCTCTTCACCCAGGGAATGATCCGCATGGACCGAAAGAAGATGTCCAAGTCGAAGGGGAACCTGATCACTCCGGCGCGGTACTTCGAAACGGTCGGGGCCGATGCGCTTCGCCTGTTCCATCTCTTCATCGGTCCACCGGGCGACGACATGGACTGGACCGAGCAGGCGGACCAGATAATCGAGGGTTGTGGCAAGTTCCTCGACAGGGTGTGGCGTCTCGCCGTCGAAGACGAGGACGAGACGAGCTGGCGAGGTGGTGAGCTCTGCGACTCCGACCACGAGCTGGTTCGTGCCACCCACCGACTCGTCGCCAAGGTCTCTGAGGACCTCGAGCGCTGGAGCTTCAACACAGCGGTCGCGGCATGCATGGAGTTCTCCAACGAGCTCCAGCGTTACCGCCGCGCCGCTCCGCAGGGGGCGCACGAGTCGACCTACCTCGCTGCTGTGGATGCGCTATTGCTTTTGCTTGCGCCGATGACCCCTCACTTAGCTGCAGAAGCGTGGGAGAGGCGGCACGGTGACGGTGCTCGTGTCCACTCGCAGAAGTGGCCTGCCTTCGACGAATCTCTGGTGCGCGCCGAGAAGGTCACGATGGTCGTCCAGGTGAACGGGAAGGTGCGCGACCGGATCGAGGTGTTGCCGGATGTCGGCGAGGAGGAGGCGATCTCCATCGCCATGGCTTCCGAGCGCGTCAGGACCGAGCTCGACGGGGCAGAGCCTTCGAGGGTCGTGGCCCGCCCACCCCGGCTCGTGAACGTCGTCCGCTAGGAGCGGAAGCCGGCCATCATCTCCCGCACCCGTCCGGCGTCCATCCGGTAGGGGGCATAGAAGGTGATCCGGGTGACGATGTCGCCGAACCTGGCACTCAGAGTCTTCGCAATCTCGGAAGGGGGTGCCTCGACAGCGAAGGCGTCGACCACTTCGTCGTCGATGAGCCCCGCCATCTGCACCCACTCGCCTTTCTTCGAAAGCACGTTGAGCTCGCTTTGCAGGTCGCCCCAGCCGTGAAGCTCGAGCACGGGCCGGTATGCAGGCGTGGAGCCGTAGAAGGCGATCTGGCTCTTCACCGCGAACTTCGCAGCTTGCGTTTCCTCTTCGGTGCCTCCGGTCACCACCATCGCCGGGTAGGAGATCTCGTACCCGTCGCGTGTCTTTCCGGCCTTCGCGAGTCCCCTTTCGAGGGCCGGGAGCGTCACCTCGCGCATGTAACGCTCCGTCGTGAACCCGTGGGCGAGAAGCCCGTCGGCGACCTCACCGACCATCTCGGTCATGAGCTCTCCGACCGCGGCGACGAACACCTTCGGAGGACCGTAGGGATTTGGACCAGGGCTGAACATGGGGGTCATGAGCGTGTGGGTGTAGAAGTCGCCCCGGAAGTCGAGCTTGGTCCCCTCGTTCCACGACTCCCATATGGCGCGCATGGCCAGCACGAATTCGCGCATCCTCGCCGCAGGATGCGACCACGGCATGGAGTAACGCTTGGTGATGTGAGGCTTGATCTGGGATCCGAGACCCAGAATGAACCGGCCCTTCGAGAAGGCATTGAGGTCGTTCGCCACGACGGCCGTGGTCATCGGGTTGCGGGCGAACGCCACCGTGATCGCGGTTCCGAGCTGGATCCGCTCCGTGTGCTCGGCGGCCAGGAGCAAGGGGAGGAACGGATCGTGCGCTGTCTCTGCACACCACAAACCGTCGAATCCGTCTTCCTCTGCACGCTTGGCCGTGCCCGCGGCATCGGCGGCTTCAAGCCCTATCCCTCCGTCGACGAGCATGCACGGACCCTACGCCGCACCCGGCGCTGCGCGACAATTCGAACGTGGAGGACCAGGGGAAGTCCGTCGGGGGGCTGACCGACGCAGAACGTGAGCCTTATCTGAGAGCTGCGCTGTTGGCCTTCGAGAACGGCTCCATCGACATGGACGAGTACACGCGGCGAGTCCAGGCGATCGACCGCGCCGGCTCACGCGCGGAGATGACAAAGGCGCTCGGGAAGCCGGCTTCGGCCAGACCCGCCGTCGAGACCGGGGCCCAAGCTGTCGAGACCGAGGCCCAAGCTGTCGAGCCCGAGGCCCAAGAGGTCTCACGTCCACGGCTCGACGCCGTCGACCTTGCACGGATGATGGCTCCCGCGCCGGGGGTTCGATCGCGGGCCAAGTCGAGCCGCTACACGGTTCTGATCATGGTGGCCCTGCTCCTCGTCGTACTGCTCGGGATCGGGATATGGCTCGCGTCGCGCGTCCACAACGCCAATTCGAACTCGGGGGGCGCCGTCGTCAGGCCGGCGCTCGCGGTTCAGGCTTCGCCCGCTGCGGGCCCCCCGTCAGCTCTGTCTTCGCGCAGATAGCGTTCGAGCTCTGCAGCGAGCTCGTCCCCGGTCGGCACCTGCCCGATGTCGAGAGGGTTGCCCTCAGCCGCGTCGACACTGCGCTCTAGCTGGCGGACCATGGAAGTGTGCTCGTCGCTCTTTGCTATGAGCGCATCGACCTGGCGCAGGGTCGCGTCGCCCGATGTGTGGAGCGCGGTCGAGTCGATGGACAGGCCGGCCACCTGGGCGAGCCCGTCGAGCAGCGCCGCAGCAGCGGAGGGAAATGCCATCGCGGCCACGTAGTGCGGAACGCGCGCCCAGAGGCCGACTATTGGAACGTCGATCTCTCCGAAGGCCACTTCCAAAGCGCCCCACACACCCGACGGCACGTCTATCTCTCCCTGCATCACTCCGACGCGGGCCAAAAGGTCCGACGAGCTCTCAGGCGCCGTTGCAGCGAGCCGGACAGGACGCGTATGAGGCGCGGGCGCGGGAAACGCCACGAGGCCGACCACCAAGCGGACGCCGAGCTCGTGGGAGAGGCTCAGCACCGACTTCACGAACGCCTGCCAGCGGAAGTCGGGCTCTGGACCGACGAGGTAACAGACGTCGGTCCCGGCGAGGTCTGTCCCCACACGAACCTGTATCACCGGCCAAGTGAGACCCTCGTTGACGCCGCGGGCGATGTGCACCACCGGACGCCGGGCCCTTTGGTCGATCAAGGTTTCACCGTCGAAGGTGGCGACCAATTCGGTGGGCCCGGCCCCGAGAAGCGTGGATATCGCGCTGTCGGCTCCCAGGCCCGCGTCCACCCATCCCTCCAACGCGACCACGAGGACGGGATGGTCCAGATCGCGCTCGAGGTGACGCTCATAGAGGCTCACCGATTCGCTCAATTCGCCACTAGCTTCTCGAGGGCCATCTCGGCGAGTCGCACCACGCTCCCGGCGAACGATTCGACACTCGAGCGATCGCCCGCTGCCGCACCTCCGACGTATCGCGCGTAGACGCCTTGGATGATGCACGCGAGCTTCCAGTATCCGAACGCAACGTAGAAGTCGAGGCGAGATAGGTCGCGCCCAGAAGCCTTCTCGTACATGGCCTTCATCTCTGCACGCGTGGAGAAGCCCGGCAGGACCGTGGGAGTAACCCCGAGCAGTGCCGCCTCGTCACCAGGCTCGGTCCAGTAGACCATCAACAGTCCCATGTCGGCGAGGGGATCACCGAGGGTGCATATCTCCCAGTCGAGCACCGCCTTC
>DAIQQK010000161.1:745-6504 GCA_036786835.1 Acidimicrobiales bacterium | reverse complement strand
GACGGCGGCCTCGAAGACCCCGGGGTGCGCCATGACCTCGTTCTCGAGCTCGACCGAGGAGATCCACTCACCTCCGGACTTGATCACATCCTTCGTGCGGTCCGAGATCTGCATGAAACCCTTCTCGTCGACGCTGCCGACGTCTCCGGTCCGCAACCATCCGTCGTGGAAGCGCTCTGCGCTCTCCTCGCCGTAGTACGAGCCTGTGATCCACGGCCCGCGTGCCTCGAACTCGCCGACGGAGACGCCGTCGTTGGGGAGGACGCTCCCTTCCTCGTCGACCACGCGGATCTCGACTCCGGCGACGACCCGCCCGGTCTTGGCTCTCCAGGACATCTCCTCCTCTGGCGCCACTCCCTTCGGAGGAAACCCGATCGCACACAGAGGGCTCGTCTCTGTCATCCCCCATCCCTGGATCATCTTGACGCCGAACCGCTGCTCGTAAGCTTCCATGAGCGACCGCGGCACGGCCGAACCTCCGGCGGTCACGAGCCGTAGTGAAGACAGGTCGACGACGTTCGACTGGCTGTAGCGCAGCACGTCGTTCCAGATCGTCGGCACCCCGAGCGAAAGCGTCGGCCGCTTCTCGCGGATCACCCGGCAAAGAGGCTCTGCCTGGAGGAAGCGCTCCGGCATGATGAGGTCGGCTCCGGCGAAGAATCCGGTATAGGGAATGCCCCATGCGTTTGCGTGGAACATCGGAACGATGACGAGGACGCTGTCGTTTTGCGAGGCACCGATGGAGTTGGAAGCCATCCCCGCGAAGGAGTGGAGCAACGTCGAACGGTGGCTGTACACCACGCCCTTGGGATTGCCGGTGGTACCGCTCGTGTAGCACATCGCAGCAGCTTGCCGCTCGTCGAACTCAGGCCATTCGTAGCCCGGCTCCTCTGCGGCGATGAGTTCGTCGTAGGAGACGACTTCCCCGAGACCCGAGAGATCCCCTTCCCCCACGACGATGATGTGCTCCACCGTCTTGCACTCGTCGCGTACCCTCGCGAACAGAGGGGCGATCGAGGCGTCGAGGATCACGACCTTGTCCTCGGCGTGGTTCACGACATAGGCGAGCTGTTCAGGGAAGAGCCGTATGTTGAGGGTGTGGAGGACCGCCCCCATGGACGGAACACCTAGATATGCCTCGAGGTGCTCTTGTTCGTTCCAGGCGAACGTGCCCACGCGGTCGCCCGATCCGATGCCCAGACGTCCCAGAGCCTTCGCAAGTCGTTCAGCGCGCGCTGCGACCTCGGAGAAAGTCGCTCGCCGATAGCCGTCTGCCTGAACCGTGACGACCTCGCTGGCCCCGTGGACCTGTTGGCCGTGACGGAGGATGCCACTGATCAGGAGTGGACCCTCCTGCATGGTGCTCTGCATCCCCGGAGCATATAGGCGGCCTATCGGGAGTTCAGAGAGCCAACCCGGTGTGAGCCCGTGCCGGTGCCCCGAGGCACCGGGTCCCGCCGCCGTTAGCCTGTGCGATGTGCAACGCGATCGTGCTCTCGACTTCCTGCGCCAGAACCATCGGGCCGTTTTGGCGACGACTAGGTCCGACGGTGGGGTTCAGCTCTCGGTCGTGCTCGTAGACGTCGACGACGACGACAAGGTCGTTATCAGCACCCGCGAGACGGCGATGAAGACCAAGAACCTCCGACGTTCTCCGCGCGCGACCGTCATAGCCTTTACCGAGGGTTTCTTCGGTGAATGGGTCCAGGTCGAGGGCTCTGCGGAGGTCGTTTCGTTGCCCGGCGCGATGGAGGGGCTCGTGGCCTACTACCGGCGGATCTCGGGGGAGCACCCCGACTGGGACGAGTACCGGGCAGCCATGGTCCGAGACAGAAGGGTCCTGATCAGAATGTCCGTGGAGCGTGCGGGCCCAGACCGCGCCGGTTGAGGTAGATCCCCTTGACAGGGGGTCCCTATCCGCGCGCACCCTTGGAAAGGACGCCATCTGTCGTCTTGCGAAGGCGAGCCAGGTGACTGCACCACTCTGAGCTTTGGCTCACCGGTGAGAACGCAGCGGCGATCGCCGCGCCGAGCGAAACGCTTCGCGCACGGCTTTCGTCATCGCTAATGCTCGGAGCTTGCTCAGGTGGGATCGCCACTTCGCCTGATCGCACTTTGCGTCGCTGTCGTCGCCGGTGCCGTCGTCTGCTTGGCCCTCGGGGTCGTCGCTCTCATCGGCGGTGGGCTCGGAGGAGGGTTGGCCGCGATTGCGCCCGTCTTGTCCCCGTCTTCAGCGCCGAGCGCCGCAGCACAAAAGCAGCTGCCGCCGCAGATGCTCGCGCTCTACGAGCTGGCAGCCCCGACCTGTCCGGGGCTCTCCTGGGCGGTGCTCGCGGCCATCGGCACCGTGGAGTCCTCCAACGGGACGTCGAACCTCCCAGGCGTCCACTCCGGTTCGAATTACGCAGGAGCCCAAGGTCCGATGCAGTTCGAGCCGGCCACCTTTGCCGAATACGACGAGCCCGTGCCGCCCGGAGGTGTGGACCCGCCGAGTCCCTACGACCCGGAGGACGCCGTGTTTGCAGCCGCGCGACTGCTTTGCGCAAACGGCGCGGCCGGAGGCCGTGATGACCCGGGCGCCGTCTACGCCTACAACCACTCCGATTCCTACGTGTCGGAGGTGATGTCGCTGGCCCGCAGCTACGCAGACACCAGCAGTTGACCCCGACCACGTGGTGACGGTCGCCCTCACCGCTACGCCCGGACACGGTCACTTACACGAGGTGTCCCTCCGACGGTATCGTCGCATCGGACAAAGGGGGGCCGATGGGTCAAGTGAACACGCTACGAGGCCCGATCGATTCGGCATCGCTCGGCACGACGCTGATGCACGAGCACGTCTTCGTCTTGTCGCCTGAAGTCGCTGCCAATTGGCCCACGGGATGGGACCGCAAAGCTCAGCTGGATCGCGCCGTCGAGCGTTTGAGCGAGCTGGCGGCTGCCGGCGTCGACACGATCGTCGACCTCACCGTCGTAGGGCTCGGTCGTGACATCGAGCTGGTCCACGAGGTGGCCCAGCAGGTCGACCTCAATATCGTCGTCGCCACCGGCCTCTACACGTACAACGACCTGCCGCACTACTTCGACTTCCGCACCGAGGCTTTCAACGAAAGCGGCGTCGACGCCCTGGAGGAGTTCTTCCTCCACGATATCGAAAATGGTATTGCCAACACCGGGGTTCGCCCGGGCATCCTGAAGTGCTGCACGGACGAGCCGGGCCTCACGCCCGGAGTGGAGCGGGTGCTCCGCGCGGTCGCTCGCGTCCACCGGCGAACCGGCTTGCCGATCTCCACCCACACTCACGCCCCCACCAAGCGAGGCTCCGACCAGCAGCGCGTGTTCGGCGAGGAAGGAGTCGACCTGTCTCGCGTGGTGATCGGCCACAGCGGCGACTCGACGGACATCGCGTACCTCGAGGCGCTGGCCGAAGCCGGGTCGACCCTGGGGATGGACCGCTTCGGTGTGGACGCCTACTGCCCCACCGCCCAACGGGTCGCCACTGTGGCGACCCTCTGCGAGCGCGGCCGCGCCGGGCAGATGGTTCTGTCGCACGACTCGGCCTGCCACTTCGACTGGTTCGACGAGCGATTCATCAAAGCGGCGCAACCCAACTGGAACTTCCTTCACATAAGCCGCGACGTCATCCCGATGCTCCAAGAAAGCGGCGTGACGAAGGAGCAGCTCCAGGCCATGCTCGTCGACAACCCCAGGCGGATCCTCGACCACGGACCCGGTTACTGACCTCTCGAAAGCGCCCCGACCGACTACCCGCCGGGTGACCTAACGAAGAGCCAGCTGGCCCGGCACGAGAGGTGACGGCAGTGCGGTCTCACCCATCAGCCACCTGTCGACCGATGAGGCACACGAGCGCCCCTCCGCGATCGCCCACACTATGAGGCTCTGTCCCCTCGCCATGTCCCCGCAGACGAACACCGCGTCGCGTCCGGTCTGCCAGCTCGAGTCGCATGCCACGTTGCCGCGCGCGTCCAGCTCGAGACCGAGCTCGCTCACCGCTCCCCCACGTTCCGCACCGAGGAAGCCCATTGCGAGGAGAGCGAGGTCGCACGGGAGCTCGAACTCGCTTCCGGGCACCGGCTCGAACGACACCCGCCCCTCGTCGGAGACCATCTCCACTTGCCGGCAACGCAAAGCCTTCACCCCGCCCGAGGAGTCACCGACGAACTCGGTCGTCGTCACGGCGTAGAGCCTTTCGCCACCCTCCTCGTGGGCCGACGAGGACCTGAACACGACTGGCCACGTCGGCCAAGGGTTGCCGTCTGACCTGGCTTCGGGAGGGCGCGGCATTATCTCGAGCTGGTGGACGCTTTTCGCACCCTGACGGTGCACGGTGCCGAGGCAGTCGGCGCCGGTGTCCCCTCCGCCGATGATCACGACGTGCTTGCCGGCTGCGCTTATCGGGGAGGCCTTGAGCAGGCCCTCTCGAACCAGGTTCGAAGGTTTGAGGTAGTCCATCGCCATGTGGATTCCCTCGAGCCCTCGCCCTGTCGTCTCGAGGTCACGCGGGAGCGTCGCCCCCCCTGCGAGAACGAGAGCGTCGAAGGTGTCGAGCAACTCCTGCGCCGAGACGACCTCGACGTCCGGTGCGCACGCCGATCCTTGTCCACGGCGCGTCCCTGGTTCGCCCTCGGCGGTTTGCTCGTCCCCCAGGCCGACCGATACCGCGCAACGGAATTCCACGCCCTCGGCGCGCATCTGCCTCAGCCGGCGATCGAGGACGACCTTCTCCATCTTGAACTCGGGGATCCCGAAGCGGAGCAGGCCACCGGGCTCCTCGGCACGTTCGAAGACGACGACTCTGTGTCCTGCCCGCGAGAGCTGCTGCGCACAGGCGAGGCCCGACGGACCGGACCCCACGACCGCGACCGACTTCCCTGTTCGCTGCTGCGCGACCTGAGGCGTTGCCCAGCCCTCGGAGAACGCCCGCTCGGCGATCTCGTACTCGATTCGCTCGATGGTCACCGGCTCGGCATTGATCCCGAGCACACACGACCCCTCGCAAGGGGCCGGACAGAGACGTCCCGTGAACTCGGGGAAGTTGTTGGTCGCGTGCAGCCGTTCGCTCGCGTCGAACCAGTCGCCGCGATAGACCAAGTCGTTCCATTCCGGGATCAAGTTCCCGAGTGGGCAACCTTCGTGGCAGAAGGGGATCCCGCAGTCCATGCAACGCGCACCCTGGTGGCGGGCCTCTTCCTCGGGGAACTCCTCGTAGACCTCGTGCCAGTCGCGCACGCGCACCTTCACGGGACGCCGGACAGGCAGCCGGCGCGGATACTCGATGAAGCCTGTGGGTTTTCCCACCGGAGCTCCTAACCGTGCGAGGCGGCCATGACCGCCTCGTCCACCGAAGTCCCTGCCTCGATCGCGCGACGAGTGGCTTCGAGCACTCGCATGTAGTCGCGTGGCATGACCTTCACGAAGTCACCGACGGAGCCTTCCCAATCATCGAGCAATCTCTCTGCCAGCCTCGAACCGGTTTCGCCGTAGTGTCGGCTCACGGTGTCGAGGAGGAAGATCCTGTCTTCTTCGTCCGTGGGCTCCAGGTCGACCATCTCGAAGTTGACGCGATCGGCGAAGCTCCTGTCCGGGTCGTAGACATAGGCGATGCCACCCGACATGCCCGCGCCGAAGTTGCGACCGGTCGGTCCTAGCACGATCACCCGTCCACCGGTCATGTACTCGCAGCCGTGGTCGCCGACTCCTTCGACGACTGCAGTGGCGCCGGAGTTGCGGACGCAGAA
>DAIQQK010000161.1:0-735 GCA_036786835.1 Acidimicrobiales bacterium | reverse complement strand
CACTCCTACCGTGAGGGCGGCAAGGTCAAGAACGAAACGCTCGCCAACCTGTCCGGACACATAGCACTCACCGCCGGTCGCCCCGTAGAGGATCACGTTGCCGGCGATTATCTGCTCATGTGCCGCGAAGGGTGAAGTCTCGGGCGGGCGCACCACCACCCTGCCACCCGACAGCCCCTTGGCCAGGTAGTCGTTTGCGTCGCCGAACAGTCGCAGGGTGACTCCCCGCGGGACGAACGCTCCGAAGCTCTGGCCGGCCGACCCCCTGAACGTCAGCACGATCGTGTCGTCCTCGAGACCTTCGCCACCTCGTGCGGAGGTGATCTCGTATCCGAGAAGGGTGCCGACGGTTCGGTCGACGTTCGTGATCTCGAGCTCCATCGCGACCTTCCCGCCGCGTTCGATGGCGCTGCGGCACGCGTCGAGGAAGCGGTGGTCGAGGGCTTTGTCGAGCCCGTGGTCCTGCGTCCGGGTGCAGAGCCTGTCGGTGGGCGGACCCGATTCCGGCACTGCCAGGACCGCCTCGAGGTCGATGCCCTTGGCCTTCCAGTGCTCGACGGCTTCGAAGGTGTCGAGGAGGTCCACGCGTCCGACCGCCTCCGAGAGCGAGCGCAGTCCGAGCGCCGCGAGGTACTCGCGGACCTCATCGGCTATGAACTCGAAGAAGTTCTCCACGAACTCGGGCTTGCCGGCGAAGCGCTTGCGAAGCTCGGGGTTCTGGGTGGCGATACCCAC
>DAIQQK010000034.1:0-26043 GCA_036786835.1 Acidimicrobiales bacterium | reverse complement strand
GCGAGACCTTCGGGCGGGAACGGGGCGGCGGGGGACGGAACGTCACGCGACGGGGCGCTAACCGCTCTCCCCTCCTCCTATACCGAGTCCTTCACGAAGGCGCTCCTGAAACAGGCAGAGCGGCGTCCTGAGGTCGTCGCCATCACTGCCGCCATGCCGGGTCCCACGGGCCTGCTTCCGTTCGAGTCCGCTTTTCCCGGCCGCTTCTTCGATGTCGGCATCGCAGAGCAACACGCTGTCACTGCGGCCGCCGGCATGGCGATGGCGGGTCTGCGTCCCGTGGTCGCCGTCTACTCCACCTTCTTCTCGCGAGCTTTCGACCAAGCAAACCTCGACGTAGGCCTTCACGGACTGCCCGTGGTCTTCGTCCTCGACCGGGCGGGGATCACAGGAGACGACGGGCCGAGCCACCACGGTGTGCTCGATCTGGCGCAGGCCCTGTCCATTCCGGGCATGACGGTCTTCGCCCCGTCCTCCGCGCAGGAGGTGGAGGCGATGCTCGATACGGCGTTGTCGCTCGACGGACCGTCTGCGATAAGGATGCCGAAGACACCTGCGCGAAACGTCGGCCCCGACTGCATAGGAAGCGGCCTGTCCGCTCGCCTCGTTCACCGCGGTGACGGATCGGTGTGCCTTCTCGCCGTGGGCAAGCTCGTCGAGGCAGCCGAGGAGGCTGCCGACAAGCTGAGGGCCGAGGGGATCGAGGCGACCGTATGGGACGTGCGGGTGGTGTCTCCCCCCGATCCCGAGATGCTCGCGGACGCGGCGGAACACGCCCTCGTCCTCACCGTGGAGGACGGCATCCGCGTCGGCGGAGCAGGGCACTTCCTCGTCGACTCGATGCGCGAGCTGCGCTCGCACGAGTTGAAGCGCTCTCCGGTTCGGATCCTCGGCATCCCACGCACGTTCATCCCACAAGGGAAGCCCGACCTGATCCTCGCGGAGCTGGGTCTGGACGGTCCCGGCATCGCCGAATCGGTGATCGAGGCTCTGGCAACCGAACGCGAGCGTCTCGAGACCACCTGAGACTAGAGAGCACTCGAATTCGAACTCGAGTTCGCTTCCCAGTAGACGGGAACTTGTTCTAGTTTGTCCCAGGTGGAGTTCAACCTTGTCGACCTCTTCGAGGCCGCCGTCGACGCCTTCGGTGACCGGGAGTACCTGGTCTCAGGAGGCCGGAAGCTCACCTACGCCCAGATGGACGAGCGGGCCAACCGCCTGGCCCACCACTTGGAGGCGCAGGGAGTCGGCCCCGGGGACCACGTCGGCATCTACGCCCTGAACGGCCCGGAGTGGGTGGAGACCGCGTGGGCTGTGTTCAAGCTGCGCGCGGTTTGGATCAACATCAACTACCGCTACGTCCACGACGAGCTTCGCTACCTGTTCTCGAACGCCGACCTGGTGGCGCTGGTGCATCAGCGGCAGTTCTCACCACATGTCGCCGCTTTGCTGCCCGAGCTTCCGAGCATCCGCCACGTCATCGTCATCGACGACGACAGCCAGGAGCCCGATCCGACCCACGACGCGGTCGACTTCGAAGAGGCGCTGGCGGGCGGATCGCCCGAACGCGACTTTCCGCCTCGATCGGGTGGCGATCTCTACATCCTCTACACCGGGGGCACGACCGGGCTCCCGAAGGGCGTCGTGTGGCGCCACGAAGACGTGTTCTATGCGCTCGGGGGAGGTATCGACGCGCTCACGGGCACCAGGATGCAGCGACCCGAGCAGATGGTCGAGAAAGGCCGAGCCGCAGGAGGACAGATCATCTTCCTGCCGGCCGCGCCCCTCATGCACGGTGCGTCGCAGTGGGCGGTGATGGGTCAGAGCTTCACCGGCAACCGGATAGTGCTCCTCGAGAGGTTCGACCCTCACGAGCTATGGCAGACCGTCGAGCGCGAGCGGGTCAACATGGTGATGATCACGGGCGACGCAATGGGAAGGCCCCTCATCGAGGCACTCGACGAGCCGGGGGTCTCCTACGACCTTTCGTCGCTGATCGGTTTCACCTCGACTGCGGCGCTCTTCTCGCCCACGGTGAAGGACGAGTTCTTCCGGCGCTTCCCGAACCTCGTCATGACCGACGCCATCGGCTCCTCGGAGGGCGGTAACAACGGAATCACGATGATCCGTCCTGGCGCCACGGGGATGCGAAGCGGGCCGACGGTGACGTCCCTAGGTGAGACCGTCGTCTTCGACGAGAACCTGGAGATCGTGAAGCCGGGCTCGGGAGTGGTGGGGAAGATCGCGCGCGCCGGGAACATCCCGATCGGGTACTACAACGACCCCGTCAAGACCGCAGAGGTCTTCGTCACGGTCGACGGCAAGCGTTACGTGATGCCGGGCGACTTCGCAACGGTCGAGTCTGATGGTTCGGTGACGCTCCTCGGCCGCGGCTCGATCTGCATCAACTCGGGTGGGGAGAAGATCTTCCCCGAGGAGGTCGAGGCGATCGTCCGCTCTCATCCCGACGTCATGGACGCGATCGTCGTCGGCGCCCCCGATGAGCGCTTCGGTCAGCGCGTCGCGGCGATCGTGGAGCCCCGCCCCGGGCGCCAGACGCCCACACTCGAGCAGATCCAGGAACACTGCCGCGAGCACGTCGCGGGTTACAAGATCCCTCGCCAGCTTCACACCGTCGAGAAGATCGAGCGCTCCCCGAGCGGAAAGCCTGACTACCCGTGGGCAAACTCCGTCGTGGGCGCCGCTCCGCCGCCGGGCACCGACCCGCGTTGAGCTCCACGCCGGCGCCGAGTTGACGACGAAGCTCGGTGAGCTGGTCGGTGGCCGCCGCGCCGCCGTGGTCACCATGGAGATCCAACGGGGGGTGGTCGGAGACCTCTCGAGCTTCCCCGAGCTCGCCGAGGCTGTGCGAGACGCCCGGGTCGTCGAGAACGCGGCGCGCTTGTGCTCGGCCGCCCGCGCGTCGGGCGTGCCGGTCGTCCATTGCACAGCCGGCTTTCGCGCGGACCGGCTCGGGACGCCTTCGAACGCGCCGCTCATAGGCGCGCTTCTTCGTCGCCCAGAGCACCTCCTCGAGGGGACCGCCGCCGTCGAGGTCGTCCCGGAGCTCGGGGCATCGGAGGACGATCTCGTCTCGCACCGCCGCCACGGCGTATCGCCGTTCATAGGAACGACCTTGGACCCGACGCTTCGCGCGCTCGGCGTCTCGACCGTCGTGGCGGCAGGTGTCTCGCTCAACCTCGGGATCGTCGGGCTCGCGGTCGAAGCGGTCAACCTCGGGTACCGGGTGGTGGTTGCGACCGACGCTGTCGCGGGTGTCCCCCCCGAGTACGCGAAGGACGTGCTCTCTCAGACGGTGCCGCTCGTCGCGCTCCTGGCGAACGTCGACGAGATCATCTCGAACCTCTCCGAGCCCTGACCTCGGCGTCCTGATCTCAGCGCGTGAGGTCGCTGTCTGCGGCTCCCGCGTAGATCTCGCAGGCGCGCCAGCAGTACCAGGCCGCGATCGACCGGTAGGGCGAGAAGGGCTCGCCCAGGGATTCGAGCTCCTTTGGTGCCGGCATGGGGATACCCCAGGCCAGCCCGAAGCCGCGCCTCACCCCAAGGTCGCCCGTGGGCCAGACGTCGAGGCGGCGCAGTTGGAACATGAGGAACATCTGGGCGGTCCAGCGCCCTATGCCCCGCACAGCCGAGAGCCTCGTTATGACCTCCTCGTCGCTCTCGCGTGCGATGCCGCTCGGTTCGAGCACGACGGTCCCGTCGAGGACTTTCGTCGCGAGGTCCACGAGCGAGGCGGCCTTGCTGCCGGACAACCCCGCACCGCGAAGCACCCCGGGATCGAGTGCGAGCAACGCGTCGGGAGTGACCTTCTCGTCGAGGGCGGCCACGAGCCTTCCGTGGATGGCGGCGGCGGCCTTGCCCGCGAGCTGCTGGTAGACGACGGAGCGGACCAGCGCTCCGAAGTGACTGTCCTGGGGTGGCCGAAAGCGCGGGGGGCCTGCGGTGTCGACGAGCTCGCGTATCACCGGGTCGCGGCCGGCGAGCTCGCGAGCTGCTGCTGTATGGGAGACCTTCGGCATCGCCGGAGATTCTGCCCCACGCAGCCGAAGAGTCAGGAGCCGATCTGCGCCTCGCGCTGACGAGTGGTCGAGTGCACGGGGTCCTTGTCGAACCGCGGGATCACGTGCTTGCCGAATGTTTCGATCGCCTCGGTGCAGACCTCGATGGGCATCGACGAGGACAGCATGCCGAAGCTCAACTGGTCCGCTCCCGTGTCGGCGAAGCGCTGGATCGTCTTGGTGACCTCTTCGGGGTCGCCGACCGCGATCTGGCCCGCCGCGATCTGCGCGTCGACCTGCTCGGGTGTCTGGTCCGGGATGATCTGCGGCCACTCGGGGATGCCGGGGGGTCTGGGGAAGGTGTCGAGGTACCGGAACACGAGGCTCAGGTAGTAGCCGACGTCCATGTCGCAGAAGACCTTGCGCGCCCTTGCGGCGTCCTCGAGGCAGAGCATCTGCGTGGTGATCATCACGTTGTTGTTCACGTAGTCGCCGACGGGCTCAGCCTTCTCGATGTCCTTCTTGTACTGCTCGATCAGCGGGATGAAGCTCTCGGGCTTTCCGAAGGCGAAGCACAGCACACCCAGGCCCTGTCGAGCCGCGAGCTCGAACGTGCTCGGGCTGCCCGCGGCGACCCACAGCGGCGGGTGCGGGTTCGTGTAGGGCTTGGGAAGCACGTTGCGGCTGGGCATCGAGAAGAACCTGCCGTCGTAGGAGAAGTCGGTCTCCTTCCACATGCGCACGATCTGGGGAAGGGTCTCGGCGACCATCTCGCGCGTGAGCTCGGCGTCGTCGATGCCGAAGCCCTTTTGCTCGGTGGTGGAGGACCCCCGCCCGGTGCCGAACTCGAAGCGTCCTTCGGAGAGGTGGTCGAGCATCGCCACCCGCTCGGCGATGCGTGCGGGGTGGTTCACCGGCGGCGTGATGTTGAAGATCCCCGAGCCCAGATGGATGTTGGTCGTCTGGGCCGCGACGAAGGCGAGGAACGACTCGTTCGCGGATAGGTGCGAGTACTCCTCGAGGAAGTGGTGCTCGGTCGTCCACGTGTACTTGAACCCGGCGGCGTCCGCCGCCTTCACGTGGGCGACCTCGTCCATGATCCGCCGGTGCTCGGCCCCCGCACCGTGAGCGTTACGGAACTTGGGGGGCATGCAGACGCTGTTGAAGATCCCGAACTCCATTCGCCGAAGGTACCACCTCGCCCACAAAAATGCAACGCGTTCCATTTTCTGCCGATCCTCTGCGATCAACAGCCCTAAATAGGTGCGACAACGAGCCGACTTTGGCCTGGATGTACGCTCGGCCTCGTGGATGGCGCCGAGGTCCTCGTGGTCGACGACAACGAGGCCATTCGGAGCTCCGCCGCCGAGCTGCTCAGGAGCGCCGGCTACACCGTGGCCGAGGCCTCCGACGCCCAGTCGGCCCTCGAGGTCCTGCGCAGCACCAACGTCGGCGCTCTGGTGCTCGACCTCCGGATGCCTGGGGGTGGGGGGATGGCGGTGCTCGAGGCCCTCGAAGACCCGCCGCCGGTCATCTTGATGTCAGCCTTCGTGCTGGACGAGGAGCAGCAGGCGACGGTGGACGCGAAGATCTTCGTGCAGCTGATGAAGCCTTTTCACCCCCGGAGGCTGCTCGACGCCGTCGCTTCGGCGATCGGCTCGCCCGCGGAGCCCGAGGGAAGCGTGTAGCTGCTTTGTGACCGGGCCGTAGCGCCCTTTGTGACCGGGCTGTAGCGCCCTGCGGCGCAGTGATGCCTCGGATCAGGGATGCCTTGTTATGGTCCGCTCCGTGCGGTTCCGTTCTCTGCTGATCGCACTGGTCGTGTGCGCGCTGGCAAGCGCTTGCGGTCCAGCCCGCTCTTCGTCGACCTCCTCGCAATCCCGTAAGCCACAGCCCGCCGGGCGGCTCCCCTCGTCCATCTCGCAGATGGTCTGCGCTCGAGAGGCGCAGCAGGAGCTGGCACAAGCCCTTGGCGTCCAAGCAACTGTGGAGGGCCGTACGTGGATCGCGCACCGCTACTCCTGCAGCTACGTGTACGCCGACGGGAAGATCGGCCTCTCGGTGCAGGAGCTTTCGAGCTGGAACGAGACCTTCGCCTATTTTCGCGGCCTGGGTGAGCAGCTCGGGAACACGGAATCGCTCGCAGATCTAGGGCAGGGCGCGTTCCGGACCGACAACGGCGACGTCGTCGTGCGAAAGGATTGGAAGGTGCTCCTCGTGGACATCGGGGGCCTTCCGAACGAGTTCGGCAACCCGCCGACCAGTCCCTCCGACGTGGCGTATACGGTCGCCGACGTCATACTCGCTTGTTGGGCAGGCGACTGACGAGCCTCCCCGCCGCACAGGCGAACTGTCAGACAGCGCTCCAGTCGACCTTGTCCGAAGCGCCGTTTGGTGGAACGAGGGCGACCAGTCCCAGGCACATCTCGTCCGACGACCCGTCCCCCCAGGTGACGAAGCGCGCCGGCTGATTCCTGAGACTCGGAAGCTCCTGGCGCAACGTCGGGTCGTAGCTGCAGGTGACCTGGATCGAATCCCCGGGTACGACGGCCACGGGATGCGCGAGGTTGTAGCTCCGCTGATAGTGGAAGTTGAAGTTCGTAACGTCGAGCAGGGTCTTCTGATTGGGTGTGCCAGGGTCGAGGGTGATCGTCAGCGTCCTTCCGAGCAGGTGCATGTGCGCCCCCAGCCGGACGACGATGCCGGCACCGGGCACGGGCCATGTGCATGAGGTCGTGTCACCAGCGGGGGGGTTCACCGTATTGCGACCGCAGACCGTCTCCAAGACGTTGACGAAGCTGACCTGGGACTGCCCGAACCTCTGTCCCAGGTTCTGCAAAGAGGCTGCGCGATCGCAGAGCGGACCCGTGACTCCCGTCGGGCACGGGATGTCGGGCGGGGCAGGCATCAGGTCCAGCTTCAGAGGCTTCAGGGGGGTCGTTCCGGGGACCAGCGTGAGCTGAAGCTTGCTCTGGACCGGCTTGTCACCGATCAGGAGGTTGTAGTGGACCTGCATGACGACGAGGCTGCCCTTCGCCACCGGTTGACCCGTGCCAGCGGGCAGCACGTCCTTCCCGTGGCCGGGCGCCCACGCGCTCAGCCAAGGTGTGTTGGAGATGTCCGCCAGGCCGGTGTTCGGGATGGGGGTCTCCCCGAAGCACGACCAACCCTTGCCCCCGGCGTTGGCAGCATTCGCCGCAGCAGCCAGGTCCTGGGGGACGACGAAGAGGATGGCGTGATGGACCTCCTCGGCCGCCGCACCGGTCCCGGGAAAGAACTGGCTCGCCACAATGAACGAGTTGGACGTCAGATGGGGATCGATCAGTGTGCAGTGGTAGTCGTCGGTAGCCCCTGCCGGCGCATGCGGCGTGTAGGGAGTCGACTGACTGAGCGTGATCGTCGTCGTCCTGGTCGATGACGACGACAGCGACGGCGCCGACGAGGAGGACGAACAGCCCGCCAGCCCCCCCAAGGCGCTGAAGAAGGCCGCACATGCCCCGACGCGCGCCAACATGAACCGCCCCCGCTTCATCGCGGTGAGCATAGCCACGGACACCTGTCGGCGACTGGCGGCCACGTCGAGGAGCCCCCTGGCAGGCCCGGCAGCAGTTGCAGACACCCCGCGAAGGCCTGCATCCGAAGCAGATCTACGCAGCAGGTAGGGACTAGCGTCTGGCACGTGGGAGGGGGCTTCCGTGTCCGCTCCGGAGCCGCCCTGTGATGCGTCTGCTGAAGCCGCTGAGCGCAACCGGCATCGCGCTGTTTGCCATTGTCGGGCTCGCCGTTCCCGCTGGGGCTCATGCATATCTGGAGTCGAGTGAGCCCGTGCCGTCTTCGGTGCTCCTCGTCTCGCCCAGACAGGTGGACCTCCATTTCGACGAACCTGTCGAAATCGACTTCGGGTCTGTCGAGGTGATCGGACCGAGCGGCCAGCGCGTCGACGAAGGCGGAGCCCGGCATCCGGGGAACGACACGAGCTCGGTCGTGATATCGCTTCCCGGATCCCTGCCCCGCGGGACGTACGTCGTCTCCTGGCGGGTGATATCGGCCGACTCACATCCCGTGCACGGAGCCTTTGTCTTCAGCGTCGGAGCTGCCACCGGCGTCGGCAAGGCGAGCTCCGAAGTCGCCCGGCTGAACAAGTCCTCAGGTAGCAAGGTCGTCGGCGCGCTCTTCTGGTTCATCCGCTTCGGAGCCTTCGTCGGGCTGCTTCTTCTCGTCGGCACGGCGGCGATGGTCGCGCTCGTCTGGCCGGCGGGGCGAGGTTCCAAGCGCGTGAGGAGACTGCTGTGGACGTCGTGGTGGGTGCTCTTCTTCGCGACCGCGCTCGGCATCGCCTGTCAGGGCGTGTACGCGGCCGAACTTCCGTTAACCGACATCCTGAGGCCGACGCTTTGGAACGAGGTCCTGCACACCCGGTTCGGCGAGGTCGAGCTGCTCAGACTGATCCTTCTCGCCGCCGTCCTGCCGGTGCTGCTGGTCTTCGGGGCCGGGAGGTCCGCCGCGTCGCGCTTCGTCAGATGGTCGATCCGCGTCGGCGCGGTCGCGGCAGTCGGGTTGCTCTTCACTCCCGGGCTGTCCGGTCACGCCGCCACCGGGGATGACATAACGCTCACGATGGCGCTCGATGTCGTCCACCTGGGCGCCGCCGCCGTGTGGCTCGGAGGACTCGCCGTTCTCGTGTGCCTGCTTTTGCCGGGACCGCGCGCAGCCGAGCCTCGGGAAGTGGCATCGGTCTCTCTGTCCACGTCGGCCTATATGTTCGGCGCGGTCGCAGCTGTTGTCGCGACTGGCGTCGTTCAGTCGATAGGACAGGTCGGCAGCTTCTACGCGCTGACGAACACCGTCTACGGCAGAACCTTGTTGGTGAAGATCGGGCTCGTGTTCCTCCTCGTGGTCGTCGGCGCGTTGAGCCGCTCGATCGTCCTGGGGGCGAGGTGGCTGCCGTGGAGGCGGCGGCGTCAGCTCCCGACCTGGGAGGGCTCGGACAGGCCGAAGCGCCTCCGGCGCACCGTCTTGGCCGAGATCGCCATCGCGTTCTGCGTCCTCGGCGTCACTTCGCTCCTCGTGAACGCCGCCCCCGCCAAGCAGGCCGCAGCCCAACCCTTCTCACAGAGCTTCTCCGTCCTCGGGGTGCAGGTGAACGCCCTCGTCTCTCCTGCACATGTCGGGCCGGGCAACCAATTCCACTTCTACGTACTTGGCCGACTGGGCCAACCGGTCGGGATCCCCGAGCTCGACGCGTCCGTCAGCCTGGCCTCCGAAGGCATCGGACCGATCGAGATCCCGTTGGTGCTCGGCGGTCCGGGGCACTACCTAGACACGAACGTCGACCTTCCGATCGCGGGCAACTGGCAGCTGAAGCTCACTGTCAGAACGAGTCCGATCGACGAGCAGGAGGTCTTTGCGACGGTTCCGGTCCATTAGCTTGACCTCCATCGACACTGCAGCCCGACTCAGGACGACCGGGCGACACCCGGGCTCCTTCGCCCTCGTCGCCGCCGCGACGGTGTGCGCAGCAGCGGTTCTCGGAGCAGCGATACCCGCCTGGGCGCACGTGACGGTGCACCCGACGAGCCTCCCGGCAGGCTCGCAGGACGTCGAGCTCGTGTTTCGGGTCCCGAACGAGCGCGACGACGCCAACACGGTCGAGCTTCAGGTCTTCTTCCCCACCAACCTTCCCCTCCTCACAGTCGACGTGCTGCCCGTCCCCGGATGGAGCTCCACGGTGCACACCGTCAAGCTCTCCAGACCCGTGCAGACCGACGACGGGCCCGTGAGCGACGTCGTATCGGATGTGACGTGGAATGCCACCGCAGGCGGGATCTCCCAGGGCCAGTACGAGGACTTCCCCGTCTCGGTGGGAGCCATGCCCGGGCGCCCGGGCCAGGTGGTCTTCAAAGCCCTGCAGACCTACTCGTCGGGGGAGATCGTCCGTTGGATCGAGGTGCCTGTAGCCGGCCGACCCGAACCAGACTCGCCCGCTCCGATCCTCACGCTCACCCCGGCACCGGCATCCGGTCGAGCGGGGCCTCGCACGGACGGCTCGGGATCGGACACCGCCACTGCGCTCGCAATCGCAGCGCTGATATTGGCGGGGGCCGGCGTCTCGGGCGTGGCAGCCCTGTTCGTTCGCGACCGGCGACGGGCCCGGTAGCCGGTTGGCAGGCGCTAGCGGTCGACGCCGAGGACGAGCCCGCTCGTCGGCACCCCGGTTCCCGCCGTCACCACGATGTTCTCCAGTCCGGGAACCTGGTTGACGGCGGTGCCCCTGACCTGACGGACGCCTTCTGCGATGCCGTTCACGCCGTGTATGTACGCCTCGCCCAACTGGCCGCCATGAGTGTTGGTCGGGAGCCGGCCACCTAGGAGCAGGTTGTCCTCCCGCACGAACTCCTTCGCCTCTCCGAACTCGCAGAACCCGAGCTCCTCCAATTGGTAGAGGACGAACGGGGTGAAATGGTCGTAGAGGACGGCACTCTGGACGTCACCGGGTCCGAGCCCCGAGGTCTCCCATAGCTGACGGGCGACCACACCCATCTCGGGAAGACGCGTCATGTCGTCGCGGTAGTAGGACGTCATCATGTCCTGCTGATCGCCCGATCCCTGCGCCGCGGCCCGGATCACGGCGGGCGCGCCCTTCAGGTCCCGGGCGCGCTCGAGGCTCGTGACGACCAGTGCCTGAGCGCCGTCGGACTCCTGGCAGCAGTCCAGAAGGCGCAGCGGCTCGACGATCCAGCGCGACGACTGGTGGTCGGCGAGCGTGATGGGCTTGTCGTAGAACCAAGCGGCAGGGTTGGTCGCGGCGTGCGCGCGGTCGGCCACCGCAACCCTTCCGAAGTCCTCGGTGGTGGCCCCGGTCGCGTGCAGATAGCGCTGGGCGAACATGGCGACCCAGGAGGCCGGGGTGAGCAGACCGTTGGGCGCGTACCAGGAGAACTGTGCGTTCTCGGCGTTGGCGACGGGCGCTCGGCCCTGCACTCCGGTCCCGAAGCGGTGACCCGAACGCTCGTTGAACGCTCGGTAGCAGACGACTGCATCCGCCACGCCACTCGCGACCGCCATCGCCGCCTGCTGGACGATGGCGCAGGCGGCACCACCCCCGTAGTGGATGCGGCTGAAGAAGGTCAGCTCGCCCATGCCGAGCGAGCGGGCGACCTCGATCTCCGGGTTCGTGTCGGCAGAGAAGGTGGCGACGCCGTCGATGTCGCTCGGCGCGAGGCCTGCGTCCTCGATGGCTGCACCGACCGCCTCGACCGCCAGTCGCAGCTCGCTTCGTCCCGAGTCCTTCGAGAACTCCGTGGCGCCGATGCCGCAGATTGCGGTGGTCCCTGCGAAGCTGTGTGACTTGGTGGACCTCGCGCTCACGACCCGGCTCCGGTGAGTGTGCCTGCGCCGTCTTCGCCGACGGGAAGAAGCAGCCCCACCGTCCCGGTCACGTGGTCCCCTCGGCTGTTGGAGCCACGGACCGAGACCCGCACCGGCAACCTGCCAGATTGGCCCTCCGGGGCTTCGGCGCCCGGGTCGCCCACCGACTCCACCTTTCCCGACAGCACCATCGTGTCGCCCGGGTAGTTGGGGACACCCAGACGAATCGACACGCTGGTCAACACCGCGCCGGGCCCGGCCCAGTCGGTCACGAAGCGGCCGACAAAGCCGTTCGTCGTGAGGATGTTCATGAAGATGTCGGGCGAGCCGCGCTCGTGCGCGAGCCCCGGGTCGTGGTGCACGTCCTGGTAGTCGCGAGACGCGATGGCCGTCGCCACGATCAAGGTGCGGGTAAGCGGGATCTCGAGCTCCGGCAGGCTGTCGCCGACCGATATCTCGTCCGCGTGCAGAGTGGTCGTTCGAACAGGGGTCATGCGACGGACTCCTTAATGCGCTTCGCGAGCATCGCCCCGAGCCGGGCGAGCTCCGCGCTCGGAGCGCCGAGCATCAGTTCGATCTGCTTGCCCCACAGGAAGTAGCGGTGGATCGGGTACTCGATGTCGGCGCCCATGCCCCCGTGGAGGTGCTGGGTGGCGTGCACCACGCGCTGGCCCGCTTCGGCCGCCCACCATTTGGCCGCTGCCACCGCCTCGGCCGCGGGCCTCGCTGTGTCGATGCGCCATGCCGCGTCCCACAGGGTGACCCTTATCGCCTCGGTGTCGATGTACGCGTCTGCAGCGCGGAGCATCGTCCCCTGGAAGGTTGACAGCGGGCGGCCGAACTGCTGCCGCTCGTTCAGGTAGGACGCCGCACGGCCCACCGCCTCCTCGCAGACACCGAGAGCCATCGCACACAGCCCCACACGGGCGCGCTCGAGCATCCAGGACACGGCGTTCTCGCCCTCCCCCGGCCCGACGAGCACCTGTCCGTCGGGGACCTGCACGCCCTCGAGGTGGAGGTGGGGGTGAACCTGGCGATCCGTCGTGACAGCGCGTTCGAGGGTGACACCCGGCGCCAGGGGGTCGACCAGCATCACTGCGAGCGAACTCTGCGCGCCTTGCGCGCCTGGCGCGCCTTGCGCGACGACCGGTACGACGATCTGCGATGCCAGGTGAGCCTGCGGGACCCCGTGAGCTACGCCGTCGAGCCGCCATACACCTGCGTCGAGCCGGGCTTGCACACTCGGCACCATGTTGCCCCGTGAGCTCGACCCGACCTCTGTGAGGGCGGCACTCAGACATACCTCGCCGGTCGCGACACCGGGAAGCCACCGGGCCTTCTGCTCGGGCGTGCCGAAGCTTGCGATCGGCATCGCGCCGAGGACCAAAGTCGCCCATACAGGCACCGGGGCCACGGCGCGTCCTTGGGCTTCGAGAACCTCGCAGACCTCGACGAGCCCGAGCCCGGAGCCCCCGTGCTCGACGGGTACTGCGAGGCCGAGGAGATTCGAGCGTGCTAGTGCGGACCACAGATCGGCGTCGAAGCGATCGTCGGTGCGTTCTATCTCTGCGACGCGCTCGGAGCCTGCCGAACCGTTGAACACCGAGGATGCCGCTTCGGCAACTGCCTCCTGCTCTTCGGAGAACGAGAACTCCATCAGAGCTCTCCTCCGGTGGTGTCGGCGGCCTCGTCCGACACCGGGTGGAACATAGGAAGCGTGAGCTCGTCGTCCACCTCTACGAACTCGCATTCGACGGCCATCCCGATCTGGACGTCCTCGGGCGCCACGTGGACGAGATCGGCGACGAGCCGTGTCCCCTCCGAGAGCTCGACCACGGCGATCGGCAGCGGGTACTCGAACGCCGGCACCTGGGGGTGGTGCACGACCACGTAGCTGTACACGTTTCCGAGCCCGGACGACTCGACCGTGTCCCACTCGAGCGAATGGCAATTCGGACACGACGGGCGAGGAGGATGGCGCAACTTCGCGCACTTCGAGCACCTCTGGACCAAGAGCTTCCCCGCACGCGCTCCTTCGAAGAAGAAGGCGTTGTCCTGGGTGATCGCCGGACGGGGCCGCTTCGGTGCCGGCTGTGACTCAGGTCCACCCGAATCGGTCTTCCCCGCGCTCTTCGACGCGTCGCCGGAGCGGGGGCGGAACCGCAGGATCCGAAATCGCTGCGTGGCGACCTCGTCGCCGTTCTGGTCGGTGAAGTCCAGGCGCGTCGTGACGAAATGGCCGTCGCCGAGGGCCGTGGCCTTCTGCGGCGACACCGACTCGATCACCGACCGGACTGTGAGCTGGTCCCCGAGCTCGAGGGGCCGGCGGTAGGACTGCTCGCAGTTGGTCGCCACGACTGAGGTGAAACCCGCCTCGTCCAGCAACTCGAACAGGCGGTCCTGAGGGGCGGCTCTCTCGGTTCGAGCCACCCCACCCGCAGCGCGAGCCGCCTCTGCCTGCATGCTCACCCGATAACCGCGCATGATCCAGGCCTGCAACATCGTCGCCGGCGCGACGACTCCGGCGAATCCGTTCCCGCGAGCCGCCTCTGCGTCTAGGTACACAGGGTTCTCGTCCCCCATCGCCTCGACCCAGTGCCTGATCATCGGCAGGTTCACTGCGTCGGGCGCAACCGTTGGCGGACCCGAAGGCTGTCCTTCGAATTCCGCGAGGAGCTCGTACAGGTCCGAACCCGATGCGCCGGCCTTGGAGTTGGCACCAGCCGCGGACGCCTCCTTCGCAGCGGGTTCGGTCACCTTGCACCTCGCTTCATCCCGAGGCCCGCCATGGCGACGATCTCGCGCTGGATCTCGTTCACGCCCCCTCCGAACGTGTTGATCTGCGCGTGTCGGGCGGTGCGTTCGAGCCGTCCCTCGAGGGCTGCGCCCGGGGAGCCCGGTGCGAAGTAGCCGGCGGCGCCGACGATCCCGAGGAGCCGCCTGTAGATCCCGATGCTCGTCTCCACGCCGAACACCTTCACCGCGGACGAATCGGCCGGGTTCAGCTGATCCGACGCCACGGCGGTCGCCATGCGCCAGTTGAGGAGGTACATGGCGTCGAGCTCTGCCCTACAACGTGCCAGGTCGGCTTGCACCCAGGGCAGATCTATCACTGTGGGGCCCTCGGGCTCTTCGGAGACAGCAAGCGGCGTCGTCGCCGCCCAGTCGGCAACCTCGTCGAACAGTGCAGAGGCGAAGCCGCTCCAGGCGGCGAGGCCCACCCGCTCGTGATTCAGCTGCGTGGTGATCATCCGCCATCCCTCGTTCTCCGCCCCGACGCGGTTGGACACAGGAGCGCGCACGTCGCTGTAGTAGGTGGCAGACGTCTTCGCCCCCGCCACGGTCGTGATCGGGCTGTAGGAGAACCCAGGGGCGTCCGTGGGGACGCACAGGATCGAGATCCCCTTGTGCTTCGGGGCTTCAGGGTCGGTGCGCACCGCCAGCCACACATAGTCGGCGAGCTCGGCTCCGCTGGTGAAGATCTTCGCTCCGTTCACCACGTACTCGTCCCCGTCGCGAACCGCGCGCGTCCGCAGTGAGGCCAGGTCGGTCCCTGCCTCGGGCTCGGTGTAGCCGATGGCGAAGTTGATCTCTCCCGACAGGATCCCCGGCAGGAAGAACGACTTCTGCTCCTCGCTGCCGAACCGCATGATGGTGGGGCCGACGGTGTTGACCGTCACGAACGGGAACGGCGCGTTGGCGCGTCTGGTCTCGTCGAAGAAGATGAACTGGTCGGTCGCCGGTCGCCCCTGCCCGCCGTACTCGGTCGGCCAGCCGATACCCAGCCACCCGTCCTTTCCGATCCGGCGGACCACCTGGCGCCAGAGCGCTCCGCCCTCGCCCACGTCGCCGATGCCCTCTCGCACTTCCACGGTCAGCAAGTCCGCGTAGTAGGCCCTCAGCTCGCGGCGCAACGCAAGCTGCTCGGCGGTCTCCTCGAAGAACATGCTCGCCTTCCCGTGCTGGTCCGGGCCGGTTTCACCGGTCCCGGCCTCAAGTTGTAACTTGTTCTAGTCTAGGCACGAAGGAGTCCGGCATGCAGCTCAGCGACATCGACCTCACCGACTCGAAGAATTTCGTCGCGGATGTGCCCCACGAGCAGTTCGCCTACCTTCGCAAGAACGCTCCCGTGTGGTGGCACGAGGAGACCGAGGGGCCGGGCTTCTGGTGCGTCACGAAGTACGACGAATGCGTCGCTGTGAACCGGGACCACGAGCATTTCTCCTCGGCGCAGCGAGGCACTTTCATCTGGGAGCTGCCCGAGGAAGCCATCGAGCAGCAGAGGCTCATGATGCTGAACATGGATCCTCCGCTTCACACCCGCTACAGGCGCCTCGTCAACAAGGGCTTCACGCCGCGGATGGTCGCGCAGCTCGAGGAGAAGATCCACGAGACCGCCGACGACATCATCGACTCGGTCATCGAGAAAGGCGAGTGCGACTTCGTCACCGACATCTCAGCCGAGCTGCCGTTGGTGGTGATCGCCGATCTGCTCGGCGTTCCACAGGCAGATCGCCACAACATGTTCGACTGGTCCAACCGGATGATCGGGCAGGAGGACCCCGAGTTTCAGACCACCGCCGAGATAGCACAGGAGTCGGCGATGGAGCTCTACGCCTATGCCGCCGGGCTTTTCGCCGAGAAGAAGGCGAATCCACACGAGGACCTCATGAGTGTGCTCACAGAGGTCGAGGTCGAAGGCGAGAAGCTGTCGGAGCTCGAGCTCGAGCTCTTCTTCCTCCTTCTCACGGTCGCCGGCAACGAGACGACACGCAACCTCATGTCGGGCGCAATGCACGCCTTCTTCCAGAATCCCGACCAATGGCAGAAGCTGCGCGCGGACCGCTCGCTCCTTCCGAGCGCGATCGAGGAGATGCTGCGCTTCGTGACGCCGGTCATGAACTTCCGTCGCCAGACGACGGGACCGGTCGAGCTGCGCGGGCAGAAGATCGACGAGGACCAGAAGGTGGTCTTCTTCCACTGCTCGGCCAACCGGGACGAGGAAGTCTTCGAGAACCCCGATTCCTTCGACATCACGCGGTCGCCCAACCCTCACATGGCCTTCGGGGCGGGAGGGCCGCACTTCTGCCTGGGAGCCAACCTCGCACGGATGGAGATCCGGGTCATGTACCAGCACCTTCTCGACCGAGTTCCGGACATCCACCAGGACGGTGACGTACAACGGCTGCAGTCGGCGTTCATCAACGGCGTGAAGCACCTGCCCGTCGCCTTCACTCCCGGCGCACCCGTGCGGCGCTGAGCCGAGCCCGGTAGCTCGGACCGGATATCAGGATCGCAGAGGCTTAACCGAGTGCGCTTTCACCAAGCCCTCACGTTCCTGCCGATGCTTCAAGCTCTAGAGGTCGCTAAGGCGGCCGACGCGCAGGGATACGACGGTGTGTACGTGTCCGATCACATGTTCTTCCCCCGCGAGCGCAGGTCGCGCTACACGTACTCGAAGACCGAAGACGGCGCCCCGGGGTTCGGGGACCATTGGGACCCGGACACCGATTGGCCCGACGTGTGGTGCTTCATCTCCGCGATGGCAGCGAGCACAAAGAAGCTGCACTTCACCACAGGTGTGTACATCGCACCGGCGCGTGACCTGATCACTGTCGCGAAGCAGGTCTCGACGGCCGCTGTGGTGTCGGGCGGGAGAGTGAACCTCGGCGTGGGCGTCGGCTGGAGCCAAGAGGAATTCGACGCGACCGGACAAGACTTCCACACGAGGGGCCGGAGGCTCGACGACATGATCCCCGCGCTGCGCGCCATTTGGAGCGGCGGTTGGGTGGAGTACCACGGGACTCACTACGACGTCCCGGAGATGCGCATGGAGCCCTCCCCGCCGGGTCCCATCCCGATCCTGGGAGGCGGGCACAGCTCCCCGGCTCTGCGGCGCGCGGCGACTCTCTGCGACGGTTGGGTGGCGGCCGGTGCATACAGCCCCGAAGAGGCCCGCTCGTACCTCTCCCAGCTGCACGCCGAGCGCCGCAAGGCCGGGCGGGAGAACGATCCGTTCGCCATCTTCCTCTCGCTCTGGAGCATTCCGGACCTGGACTTGTACCGGAGCTTCGAGGAGGAGTACGGGGTCACCGACTTCCTGTGCGCGCCGGCGATGGTCGCCCGCGTCGACAAGGCCGACCCCCCTGAGCGCCAGTTGGAATCGCGGATCGAGGCCTCGGCCCGTTTCGCAGAAGAGGTGCTCGAGAAAGCACGCACCGCCTGAGGGTCCAGGGGGCCGCGCCGCCCCGGAAGGAGAGTCGATGAAGAACTTGAAGCTCGGTCTCCAGCTCGGTTACTGGGGTTCAGGGCCGCCCGTGGGGACGGCGGAGCTCGTGGTCGAAGCCGAGCGGCTCGGGTTCGACTCGATCTGGACCGCAGAAGCCTACGGGTCGGACGCGCTCACCCCGCTCGCGTGGTGGGGATCGCGAACCTCTCGCGTCAGGCTCGGCACGGCCCTGTGCCAGCTCTCCGCACGCACCCCGACTGCGATGGCGATGGCCGCTCTCACCATGGACCACCTCACAGGGGGTCGCTTCGTCCTCGGGCTCGGAGTATCCGGGCCCCAGGTGGTCGAGGGCTGGTACGGACAGTCCTTCGAGAAGCCGCTCGCGCGGACTCGTGAGTACGTGTCGATCGTCCGTCGCGTTCTCGCGCGCGAAGGGCCCGTCGAGAACGAGGGCCCCCACTACCCGCTCCCGTACCGGGGCGGCACCGGTCTCGGGAAGCCGCTCAAGCCGATCGTCCACCCGCTTCGCCCGGAGATCCCGATCGTCCTCGGTGCCGAGGGACCGAAGAACGTCGCTCTCGCCGCCGAGATCGCAGACGGGTGGTTCCCGATCTTCTTCTCACCCATGCACATGGGAGAGTTCAGCGCTTCGTTGGCCGAAGGATTCGCCCGGCCCGGTGCGCGCAGGAGCGCTCAGGACTTCGAGGTCATCGCGTTCTGCCCCGTCCTGCTCGACGACGACGTCGAGCGCGCCGCCGACAGCATGAGGCCGATGCTCGCGCTCTACATCGGAGGCATGGGAGCGCGCGAGATGAACTTCCACTTCGACGTCTTCGTGCGCATGGGGTTCGAAGCCGAGGCGCACAAGATCCAGGACCTGTACCTCGACGGCCGCAAGGACGAGGCCGCCGCGATGGTCCCCACCGCAATGGTCGAGAAGATCGCGCTCGTCGGGCCCAAGGAGAAGATCCGCGACGACCTACAGCAGTGGCACGAGTCGATCGCCACGACTCTGAGTGTCTCGGGAGGACCCGAGACCCTCAGGATGATGGCCGAGCTGGTCCTCTAAGCGCCCGAGGAGCCCGAGGATCAGGTCGCCCCGGACACCTCGCTCGACTCCGAGAAGCTGTCCGCCAGGATCGATTGACCCCGGAACACCGGGGAACGTCGGACCCTGCGCTCGATCGAGTGCGCGGACATCGTGTAGCCGAGGAACAGGAACACCGAGAAGGCCTGCACACCGATCCAGGGCCAGAGGCTCGTGCTCGCGCCGAGGATCCAGTCGTTCGTGGCATGGAGCACCGCAGGTATTGCGATGCCCAGCACGATCAACGGAATCCTTCGCCTCGGGTAGTTGATCGCGATCCCGATGAAGAAGCCCGCGATCCCGGCCCAGATGGCATGTTGAAAGCCGTCGACGAAGACGCGCTCGGCGAACGAGAGGGTGTTCACCACCGCCACCAAGTTCGGATCCTGGGTCTGTGACGCGTTGCCGATATGCACTATGGCCTCGGCCGTGTACGTGGACGCTTCTCTGACCCCGAACACCAGCCCCGAGAACGTGCCTAGCCACATCCACATCCGCACGTCCCACTTCGTCTTCCACGCCTTCAGGACGAGCAGTGCCAGCAGGAGCACCGGGATCGCCTTCGTGCTCTCCTCGTTGAACCCCACTCCGAGCGCATCTGGGAAGGAGAGGGCCCCGCTTCCGCCGATGTGATCGTTGATCGTGATGGTTATCAGCTGCATCCATATGAGGTCCCACACTGTGATGCCGATGCACGCCACGACGATCTGCACCGTGATCCTCCCGGGGCGGATCAGGAACCAGAAGGCGATCGCCCAAAGAGGGGCGACGTAGAGGCTGTAGGACCATCCTGGAGTGGTCAGGTTCCCCGAACCGTCGAAAAGAGCGAGGAACACCACCGGCAACAGTGCGTACGCGACGACGAGAAGCCGGAATCCCTGGCGCCAGCCTGGGTTCTTCAACCAGCTCCTGATCGGGAGCAATATGTGGAGGGCAGAGGCGAGCTCTGCCTCGACCCCCGCCCCGCCGTTCCCCCCGATCACACCTGCTCCGGGCATGATCGCTCCGCTTCCTGCAACCGGAGCTGGTGGCACCGCGGGTTGCGGTTGAGCGGCGACCTGTTGAGGGGGAACGGTCGCAGGAGCGCCTTGCGCCGCCACCACCAGGGGTGCGACATGGAGCGCCGGGCCCTGAGGAGAGGCAAGCCGGATCTCCATCGGCTGAATCACTGCGACGTGGCCTGTGATCGGGCTACCTCCGACGAAGGTCCTGCCGCGCCCCACGTCGGTCAGCACCCAGACCGTCCCGTCCCAGGTCAATTGCGCGTGCTGGCGGGAGACGGTGGGGTCGTCGACGACGACGTCGCTCGCAGCGCTGCGCCCGATCGTGACGGCCGTGCCCGGCTGAAAGTCGTAATTCCAGCCGGCGAAGGTGACCCTTATCTCGCTCATCTTCTTGCCTCCCGCAGTGCAGTGGACGACCTCGTCCGTCTCATTTCGCAGCCGGGCAATCGCGGCGATCCTCCGGTCGTCATTGCCTGGTGACGAGCGTTTCGCCTGAGCTCTGACTCCCGGACACCTCGATGGTTCCCTGAGCCGGCCCGAAGTCGATGGTCATGGTCCGGACTCCGAGCAGTTGTGAAGGCTCGACCTTCTTCGGCTCCTCGCCTTCCGGCGTGACCGTCCAAGTCTCGTTGCTCACGTTCCTCAAGAGGAATCGATGGCCGCTCCGATTCGGCCGAACCTCCACGGTGGCCATTGGGTCGTCGTGAGCACGATCCCGTCTCAGATGGTGGGAGGTGATCGTCATGCCTTCGCAAATCACGACGGAGTGACCTCGAAGCTTGAGCATCGGAAGGGGTTCGGGGACCTGGTTGCAATTCCAGCACCGGTGGCCGGGATCCTCAGCGTCGAAGAAGACAGATGCACGGCATTGGCACTCCGACGTGCAGTCCGAGAGCCGCAGAAGTGCGCGCCGCCATACTCCCTCCGTGACCCTGCCCGTGAGAGACGCATCGGTCAGGCCCGTGGTGAACGACTTTACGAACAGCTGGCGGAAGAACGCCGGGTAGATCGACCACCAGACCAGCATCGGGCTCCCCGGCGGAGGGCAATTGGATCCGTCCTCTGGATCGAAGACGAAGAGCGGCTCGCGGCCGAAGTTGCGGAGCATCAACTCGGTCTCGGTGACGTGCTCGGATTCGGCCCACGAGTACGAGGAGATCGTGCGGATGCCTTCGAGAGGGTGACCGTGTATGAACAGATAGAAGAGGAAGACGCCGAGGGAATAGAGGTCCGTCACAGTGGAGGGAAGCTCCTCGTCCCGCACCACCTCCGGAGCCATGAATTGATGGCTCCCCTTGACGAAGGCCTCACCGCTGTCCAGGCCCACGTTGTCGTTGTCGAGGATCGCGACATCTGCGCGGACCGGGTCCACCCAGAGGTTCCCGAAGTTGATGTCGCGGTAGCAGAGTCCCGATGCGTGGAGGGCGGAGAACGCGTCGACCACCTCACGGCCTATGGCGATGATGGTCCTGAACGGGGGCGGGTCGTGGTTCAACATCTGAGCGAACGAGATGAAGCGTTTCTCCTTCAGAGCCATCACGTACCCGAAGCCTTCGACGTGCTCGCTGGTTACGAGGTCGATGGGCCAGATGAAAGCTCGGTGCGGCGACGGCCGCTCGACGAGGCCGGCGATGGACCTCATGAGGCCGGCTGTACGAGGCGAAGGCCGCAACCACTTCAACGCGAAGAGGTGGTCCCCGACTGCGGCTTCGTGGACGACGCCCTGACCCCCCTCCCCGATGCGCGCGCCGACCGTGAGGGTCGCCCCGACCCTCGAGAGCCAGAAGGTGTCACCGAGGTTCGGTAGATCGCTCATGGTGCGTCCCCTGTCACCAGCAGCGCGACGGTCGTGTCGTCGGCGCTTCCGTCCGAGGAGGCACAACGCGTCACCCACTCCGGAAGCTGCTCCTCCACCCAGTGGACCCCCCGGCTTCGAATCATCTCGACGAGATCACCTCCCACTGCGGGCTCCCAAGGATCCGCAGCTTGCGCGTTCCCAAAGCCGTCGGTGGCAAGAAGGATGCCGGCGAGGTCGACGAGCGACCGGTCGACGACGGCCACCCTGAACGAGTCGAGTGCGTTGGGCTGGCACAAGCTCGTCGTCCTCAGGCCGTCCAGCCTGGGGTCATCGGGCACCGGAGAGCCGACCTTGCCATCGACGTACAGGGCGAGGATGTCCCCGTCACCGATCTGGGCGAGGAGCACCCACTGCTGCCATGCGACGGCCACGAGCAACGTCGACCCGTAGGCGACCACCGGCAAGTCCGACGAGGTCTGCTGATCGGACTCCGCTCCACTCACGATCGGGTCTCGCTCGACATCTGCGTCCACGGCCGAGATCCAGCGACCGAGGATCGTGGGGACGAGAGTCGTCAACGCGAACCTTTCGATCCCCTTTGCGTCGACGAACGCTTCGAGCCGGTCCGCTAGGTCCGCCGAGCACTCGCAAGCGATGTCGACGGCGAACTTCGATCCCCTCTCGCTGCGGAAGTGCCTCTGGTTGCCGTGACCGTCGGAAACCGCCGCCACCAGGGCACCTTGGCCCAATCGCTCGAGACTGGCCGACTGCTCGGCATCCTGGTTCGGCATCCTGGATGCCTCGTGAGAGGCCCCCTTCGCGGAAGCGGCGAGGGCTCGCCATGTGCTGACGAGGGAGTGCTCCGCCTTCGGGTTCGACGGAACCTGCATCGACGTCAAACGATCGTCTCTTCGTCCAACTTGCCCGGACCAGGACCGCCGTCGGGTCTGAGTAGTTGGTCAGCGAGGCTTTCTCGGTCCGCTCCTCCTTCCGACATGCGCGACACCGCGATGGATGCCGCTACGAGCCGGTCGGCAATCTCGTCCGTGTTGTCCGCGACGAGGACGGGGACCTCCGCGTCTCCGATGAATCGGTTCAGGAACTCCGATTCCGCTCCGCGGCCGATGGCGATGGCCAGCCGAAGAGAGGAGCGACCCGCCGGCACGGACAACAGCGCCTCGAGCCCGGCTTCGAATTCACCGGGCTTGTCGGTGGGAAGGCCGTCGGTTACGAGGAGTATGGCGGGTCTGAGCGCGCGGCTCTCGATCTTGTCCGGCCCTAGCACCTCTGCGACCTTTCGAAACGCAGGGCCCATGTTGGTCCATCCGCGCTCGACTGCCCGAAGTGGCTTCCAGCGAAGGTCCGAGACGGGCACGGGATCGGCGACGTGCCATACCGGCTCGGTCGCGAACGCCAGGACACGCACCATCACCTGAGCCTGGAGTTGCTCCCCTTCCCACTCGACCAGATGGGGGATCATCGCGGCGATGGCGTAGTTGAGCGCCTGCATCTTCTCGCCGGCCATTCCGCCAGAACAGTCGGCCATGATGATGAAGTGGAGGGGACGGCGAGCAACGCCACCCCCAGGCATCAACGTGCGTGAGCCTTCCGGAATGGTCATTTAGCGGTCAGCTTTCGATCATCCCGTCTGCGTCGAGCCGACGTCCAGGAGGCCTGCAGTGAAGTCGTGGTTGATGTTCTTGGCCTGGCTGTTGGCGTCGTCGCACGCGAACGCGAACCCGACGACGAAGTTGTTGTCGTCTGCCCACCCGACCACCGCCGCAGCTGACGGATTCGTGTTGCAGACAGAGGTCACGTCGTTCTGGTTCCCGAAGGCAAAGCCGGGGTCCCCGTCGAAAATGAAGAACTCGCCTTTCGCCAGCGCACCCGAGTACCCCTCCTCGCAGTACTGGCCGACGTCACCTGCGGCAGTGACGGTTCCAAGGGTCGTGCAGTCTCCCTGGCTCGTCTGTAGTCCGTTGCCGGTCAGGATCGACTGGTAGTAGCTCTTCTCGTCGCTCTGCGACTGGAACTGTGTGTACAGGACGAAGTCCTCGGCGGCAGAAGTGTTGCCGGTGAGATCGCAAAGCGTCTCCTCCGAGGCCTGCGTGGTCGTGAAGGAGCTGCTACCCAGGTTCGTGCACGAGTCGTTCGAGTTGCTCTTGATGTAGGCGGGTATGTTGCTCTGCAGGTCCATAGGGCCGCTCGAGCTGGGAGACGTGGTGGTGGTGGTCGGGTGCGCCGCGCTCTTGGAGAACGGGACGAAGTGCCCGGCTGCAGCGGCGATGAAGTACACCGCGACCACGACGACCACGACGGCTGCAACTATCCCGCCGGTACCTCCGGGAAAGCCGCCACCGCCGCCACCACTGGGAGTCGGGGTCCCAGCCGGAGGCTCGCCCAGGTAGCCCGGGGGCACCTGGGCCGGCGGAACCTGTCCCGGCGCCTGGGGCTGGAACGGGGCCGCCTGCGGAGGAAGCGTCTCACCTTGAGCTGCCGCATATGCAGTCGGCGGAGCACCCGCAGGGGTTGGCGACTCTGCAGCGGCCACCGGTTGCGGGGGGGCCTGCGGGGTCGCCTGCGCTGGGGCCGCAGGTGCCGCGCCGGCCGGCGGGGCGGTGACCTCGAGTGCGGCGTCGGTCACCTGGTAGCCGAGGGCGCGCGCGAACTCACTTGTCACCCACCCGCAGGCGCCGGGCTCGAAAGGTACCTTCTCCGCGAGACGCGAAGCCGTCAGGCGCACAGCGTGATCGGGGTCCATGCCCTGTGAGACGTGCTCTTGGAGGCTGGACGCCACGCCTGCCTTCGAGGCGGCGACGAGGATCGTCTTCTGACGCTCCGGAGCGTTGGGGAGCTGGTCGTCGAGCCCGTTCTCCATGATCTGAGGGCTGGACAGGCCAGGCGCCCCGTAGTCGGCGACGATCCGACGGAGCGCTTCGCGCGCGTCCCCAGTCGGGTCCCATGACTGGTCACTCATCGTGTCTCTCCTTGCGGCGTTTCGCGACGGGTCGAGTCCGGCTCGGACCAGGCAATCGTATGTCCACCGCAACCAAATTCATAGTGAGAATTTTCGGTTTCTTGATGAACTACTGGGAAAAGCCTGTGACGCCTGCGCACACCTTAGGCACGCGCGGGCGCAGAACGGAGCCGAGTCAAGGCACGAGATGGAGAAAGGCCGCCGCCATGAATCCGCACCCCCAGACGAGCCAGAACATGCCGGCGATCCGCCTCCCACGCAGCGACGGCGACGGCTCGCCCTCCCCCCCTGGTCTGCTCCTGGGGTTCGGCCTCGTCCCGAGCGCGTTCAGTCCGACGATCACGGAGATGCCGCCCAAGAGCACGACCACGAGACCCAGCAAGCGCCGATTCCTCCCTGTCAGGTCGGATCGCGGCGCATGTACCACGTCGGGACTTCGAGGATCTCCTCGTGGTCGACGACTTCGAACCCGAGACCTGCGTAGAACCGCACGTTGATCTCCTTGTCCGTCTCCAACCAACCGACGGCTCCTCGCTGGTCGAGCACGGCGCACAGCTCGCGCATGATCGCCCCGCCGATCCCCCGGCCCTGGAACCCCGGCTCGACCCCGACCGGGCCGATGTGCCAGTGCGCCTCGTCGAGGTCGTGTAGCGCCCATCTCGCCCAGAAGATCTGCTCGCGCTCAGGCTCACCGAACGCGGGAACCGGCCGAGCCAGCGTGGCGCTCGCGTACGGGCCGAACAGCGCACCCACACAAGCGCCCGGAGGTGTCGCCGCCGCGATGCCGACGGGGCACGACCCGCACAGAGCGCCCATCTGCGGCTCGGTCAATTGCTCGAAGAGGTTCACGAAGGTTCGGTGAGTACGCGCCATCCTCGCCAGGAGATCGTCGCCGTGAGAGGCGATGGTGGTCGGGGCGTCACGAAGTGCACGAGCGGCCACCGCGGCTGCTTCTGGGTGCTCTCGGGGATCGAGGGGTCGGACGACTAGAGGGTTCACGCGATCATCATGGCTCCTCGACCGCATTGGCCTGACGGCGGCTCTCGCCCCTACCATCGGCGCCTCTATGACGCCCTCTGGCGACGAAGGCGCGAAGCGTCCCCCACGACAGCATCCGATCGTCGCCGGGGCCGAGCCGATCAAGCTCGGCTCGATGCTCTTCACGTTGGTGGAACCTCACCGGGGGCACGAAGTCGCGTACAACCGCTGGTACGAGCGCGACCACTTCTACGCCGGGTGCATGATCGGCCCTTACAACTTCGCGGGAAAGCGCTTCGTCGCCACGTCCGACCTGAAGGCGCTGCGCGACCCCGACCCTTCCCCCGTCACGGGGTCTCCTGAGCGCGGCAGCTACCTGGCGGTGTACTGGGTGCTCGACGGTTATCACGACACCTGGAACCGCTGGGCGGTCGACCAGGTGAAGGCGCTACACGCTGCCGGGCGAATGTTCGCCGAGCGGGACCACGTCCACACCCTCTTGTACCGCTACGCATGGGAGGCAGGGCGCGACAGCGATCCACTGCCCTCCGAGCTCGCTCTCGATCATCCTTCAGCCGGCCTC
>DAIQQK010000033.1:0-26294 GCA_036786835.1 Acidimicrobiales bacterium | reverse complement strand
CGGGATCCGCCTGCGGCTGGTGGTCAGCGGGCAGTCCCTGGTACCGCTGGTATTCCTCTTCCCCCATGGCCTCATCGTAGGTTCCTCATGTCGATCGAACGTCGTCTTCCCTGGGTTCGCCGTTGAGCCCAAAGGCGAACGTGCGCAAACTGCTAACCGCCGCCCGCCTACCCCGTCAGAAGTTGTCGAGCTGTGCACGGATCCAATCGCTCGATGCGGCAGCGGCGACGGTCTTACCGTTCGCATCTGCGTCACCCGGACTGGCACCGTGTTCTAGGAGCAAGGCGATGATCCGGAGCTGTTCATCGCGCGCCAACGCGAAGCCTTCGCGCGCTGCACGGCTCAACCCGGTAGACACACGCCTCTGAACTGGACTTAGTGCCCCCGGCAGGAGTCGAACCCGCAACCTGGTGGGGTATACACCGGCGTCCGTAAGGTCAATTGCCACACCAAGGGGGTGTTGGAGGATTGGCCATCATGCACTAGAAGGCACCTCGTATATCTTGGGCCGACACCATCATCCGAATGTCCCGACCAAAGGCGCTTCGCACGAGCACATCCTCGAGCAGCATCGCAATTACAAGGAACCTAAAGAGGATCCGGGCAGATGAGCGTCCTATTCAGTTACCTGCCGGATGTACTGCGAGTAACGACGCGTCATAGGGGTCATATCGGGTAGAGCAAGGAGCAGCCGTAGTTGACTGCGACGGAGCCACCCGGCCCCTCTCCCTTGGGGCCGGTGATGGCGACGAATCCGGTCCCCACGTCGTAGGCCTGGCAGCCCGAAGTGTCAGTGTAGGACTGCCAGTTGATATAGCCCGAGTCCTCGCCCTGGTAGACCAGGACACCCTGGCTTCCGTCGGGAAGCGTTGTGCAGGCGATGATCTCGACGCCACCGCCGGTGGTGCCGCCCAACACCTCGCCATCGGGCGCCACTGCGGAGCACGCCTTGTTCAGTGCCGATGTTGCCGGCCCCACCACGTCGGGCACCCCGGACGGCAAGATGGCGATGCAACTCGTGCTGCTGCTGCAGACCGACGTCACAGGCATAGTCGCTGCTGCCGCTGCAGATGCGTCGATGGCCATTGCTCCCACGCCGCCGACGGCGAGACCGGCCGCGAGCATTGCCGCTGCGGTGCGGAGGCGGATCCGGCGGTTGGGGGATGCAACCTCGGGCATGGCGGTCTCCTCGTTTCCCTTCCCCCCAGGAAACAACGGCGAACGACCGTTGTTCTTGCGTAGCTGCAGAGGCGGCGAACCTCGGAACCCGGTCCGCTACTTGAGCGGCCCACCGTCGGAACATGACGAGGCACGGATGGAGCCGTGAGAAGGAGCGGGAGCACCTAATCCGAGAAGGTCTCCTGAAGGACCCAAACGCCCCGAAGCCTGATCGCAGTTGGATCGGCCCGGTGTTGCTGATGGCACCCATTTGGCTGCCGGTCCTCGGTTTGCTCGTCTGGTGGTTGTGGAACCACATCCCCCACCTAGTCATCTGCCAACCCTGGCTTTCTAGCCATGTCCAGCAGTCAGACCACTTATCGCACGAGGATCGCACGATACGGGAACGGAAGGTCCCACTTCGTACGTTTGACCATCTAGTAGTGCCCCCGGCAGGAGTCGAACCCGCAACCTGGTGGGTAGAAGCCACCCGCTCTATCCAGTTGAGCTACGGAGGCAACACAAAGGACCCACTTACGCGCAATCCTTCCCTCACCACGATAGGGCTTCTCGGACATGAGCGGGTCCGTTGACGAGAGAGCCCTCCATTGTCGCGAGCTGCAATACAGCTCGAAGACCAATGGTCGAGCTCGGCGGCGCCTCGTCGGCGGTGTGCCATGCTTGAGGCACACGGTGGCCGTAGCTCAGTTGGTTAGAGCGCCAGGTTGTGGCCCTGGAGGTCGGGGGTTCAAGTCCCCTCGGTCACCCCGAACGGAAAACTAGGTCCTGCTTACTGTTTCGTCGCTCCGCGCCTTTACATGGGGCATTTGAGGGGCACTCGTCCGTGCCGTCTACACTCCCCTTGCGCCTCTAGCTCAATGGCAGAGCAACGGACTCTTAATCCGCAGGTTGGGGGTTCGAATCCCCCGGGGCGCACCAACTCCATGGATTTCCACGGCTGATCTGTCACCGATCAGTAACGGGTGATCTGTCTACCGGTAACGGCTGATCTGTTACACGATAAAGGTTGATGCTTTACACGCATACGAGCTTGAGGGTCCCCGTTGCCCTACAGTGCAGAAGGGTCGTCGAGACTCGAAAGGCCGGGGGGCCGGATGAGCGATGTATCGCAGGGATCTGGTTGGTGGCAGGCATCCGACCTGAAGTGGTACCCCCCTGAGCTAGACCCGAGTCGGACGTCCCCAGGCCGGGGCTGGTGGCTCGCATCCGATTTGAAGTGGTACCCGTCCGATCTGGAGCCGACCCATGCGCCGGCGGTGCCGGAACCTGAGAACGGTTCCTCGCCAAACGAGCCACCTCTTGCTTCTCAAACCTTGAGCGGCCTTCTGTCGACCAGAAGGCAGAAGGTATTTCTGGGAGCAGCGATTTTGCTCGTCACCGGCCTTGCATCCGGCCTGCTGGCCGGCTTCACAGGTGGTGGAAAGAGTCCCTCTGGTCCGTTGCCGGCGGTGGCAGGCTCAAGCGGGACCACCACGTCACCGAGCCCGACACTCACGACGCCGGCAGTTACGACGCCACCCGCCACGATTTCGCCGGTCAATCCTCCTCCCGTCACGACCGCACCCACAACGACTCCATCTGTCACGACTCAACCTGTGAACCCCACCATTCCAACGACAACGATCGCGTGCCCTTCTGGCACCGTTGACACTTCGGTCTCGACGCAGAGTCGTGAGAGTGCGACCGGCAATGTTTGGACGATCACCCTGGTCGCCACCCTGACGAACAACACGACCGGGAGCATCGTCCCCAGCTACGTTTTGGTCGGAGTCCTGGCCGCCAACGGGGATCAGCTAAACGAGACGAACCTCAGTCCAAGCGCTGAATCAGTCCTGGGTCCGGGCCAATTGGAGACGTTGTCTGGGTCCGATCAGGTTTCAACAGCGAGTGCGCCGCACGTGGGCCCTGTTGTGGCTCATTGGACCTGGGCCGATAGCCGGGACGCTGCTTGCCCATTTTGACCTTTACGATCGACGAAACTGTTTGGACAATGCCGGTGCGCCGTCCACCGCTAGGTCGATGCTCATGCAAATGCTGTGCGGGTTTGCGGTGTAGTCGCCGAACGGATCGCGACGGGTGAATCCCACACTCTCGTAAAGCGAACGGGCTGGGGCAAAGTCGTCCGACGTCCCAGTCTCCAGATTGACCCGTCGGTAGTCGCGACGAGCGGCAACCGCCAAAAGGTGGCCGATCAACGCTCGGCCCACTCCCTCACCTCTGGCGGTACTCAATGTGTGCATCGACTTGACCTCGGCATTCGATTCGTCGAGGTGTTTCAGGGCGCCGATGCCCACGAGAACCCCGTCTTTGCGGGCACTGAACAACGTGATCGCAGGATCCGCGAGCCTCTGGGCCTCGAGGGCGTGCACGTGTCCGGGCGGGGTCACGTCCCTGGCGAACTCCAAGTGCTGCCTCAACAGGGACCGAACGTCTTCTGCACCCGGATCGTCAACGGCGATGACAAGTCCCATTACTCATTCCGCGGCGGCCGATCTACGAGCCCTGGGCGGCGGCCGAGCTCGGCACGACGTAACGACACCCGACGAGCTTGCCGCCTCGGAAGTCGAGGAACCACACCGCTCCCTTGGCGCCGGGTGGACGGCGCTCGAGCTTGAACCCATCCTTCTTGGATATCTCCGAGAGAACCACGTCCAAGATCTCGCGATGAGTGCACAGGACGATGCGGCCTTGGGACTTTGGACCACTGAGGCGCCTGACCCAACGCAGCGCTTTCGTCGGCGCAATAGGTGCCAGGGAACCAGACGTCTCGACCTTCAGACCCGTCCCTGATGCAGTGGGTGCGATCGTCTCGAGACATCTCAGGTGAGGGCTCGAAACTATCCTCGTCGGCTTCAACGGTGCGATGAGATCGACGAGGAGCTGTGCCTGTTTCTCGCCAGTCGGGCTCAGAGGTCTCAGCCTGTCGGCCGCGTGCCATTCATCCTTGCGCCCGGCATGCCCGTGACGCACGAGGATCAGTCGCATGTCCCCTGCCTCCCCCTGGTGGGCGAGCGTAATCAGCCGGAACGAGCTTCCGTCACGGCACGTGGCATCAACATGATAGGGGCGGACTTTGCGGGACACGAGGGACTTGGGCCCCCGGAGCATCCACTCTCGCGATCCGACTCTGGACCCTTGTCGTCGGCGACGGTTTGGGTGAACCTGGATGTGTGGATCACGAGTCGGAATCCGGGACACCGCCCGGAAGGAGCCTGCCCGAGAGACATGGACACCGGCTCGTTTCGCACACCTCGGACTGCATAATCGAGGCCTGGGGCCCCGATCGCTTGTCGTGCCTGTCAGAAGCGATGAGCGCGCTAGTGGAAATCTTCGCCGAGGCACCCGACGAAGCGGTGTCCAGAGCGATCCCCCTGTCGGTCGACCCCGGGTCCGACAGGGACCTGCTCGTATCGCTGCTGGAGGAGGAGATCTACACGATCGACGTCCTCGGGGTCGTCCCGATTCGATTCCACCTTGCAACGACCGAGGACGGCGGAGTCGCGGGCGACATGGACGTCGTGGAGGCGCACGGTGTCGAGCTTGTCGGCCCGGTTCCTAAGGCGGTGTCGTACCACGGTCTGGAGTTCACCGAGAGAGGAGGTGAGTGGCGATGCCGCGTGGTGGTCGACGTCTGAGCGCTCCCGCTCTCGAAAACTACGGACCCGATCGCTGGCGCATCAGGCCGACCGGTTCGATGAGGGTGCCGGGCGTGATCTTCTCCTCGCCGGCCTTGCTGCCACTCATCGAGCAGGACGAGGCCCTGCAGCAGGTCGTTAACGTTGCAAGTTTGCCAGGGGTCGTCGAAGCCTCCTACGCCATGCCCGACATCCACTGGGGCTACGGCTTTCCGATCGGTGGGGTTGCTGCGACCGAGATCGAATCGGGAGGAGTGGTCTCACCTGGCGGAGTCGGCTTCGACATCTCCTGTGGAGTGCGTCTGCTCGTCTCTGGACTCCACCTGGAGGAAGTGCGCCCTCGTCTCGGCGTGCTCATGGATTCGCTCGACTCGCGCGTCCCCACGGGGCTCGGCTCGGGAGGTGTCTGGCACCTCGACGATGACCGCGAGCTGATCTCAGTGCTACGCGGTGGTTCGCGGTTCGCCGTGGACCGCGGCTTCGGTACCGCGTCCGACGTGATTCGCTGCGAAGACGAGGGGATGCTCGGCGAAGCCGACCCGCATGCTGTGAGCGATCGCGCGCTCGCGCGCGGCCTCCACCAGGTCGGAAGCCTCGGTTCGGGGAATCACTTCCTGGAGGTGCAGGTCGTCGAGGAAGTGCTCGACGAGCTTGTAGCAAAAGCGTTCGGACTGGAACGTGGCCAAGTCTGCGTAATGATCCACTGCGGATCACGCGGACTCGGGCACCAGATATGTTCCGACTCGGTGAAGGACATGCTTGGTGCGATGGAACGCTACGGCATCTCAGTTCCCGACCCTCAACTTGCGTGTGCACCCGTCGACTCGGATGAAGGTCGCACTTACCTGTCTGCAATGGCCGCGGCAGCGAACTACGGGCGAGCCAACCGACAGGTTCTCTCGGCTGCCGTGCGCTCGGCGTTCGGCGAGGTTTTCGGCACTGAGCAATTGGACCTGCTCTACGACGTGTCGCACAACCTCGCGAAGCTCGAGTCCCACGTCGTAGACGGCAGACGCAGGCTCCTGTGCGTGCATCGAAAGGGCGCGACTCGCGCTCTCGGGCCCGGCCATCCGGACCTCCCCGAGGACCTACGCAAGACCGGTCAGCCGGTCCTGGTTCCGGGTTCCATGGGGACGGCGTCGTACGTCCTGGTTGGAACTTCTCCTGGTGGCGCCTTCGCGTCCACGTGCCACGGGGCCGGACGAACCATGAGCCGGCACGCAGCATTGAAGAAGGTAAAGGGGTCGGACCTTCGCCGGTCGCTCGAGGAAGAGGGCATAGCGGTGCGGGCTGCTTCAGCGCGTGGACTGGCAGAAGAGGCACCGTTCGCGTACAAGGACGTCGACGAAGTGGTGGCGACGTGCGAGCGTTCGGGGCTCGCGAAGCGCGTGGCTCGCCTTCGGCCGCTGGGCGTCGTGAAGGGTTGAACCGCCCTCAGACCTCGCCAGGGTGCTCCCGAGCAGCCCGGCCACCTAGCGTTCCCTGTACCCGGCGTTGTGCCCAGCGCGTCACGACTCGCTCTTCTCGTTCGAGCTCGTCGAGTCGCAGCTCCAGGCCTCGCAAGGCATCTTCGAGAAAGGGCACCCTGCGGCGCTCGATCGCCCGATGACGGCGCTGGGTCGACGCGAGCTCAGCTCCGAGCATCTCGTAGGAGCACGTCGTCACGGCATGGGCAACGGCAGCCTCGAGAGCGCGTCGGTGAGCGGTGGCAGCAGGCGAGATTGCCGAGTTCGAGGCAGCCGCCTGTGCCGGCTGGAGCTCCGGCGAAGAGAGGCGCGGGTCCTCGGGATGACGCACTCCCATCGTGTTTCGCCACGTCACCTCCAATGACGCCCGCTCGCTCGTCGGTGCTGCAGCAAGCGTGACCTCCGACGAACCCCCCAACAGCGATGCTCGCAAGCCCCAGCTCTCGGCTTCACGGCACGACGACACCCAACGCACGTCCGATTCGTGGAGCAGTTGTGCGAATCGAGCACGCTCGCGCAACAGCAGCTGACGCTTGCGATCGAGAAGCTCCATCGCACGCCTCGCGGCGTCGAGCCGTCCGCGCAACCACAATCGCCCCGCCCTCCCGGGAGGAACGTTCTCAGGCATCGTCCTCGCGCCGCGATTCGGAGTCCGACACCTCGGGGACCACATGGTCAGATTCGGTGGTCCCTTCGTCTCCAACGTAATGAGCGGCGACATCGTCGGCCGGGATCATCGCCAGCTCTCGTCTGGGGAGCACAGAAGCCACTTGCCACGCGCGCGCGAGAGTGTCGTCGAGAACCCGCGACTCGGAGGATCCCTGGTCGACGAGTACCGCGTTGAACGTCTTGGAGAAAGTCAGGTAGCTGACATCCGTCTCGGTCAGCGCTGAGGTCCCGATCAGCTCGGCGAGATCGCGGACCTGGCGGGCACGTGACACGGCGGCCACCAGCTGAGCCGCCACCGCCGGGTGGTCTGCTCGGGTGCGCCCTTCGCCCGTGCCTTTCCTCATGAGGCGGGACAACGATCCGAGCACGTCGACCGGCGGGTAGATCCCCTCGCCGTGGACATCGGGGGACAGCACGATCTGGCCTTCTGTGATGTACCCGGTGAGATCGGCCACAGGATGAGTGATGTCCCCCGCCGGCATGGTCAAGACCGGTACTTGGGTGAGCGACCCGGCGCGACCGCGTATGCGACCGCACCGCTCGTAGAGCGACGCCAAATCGCTGTAGAGATAGCCCGGGTACGCGCGCCGGCCAGGGATCTCACCGCGTGCCGCCGACACCTCCCTCAGAGCTTCGCAATAGGAGGTCATGTCGGCCATGACCACGAGCACGTGCTGGTCCAGCTCGAAAGCGAGGTGCTCTGCGACGGTCAGGGCTACGCGTGGAGCGAGGATCCGCTGCACCACGGGGTCGTCGGCGGTGTCGAGGAAGAGCGCAAGGTCCCCGGCTGCACTGCGGGCTTCGAGAATGTCGCGAATCGACGCTGCATCCGCGTGGGTCAGGCCCATCCCTACCACGACGACCTTGAACGGCTCTCCTGCGACACTCGCCTGGGCTGCTATCTGAGCGGCCAGCTCGAAGTGAGGAAGTCCCGCGGAGGAGAACACCGGGAGCTTCTGACCGCGCACGAGGGTGGTCAGTGCATCGATTACCGAGATCCCGGTCAAGATCGGGTCCCTCGGCACGTCGCGGGCAGTGGGATTGAGAGGTGATCCTGCGACCGGGCGCGTGACACCTCCGAGCATCGGGGGTCCTCCGTCGAGGGGCTCGCCCATCCCGTTCCAGACCCGCCCCAGCCACCCCTCCCCGACCGGCACCTCCAGCGGCCGCCCTTCGAATGCGACGGCCACCGACTCCGGGTCGATGCCCGACGTACCCTTCAGCACCTGCACGACGGCCACGTCGCGGTGCACCTCCAGCACGAGGGCGCGGCGCAGCTCTCCGGAGGGCAGGCGCACGCTTGCCAGCTCGTCCCAGCCGACGCCTTCGACGCCGCCGACCACGAGAAGCGGGCCTTCGGCCTCGAGCGCGCCCTTGTACTCGACGGGAATCGTGGGAAGACCTTGTTCTTCGATCGTCATTTCTCGGTCCCGAGCTGACCGAGCATCGCGAGTACCTCGTCCCGCCGGTGTTTCACGCCGTCGGCATCGTCCGGGGCAACTTCGTCGCGGACTCGGGTGACGCCTGAAAGATCCGACTCCTCGATCCGAGTGGGTGCGACCTCTTGCTCGACGAGCTCCAGGCATCGGTCGTGGATCGTGAGGACCATTTCCAACAGCGCCGCCTGTTTCTCGAAGGAGGATGTCGCGTCGTTGGGACTGAGCGCGCTCTGTTGGAGAACTGCCTCACGAAGCAGGCGGCCTGCCAGGAGCACCATGCGCTCGCGGGCGGGCAACGCGGCGAGCCCGACGAGCTCGACGAGTGGCGAGAGCCGGTCGGCTTCGGCGAGCACAGCGATGGCACGCGCCCGGCCATGCGCCCATCCAGGCCTGCCGGCCGATGCGTGCCACGAGCCCACCGTGTCCCCATCACGGGAGAACGACCGTCGCCAGGTGATCGCCGGATAGTGACGCGCATAGGCGAGGTCACGGTCCAACGACCACAGGCACCGTACGAAGCGTTCGGTGTGCGCCGTGACGGGCTCTGTCATGTCGCCACCCGGCGGGGAGACCGCACCGATTGCCGTCACCGAGCCCTCTTTGCCTCCGAGCGTCTCGACCGGGCCCGCGCGCTCGTAGAACGCCGCAAGGGCAGATGCGAGGCCCGCCGGGTAACCCTCCTCGGCCGGCAGCTCCCCACTACGGGACGAGAATTCGCGCAGGGCCTCAGCCCAACGTGAAGTCGAGTCGGCGAGCAAGACCGCGTCGTATCCCATGTCACGGTAGAACTCTGCGACCGTCATCCCCGTGTAGATGCTCGCTTCGCGCGCCATCACCGGCATGTTGGACGTGTTGGCGATCACGACGGTGCGCTCCAGAAGGCTCTTACCCGTTCTCGGATCTTCGAGCTCGGCGAGGTCCGTGAGAGCATCTGCGAGCTCGTTGCCCCTCTCACCACAACCTACGAAGACGATGACGTCTGCCTCGCACCATTTGACGATCTGCTGAAGAAGGACGGTCTTGCCGGTGCCGAATCCACCCGGCACGGCGGATGTGCCTCCTTTTGTGACCGGGAAGAGCAGGTCGACCACTCGTTGTCCGGTCATGAGCGGCGCAGCGAGCTCACGGCGCGATCGAGCCGGACGCGCCGTCCGGACGGGCCATAGCTCGCTGAGGGTGACATCTCCGCCACCGACCACTGCGATCGGGGCGAGATCGTGCAGCTCGCCTCCTTCGTTGAGCCACTCGAGGGGTCCGGACATCCCCGGAGGCACGAGAACGCGGTGCTCGACACCTGCGGCGGTCGGGACCGTTCCGAGCAAAGTCCCAGGACCGACGACCGTCCCGGGCAGCACCGACGAGGGGCCATCCCGGTGGTGCTCCGACGTAACGGGCACGAACTCCCAACGTGGGGCCTTCTTGTCCTCGCCGAGCGCCCCCGGAGAAAGCCACTCGGGTCGCCCGGTCAAAGGGCGAAGCAAACCGTCGAAGATCCCGCCGAGCAGCCCCGGCCCGAGGCGAGCCGAGAGAGGACGGCCTCGTCCGACCACCGGGTCTCCGACTCGCAGGCCTCCGGTGTACTCGTAGACCTGCGCAGTAATGAGGCCACGGCGCACCGCTACGACTTCGGCTGCGAGCCGTCTAGGACCGACCTCGACGACATCGAGGACGGCGACCTGTTCGAGCCCTTCGACCTCGACCAGAGGTCCGTTCACGCGCACGAGGTGCGCCGATGAGTCGACCGGTTCGGTCGTAGGAGAATCCGCGTTCGTCGGGTTCGCCTTCGGCATTCGCGTGACCCGGGAAGCGGTATCGCTCACCTCCAAAGCTCCTCGATCGCCGGCGTCATCGTTGACAGAACCTGGTCGACGAGTGTCTCGGGCCCGATGGAAGCCCGCCGGTTCCCGGACTCCGCCGTCATCTCGAACGCAGCGGACGTTTCGGTGTTGACCAATGCATCACTTCCCATCCGTTCGCCCATGAGCACCCGAAGTCTGTCGGAGAGCATGCGTCCTTCAGGCGTCGAAGCGCGATCGACCAGAGCTTCAATGGTTTCTCGTCGTAGTTGCTCGAAAGCGCGCCTGCGAGCGGCGAGTACCGCCTCGTGCGCCTCGCGACGAGCCGCTGAGAGTCTCGAGAGGGCAATCCATTCGCCTGCGTCGATCCCTCGGGTGCGTGCCTCGCCCACGATCCTTTCAGCCTCGGCGTGCGCCTTCGAAAGCTCATTTCGCACGTACTCAGTCGCCGCACATCGGACGTCCTCGGCCCGGCGGCGCGCCGAAGCAAGAAGAGCTTCGCAGACGGGCTCGAGAGCCTGTGCCAGGGCGCCGGCATCAGGAACATCTCGCCGGGATGCGCTTCGGGAGCTGCTCGTCGTGGTCGCGGTCGCCGTCGCGCCGGAAATGGTCATGCCGGCATCACTGCCCTCAGACGACCCTCGAGACGAATGCCGCCTTCTGACAGAACAGCAGCGGCATAAGGCGTGAGCACCACCACGGAGTCATCCGGAATCGATCCCCAGAATCGGAGCACCGAGTCTCGATCCTCTGCCACCATCACCGTGGCGCCCGCAAGAGCGAAGCCTGCGACGCGTACGGCCTCACCCAGCGCGTAGACGGGCCGCGTCGCCGTAGCTGCAACCCCGCCCTCGACCGGTCTCGAGGAAGACGAGGACGACAACCTTTATGCCTTCCCGATCAGGAGGATGGCGATCACGAGGCCGTATATGGCGATCCCCTCGGCCAGACCAACTATCACGATCGAGCGACCGAACATCTCGGGGCGCTCGCTCATTGCTGCCAGCGCTGCCGACCCCGTGTAGGCGACCGCGAGCCCGGACCCGATAGATGCGCCGGCCACTGCGATCCCGGCGCCGATCAGAGCCTGGCCCCCGAATCCCTTCGAGGCCGATGTCCCGGCGGTCGCCGCTGCGCTCGGATTCGCCCAGACGGCTAGTGCCACGAGAACACCACCACCTATCAACAGCAGGAGGTTCAGGATCATCACGAACCGCAACGTTCCGCGCGGGCGTCGACGCAGCTGGCTTCCGATTCCTGCCGCCGCTGCCACGAGGATCGGAACTCCGATCAGCCAAGCGAACATGGGACCTCCTTGCAGGACAGCCCCGATGAGTCGGACGGGGCGGTAGGTACGTACCAGGGATGGAACTTGCGGCCCTCGTCGGTGAAGATCCGGCTGAACAGCTCGTAGTACTCGAGCCGCATCGCTTGCACTCCGGCCACCAGCCCCTCGAGAGCGAAGGCGAGAGCATTGCCCACCACGAATAGCGACGCGCCAAGGATCGCCATTCCTGTGCCTCGGTGCCAGAGCGCCATCGTCCCGCTCCACACGATCTTGCACAGAGCAGCGTGCGTGAGGCCGAAAGCGGCAAGCCGCGCGAATGACACCGTATTGGTGCCGATGCGTACGACAGCGTCGAACATCTCGACTCCGGCCTGGACGGCTCCGCCTGCACGCCCTCCCGCCTCCGAGTAAGTCCCGAGGAACCCGAGCCCCACGCCGAACAACGCCAGAGTGCCGCCGACCAAGTAAGCGATCGCCCAATGCTTGTACCAGCCGAGGCCCACGATCGCGATTCCCAAGTAGAGCCCTGACCCTGCCACCCCCGAGATCGCAAAGAGCGCACGCGTGGGGCCACCCTCGCGCCATCTGTTCACCGTTCCGAGGCAATACGAGATCGCTATCAGTCCAGCGCCTGCCGCGATCGCGACTGCGAGAAGCGTCGTCGGGTGATCGAGCGGGGCCAGCCACAAGATCGGCACCGCGTGCGTCGGGCCGAATGCCTCCCCGTAGAGCAGACCGAACACGATGCTCGAGATGCCCGCTCCGATCACGAAAGTCGCCAGATGACGCAGCCGCTCGAGCGCCGCGATCCGGCCCATCGCAAGCAGCAGACCTCCTGCCAACAGCAGAGCGCCGTGCCCGACGTCACCGAACATCATCCCGAACATCACGACATAGGCGAGCCCTGCGAGCGCAGCCGGGTTCAGGTCGCGGTAGTTGACGGTGGCGTAGGTGTCGACCAGGGGCTGGAACGCGCCCGTCGCACCCTTGCCGACGGTCAGAGTAGGAGGGTCGGCCCCACGCGGGCGCGCCAGCCGGACGAGGGATCCCCCGAGCGACGCCAGCTTCGCGTTCAGGTCCTCCCTGGACGACTTAGGGCTCCACCCGAGGAGAGCCGAAGCCGATCCGCGCAACACGGCGCAAGACATCACCCTTTCGAGCTCTGCCTCTCCCGCGAGTACGCCAAGTTGGCCCGTGTGCTCGAGGGTGTCGAGGTCAGGGGGCCTTGGGGCAAGCACGGCAGTGATTTGTGCTTCCTCCAGACGACCTCTGCGAGCTCGCTCGAGGGCCTCTTGCGCCGGACCACGCGCCCGGTCACCCAGTTCCTCGAGCTGGACCATGCCTGCGTCGCCGACGGCGACGAGCACTCCGCGCAAGCGATCGGCCGGCGCGACGATGGCCACCCGCTCCATCGCTGCCGGCTCCAGTGTCTCAGGCCAGCGCATCGAACATCTCCACGAGCTCTCCGCCTCCCCGAGCGGCCACTTGCAGCGCTGCCCGCGCACGCCAGGCATCGAAAGCCAGCATTCCCACTACCCCGACGCACGACGAGGCGTCCAGAGCAGAGCGCGCCCCGAGTCCGGCCCCCACCGCCTCGAGCCCCGACCACCATCGACTCTCGGCACGCCAGAGGCCGTCCACCTCTTCCACGCCCTCGAGCAGCCTCGCCGCCGCCCCCGGCGCGTGGCGCGCCACGTCAGCGGCCGACGAGGCCTCGAGCGAATGGGGCCCGAGGACATGACTCGCGTCGCGTCGCGCGACCGAGCTCAATGAGGAAGCGGCACCTGCTGCGACGACCCTGCACATGAGCAATGCCCCCCCAGAGACCGCCCAGTCACCGGCACCTGGCACTACGTCGAGGACGCGGCGCGCCCATCCGAACAGCATCGACAGGCGGATCGTCGACTCCTCCTCACCTCCTGGGTCACCCCAAGAGGAGGCGGAAAGCGCAGATCGAACCCCGGCCGGCGTCGATGCGCGCGATACCGCGGGCCAAGCCGTGGCAAGCGATCCCAAGGCATACGGTTCGGCAGCCTCGCGGCCGGCCAGACGTGCCAGGTGACCGGTCACGTTGGAGATCTCGAACCCGGCCGCGAGGAGGCGGAGAGGGACCGAGCCGAGCGGTGGGCCCCAACCCGCCAGGATGCGCATATGCCAGAGCAAAGTCGCGAAGACCCCGTGCTCCGCCGACGCCAGATCCATGGCGTCGCTCACGTCGTGTCCGTAAGGCGTTCGCACAAGAGCCTCGAGGGCGCTTTCGAGAGAGCCCGATGCCGCGATGGCGCGTGCCGAGTCACTTCCCAAGCGCCTGAGCGCCAGACCCCTCGCTCGTACTCCTGCTGCGACCCAACCCGCGCTCACCGATGCCCTCCCATGACTAGGACCCGCCGAACCAACTCCTCCACCGCGGCAGGCATTCGCTCGGCGGCGACGTGGTCGATCCTTTCGGCTTCTTCGCGGGCTCGCTCGAGCAGGGCGCGCTTTTGATCCTCGGCTCGCGCCAAACGAGAGTCCATCGAGCCGGCACGCGCCACTTCAGCGTCCGATCGGGCGCGGTCGAGGACCTGGCGCACGTGCTCGGATCCCTCCGCCCTGCGCCGCGCCGATTCGGCATTGGCCTCTTCGACCAGCGATTCCGCGCGGCGTTGGGCGTCCTCGAGAAAGGAGAAGACTGGCTCGAGCTCGGCTTCGAACGCCTTGGACCGGTCGACGGGCACCCCGGCCGGGGCGGGTCCACCGGGGACTCCGTGAAACCGAAAGCGCCGGAGGAAGTCCCCGACCGCCGGCATCGCGACCTCCGCCTCAGGCGGCCGGTGTCAGCGACGCAAGGGGACCCTCGGCCGCCCCGCCGTCCATCGCCACCGAATCGTCGTCCACACCTTGATCGTTGATCACACCGCTGCCTCACGCCAGGGGCTTGTGTCACTCCTGACCAGCGAAGACAGCACAAACGGGCGTGCCATAGGGCCAAAGGTCCCAAAACGGTCAGGGGCCCTGTACGTAAGGCGCCGTCACAACTTGTAGCCGATCGACCGCAGCAACGACTTTCGCTCGGCCACGTCGTCCTCGGTCTCCACCCCGGCCGGGGCCAACCCGTCGACCACTCCGAGGATCGCTCGTCCGAGGCCGGTCTGCGCCACGATCACCTCGACGGAGTTGGCCGTTGCGCAGTAGATGCCACAGACTTCCGGCACTGACTTCAGCTGGTTCAAGACGTTGACCGGATATCCCTCGCGGAGCAACACGACGAAGCAGTGGCCGGCCCCGATCGCCAGAGCGTTGCGCACGGCGAGATCCACGAGCTCGTCATCGTTGCCCGAACGTCTCACGAGGCACTTGCCAGAGGCCTCACAGAATGCGATCCCGAAGCGAAGGTGAGGGCTCGCCCCGGCCAGAGCTTCGTGGAGATCCTCGACGGACTTGATGAAGTGGGCTTGTCCAAGAATGACGTTCAGGTCGTCGGGTTTCTCGACCGCGACCGAGTGCATATCCATGCACCCAGCCTGTCATCTGCTCCGGCGCCTCGCTGCGGTACGTAGCATTCGGCGAGTGACTCAGAACTCCAAGGCCGCAGCGACCCTTTCGTTCTTGGGGGCGACTGGCACGGTGACGGGTAGTCGCTTTCTCCTGGAGGCACGCGAAACCACCCTCCTGGTCGATTGTGGCATGTACCAGGGCCTGAGAAGCCTCAGAGATCGCAACTGGGCTCCATTTCCGGTCGATCCCCAATCGATCGACGCGGTTGTCTTGACGCACGCCCACCTAGACCACTGCGGCTATCTGCCGGCTCTGGTCCGTGACGGTTTTCGCGGGCCCATCCTCGCAACCCCGCAGACGGCCGCTCTGGCGGGGATCGTGATGGCCGACTCCGGACATCTCCAAGAGGAGGAGGCCCGCTACGCGAACGAGAAGGGGTTTTCGAAGCATCGTCCTGCTCGCCCGCTCTACACCGAAGAGGACGCCGTCCGCGCAGCGGCCAGCTTTCGGCACGTCCCGTTCGGTCAGCGAGCCGAGATCTCGTCCGAGGTCGCGGTCACTCTCAGGCCGGCGGGTCACATCCTTGGATCCTCGACGGCCACCCTCGAGATCGGCCCGGGCCCGATGCGGTCGTTGTTCGCCAGCGGCGACGTCGGACGCCCGAACCATCCGATCCTGCTTCCCCCTGCGCCGCCACCAGAAGCCGACGTGGTGCTCGTCGAGTCGACGTACGGCAACCGAGTGCACGAGCCCGCGCAGGACACCGAGCAGCGGTTTGCCGATCTGATTACACGGACCGCCGCGAGGGGCGGAACAGTGGTGATCCCGAGTTTCGCGGTCGACCGAACCGAGGTGATCCTTCTCACAATCGGACGCATGGTCAGCGAGGGCCGCATCCCTTTGCTGCCGATCTACGCAGACAGTCCCATGGCTCTCGAAGTGCTGCGCGTGTACCGACGCGAGATGGCGTCCCAAGATCCGGAGATTCGGCCCGAGTTCCGACGCTCACCGGACCCGTTCGCCTACGGATCGCTTCACGAGCTGCGCACGCCTGAGGAGTCGAAACAGCTGAACGACATGGACTACCCGTCGATAATCATCTCTGCATCGGGCATGGCGACGGGAGGTCGAGTCCTTCATCACTTGCGGCGGTGCCTTCCGGACAGCAGATGCTCGGTCGTCCTACCCGGATTCCAGTCAGCCGGCACCCGAGGACGACTGCTGGCCGATGGTGCAAGAACGATCAAGCTGCTCGGCCGATACGTGCCCGTCCACGCCGAGGTGATGACCGCCGATGCCTTCTCAGGTCATGCGGACGCCAACGAAATGATCGCCTGGCTCAGAAGCATGACGAAAAGGCCCGACACGGCATTCGTGATCCATGGAGAGCCGAAGGCGGCCGATGCTCTGGCCAATCGTCTGCGCACCGACCTGGATTGGCATGCGGCCGTCCCGGTCCATGGTGAGCGAGTCAGAATCGATTGACCACTCGTGAGCACGACGGTAGCCATCTTGGGTGGTGCCAAGACTTCCCGCGGCAAGGATCGGCTAGGTGCTCGCCTGCACTGCTTCGGCATGTGTGTCGGGACTTTGGACCCTAGGAGTCCGCTTTGGTCGTTCGTAGATTCGCAGTGTGCAGTCAACTCGAGAGTCAGACGGCGCAACTGGCGTCGAGGCGGCACAACGCATGCGCCTCGCACTCACCGAGCTTTGGGCGATACTCGCGGACCGGGCTAGCGATTTCGACGCGCGTGAAGGAGCTGCATCCGCCCACGGACCGGCCCTCGCCGCCACCCGACAGGACCTCGCAGTCGCAGAACAGGCGCTGACAGCGTTCTCCCACCGGATCTCCGCCGCGATCGAGCGTCATCCTGCGGACCAAGTGCCCTTCCTCGCCGAGCCGAACCTCCCCGCTCCGGAATGGGTGAGTGCAGATCTCGGTGCGGAAGTGTTGCTTCTCAGGGTTTCTCAGGCACTCGAGCAATTCGCGAGGTTGCTCGAGTCACTTCGAATCGAGGACCTCGACCGCAGGTGGCGCTCCGAAGCAGGGATCTCCACGCTTGGCGACCTGGTCGAAAAGGCGATCGCACGAACCGGCGCACACCTGAAGGCTGCCGTTCTGTCGGCACGGCTGGCGACCCACGACTGAACTCGCCTTGATCGGAGTTCGGTCGCGCTAGATCGAGGATCTGTCGCGCCCTCGTGCCCGGACGTTGATGAGCACCCGTCCCAGCACGTGCCAGGTGGCGTCCCGCAACCCAAGTATGTCGGCCTGCCAGTGACCGACCCCGTCTGGTCTCCAGCCCCCGCGCCAATCGGCAAGAGAGAAGTCGGCTGTGTCCTGGTACTGCCTTGCCGCCTCGGTCAGCACCTGTTTCTCGACTGATCGCTGAACCTCTCCCAGAGCCGGCAGTCCATCGGAGTTCAAATGGAAGGAGGCCACCATCTCTCCTCGTACCCCTCTGAGAAATTCGCCTCGAAGAAGCTTGTAACCCTCGGCCATCGGATATTCGATGCCTCTCGCTCGCTTTGGGTAGCGCTGTGTACAGGATGATGCCACGCTGGAGCCCTTGACCGACGTCTCGAAAGCAGCGAGAGGCGACAGGTCGCGGACCCGAGCCAATACCTCGAACGAAGCAAACGAGGTTGGGACGCCCGCCAGACTCCCCGCGCTCAAGGAGGAGCTTCGGCGATGGGTCGAGGAGCACTGGGACGCGGAGCTAAGCCTGCTCGAATGGCGCAAGAGACTTGCCGAGGCGGGATGGGCGGCACCGGACTGGCCTCGCAAGTGGGGAGGCCGCGACCTTCCGGGCGAATTCGCCGCAGCTCTCGCACAGGAGCTGACCGAGCTCGGTGTTCCAGGACCAGCCGAGGGGGTCGGGAGCCATCTGGCTGCGCCGACCCTTCTGGCTCACGCCTCCGACGAGCTCAAGCTCGAGCTGCTTCGACCGACGATCACCGGAGAGTTGCTCTGGTGCCAGCTGTTCAGCGAGCCGGGGGCGGGCTCGGACCTTGCCGGGCTCACAACCCGCGCCGAGCGCGACGGCGACGAATGGGTGATCGAGGGTCAAAAGGTCTGGAACACCGGAGCCGCTCAAGCCCATGTCGGATTGCTCCTGGCGCGTAACGACTGGGAGGCACCCAAGCACCAAGGAATCACGTATTTCGTGCTCCCGATGCGCCAGCCTGGGGTGACAGTGAGACCGCTTCGCCAGATGAACGGGCACGCCTCGTTCAACGAGGTCTTCCTCGACTCCGTTCGGGTGCCGACTCTGAACGTGATCGGGGAGGTCGGCCGAGGCTGGAGCGTCGCGCTCACGACGCTCGCACACGAACGCCGGCTAGCAACGACACCGCGCGTGTCGCGCCCGCGCGATGCCAAAGGTCGAGCCTGGCAAGAGGCAATCGAGGAAAGAACTGCCGCTTCGGAACCCTACAAGTGGTATCCGCAACGAGCCGGCCGAGCGGACCTGCTCGTCGGTCACGCCACCTCGACTGCAAGGGGCGACGACCCTCTCGTGCGTCAGGAGATCGCTCGAGTCCTCGGCCTCGCGTGGTCAGCGAAGTGGACCGCCGAGCGTGCGGCCGCTGCGCGCGCTTCGGGACGGCCTCCCGGTGCCGAGGGATCTCTCGGAAAGCTCGCCACGAGCAACATCGCACGGGCTGCGTCTGGCGCGCACTCTCTCATAGCCGGCACCAAGGGAACCCTCAACGGACCCGACAGCCCCCTCGAGGGAACTATCGCCGAGATCTTCGTTTCCGTCCCTGCGCAGTCCATTGCCGGCGGCACCGACGAGGTCCAACACAACATCCTCGCCGAGCGTATTGTCGGCCTTCCGAAGGAACCTTCTCCTGAGCGCGATTTGCCCTTCAGGCAGTTGCCCAGGAACGGCTGACAGGAAGACGGCCTCATGTGCCTAGCGATCCCGGCTCGAGTCACCGAAGTCCTGGGGGACGCGCGGGATCTGGTGAAGGTGGACGTGGCCGGGGCGAGACGCAGCGTCAACATCCTTCTCCTCGACGACGACGTCGCTGCTGGAGATTGGGTGCTCGTGCACGTCGGCTTCGCCATGGCGAAGATCGACGAGGCGGAGGCGATGCTCACGATCCAGGCCCTGCAGTCGATGGGCCAGGCTTACGCGTCTGAGCTCGAGGCGATCACTCAGGGGTCGTCTCTTACGAAGGACCGCTCTGCGATCTCCTCACAGACCACGATTCGGTACTCCGAGTAGAACAGATCCCGACCCATGCGTTGTGCTGCACGATGCTCAGGGTGATCGCGCCAGGCCTCGTGGGCTCGCATGGAGGCGAAGGTCACCAGTGACACGCGCTCACCGTCCTCGGCTGTGAACCCTTTGATCTCGACGAAGCCAGGCATTGCCGAGGCAATTGCCTCCATCCGCGCGGCCATCTCCGAGTACTCATGTTCGTGCTCGCCCCGAAGGCGTGAGCGGAAGACGGTGACGACTCGGGGTTCCGTTTCTCCCACTCGAGCCCGCCGAACCGTCAGATCCTGCATCGGACCTCGAGCCTAGAGGCCACCTCGAACGAGCACCCCTTCGTTTCCTTCGCCGAAGTCGAGGGCTCACGGATAAATTCGCCCCCGATGAAGGCGCCGAGCTGGGCCGGTCGCGAAAACCACGAAAAGGCTATCCGGGAGACCACCACGGCCGAAGTGCAGCCGGACGTCCTGGAGGAAGTCCGGATGCGAGCGATCCTGACGAGCATCGCATCCAGCGCGGCTGTGATCCTCCTCGTAATCCTCTACGCGCTCCTCCCCGGCCACTATCCCCTCGACGCAGCGCCCTACTTCGGATTCCTCGGAGCGGGCGCCCTCGGAGTGGCGTCCAGCACGGTGGTCCCGTGGAGGCGGGTCGTTCACCGGCAGGACTTCGTTCCGCTCCTCTTCGCCTTCTCGGTCACCGACATCGCCCTTGTATCCGCGTCGATTGCGGTGAGCGGCGGGGCACGGTCGGATCTCTACCTCCTATATCTCGCGATGTCGGTCTTCATGGCAGCAGTCTCCTACCCGCGGCCGGTGAGAGTGGCCCTCGTGATCCTGCTCATGGCCGCTTACGTGATCACCCTCGGGGCGGTGGGGTGGCACATCGGCACCGGCACCATCCTCCTCAGGCTGGGAATAATCGGGGTAACAGCTCTCGGGGCCAACGCCATGTCAGTGGCGCTCACACGCGAGCTGTACTTCAGAGAGCAGGTCACCCGAGAGTCCGAGGGGCGCGCCGGTATGTGGAGTCGCGTAGCGGGGCTCGGACGAGAGGTCGGCTCGCTCCAGGAGGACGAGGTGCTGGCATGGGCGGTCGGAGCCGTCACCGAGCTCGGGTTCGAGGCGGCCAACGTCTGCATGTACAGCGACGACAAGAGGTCGTATCAGGTGGTCCACCCGTTCGGGCTCCCGGACTCGTATGTGAACAGCGTCCAGTCCTCCGAGCGCGGGATGGCCCACTTCGTGGAGCGAGAACGCAAGACCGTGGTCGTGAGCGATTACCAGGACCGTCCCGATGTCGTGCCGATGTTGGTGGCGAGCGGCTTTCGCACGGTCGTGGCCACTCCGGTGTGGGTGGACGGAGACCTCGTGGGAGCTCTCGTCGGGGGGACGCGCGCACAGAGGCCGGTTCAAGCCGAGGAAGTGGCGGCAGTCGAGCTACTCGCGGCCCACGCCGGGCGCGGCATCGAGACCGCCAGAAAGGTCGAGCATCAGCGACGTGATGCCGCTCACTTCCGGTCTCTCATAACTTCGGCGCCCGACGCTATGTTCGTCATGGACACCGACGGCCGCGTCTTGGAGGCCAACAGGCAAATCGGTCGTCTGTTCGCGTACGATCCCGAGGAGCTGGTCGGGATGTCCATCGAGGCTTTCCTCGCGGATTCCTCGAGGCACTTCGCCCAGCTCTATCGCGAGACTTTCGTCAGCAATCCGAGGACGCTCACGATCGGCCATGCCGAGAGCGTGATCGGCATGCGCAAGGACCGGACGGAGTTCCCGATCGAGGTCGTGCTCGGACCGATCGAGGCCCCCGAGGGCCTCCTCGTGACGGCGACCGTGAGAGATGTCACTGAGCGCAAGGAATTCGAGCGCCGCCTCGCTCACCAAGCCACCCACGACCATCTGACCGGTTTGCCCAACCGCGCGCAGTTCGTGGGCCGCCTCGCCGAGGCGCTGGCGAGGACCCCAGTGGGCTCATCCGAAGTCGCGGTCTGCTTCTTGGACGTCGACCATTTCAAGTACGTGAACGACAGCCGCGGTCACACCATCGGCGACCAGCTCGTCACCGAGGTCGCTCGCCGGATCGCCTCCACGTTGAGGGCAGGTGACATGGTGGCTCGCTTCGGAGGAGACGAGTTCGCTGTGCTCGTAGAGGGTTTGGTCGATCAACAGGGCGCCATCGCTCAGGCATGGAGGCTGCTCGCCGCCTTCGACCGCCCGTTCGTCATCGAGGGCGTGGAGTGTTTCCTGACGGCGAGTGTGGGAGTTGCGTTCGGGGGGCAGGTTGACAACCCCAACGACCTCCTTCGAGACGCCGACGCAGCGATGTACCACGCCAAGCAGCGCGGTCGGGCAAGAGTCGAGATTTTCGACGAAACCTTGACCGCCCGGGCTGTAGAGCGGGTCGAGATCGAGTCCGCGTTGCACCAGGCGCTGCTCGGGGAGCAATTGTCGCTGGTCTTCCAGCCGGTGATGAATCTGGAGAGCCGTTCCGTCCTCGGTGTGGAGGCTCTGCTCCGGTGGCAGCACCCCCTGCGCGGACAGGTTCCGCCGCTGGCCTTCGTGCCCATCGCCGAGGAGTCGGGTCTCATCTTGCAGATCGGTCGCTGGGTCCTCACACGCGCATGCCAGAACGCATCGCACTGGAACAAGCTCGGCTGGACTTCGAAACCCTTGACGGTGAGCGTGAACGTCTCGAACCGTCAGCTCGAGCACGACAGGCTGATCGCGGAGGTGGCATCCATCCTCGAATCGACCTCTCTGCCACCTGGATGCTTGATCATCGAAATCACCGAGAGCTTCTTCATGAGAGAACTTCAAGCCGCCGTGCGCAGACTCAGAGCTCTAAAGCAGTTGGGGGTGCGCATCGCGATCGATGACTTCGGGACGGGGTTCTCGTCCCTCAACTCGTTGTCCCGACTTCCGATCGACTTGGTCAAGATCGACAAGTCCTTCACAGAGGCCCTGGGAACGCGAAACGACGCGATCATCGGCGCAGTCGTGGAAGTAGCCGGGGCGTTCGACCTCGAAGTGGTGGCCGAAGGCGTCGAGTCGGACGATCAGGTGAGCCGTCTGATCGGATTGGGCTGCACCCTTGGACAGGGTTACCTGCTCGGTAGGCCTGTTCCCTCACAGGGGATAGAGAGGATCTTCGGGTCCAAAGCCGGAGCTAGCGGCTGAGTCCGAAAGCCCACCTAGTGGCGCCGGAAGCGTCTCAGTCGAAGCCGGCGGGCCGACGATGCTCCCAGGGTCTGGCCCTCTCGAGCTGTCCGGCCAGACTGAAGATCACATCCTCGCCGCCGAAGCCGGCGACGAATTGAACACCGATCGGCAGTGGATCGTCTGTCCAGTGCAGAGGCAGTGACACTGCGGGCTGCCCGGTCACGTTGAACGGTGCGACGAACGGCACGACAGACGCCGACCGAAACACCGGGGCGAGGGGGTTGTCCGGCGTCGACCCGAACTGGCCAAGCGACAGCGGCGGCTCGGGGATCGTGGGCGTAACGAGGATGTCGAAGCCGTCCACCTCCCACCAGGCCCTCACCCTCCTCGCATACGACTGCAGATGCTGAAGAGCCATCAGGTACTGGGCGGCCGCCGTCCCCCGGGCCATCTCGGCGAGGGCCCAGGTGGCCGGCTCACAACCCGATTCGTCGACGAGCCGTCCCGTCTTCTGCTCGATGTCGGCGAACGCGAGACCGACGTGGGCGCTGTACACGACGATGAAGTCCGCCACCATGTCGGGATCGGTGAGCGCCGGCGGATGCTGCTCGTGGATCTCGTGGCCCAACTCTTCGAGCAGTTCAGCCGCGGACTGCACGGCCGCCCTGCATTCGGGGTGCACCTCTGCGGTGCCATTGGGGTCTCGATCCAGGACTCCGATCCTCAACCTTCGAGGGTCGGAGTCCACCTCCTCGAGGAAGGGTCTCGTAGGCGCCGGAAGGAAGTATGGATCGCCCGGCATGGGGCCATGGGTCGCGTCGAGGACCGCAGCAGAGTCGCGCACCGAGCGGGTGATGACGTGCTCTGCCAGCAATCCTCCCCAGACCTCGGCGTAGTCCGGTCCCACTGAGTTGCGTCCTCTCGTCGGCTTCAACCCGACGAGCCCGCACTCGCTGGCGGGGGCCCGGATCGAACCTCCTCCGTCGCTGGCTTGAGCGAGCGACACCATTCGGGCGGCGACTGCCGCAGCGGATCCTCCACTCGAGCCACCGGTGGAGCGGGAGGTGTCCCACGGGTTTCGAGAAGGGCCGTACGAGTTCGGCTCGGTTGTCGGCAACAGCCCCAACTCCGGGGTGTTCGTGCGCCCGACGAACACGAAGCCTGCCCGGCGAAGCCGAGCAACGAGATTCGTGTCCTCCTTCTCGGTCCAGCCGATCTCTCGAAGCATCCGCATGCCCTCGTGCATCGGATCGCCGGCGCTGTGGGCACCGAGGTCCTTGAGCAGGGTCGGAACACCGCTGAACGGACCGTCCGAAATGGGCTCGGATGCGGTCTTGCGGGCCTTGTCGAACAACGGATGGATCACGGCATTGATCGACGGGTCGTACTTCTCGATCCTCGCAATCGCCGCATCGACGAGTTCGAGCGGGCTCAGCTCACCGCGCTTTACGAGCTCGGCCTGCGCGATCGCATCGAGATCGAAGAGCTCCGACATACAGATGCCTCCCCTTTTTGCCCCCGTTCCCCCCGCAGGATCTGCAGTCGAAGCCTCTCCTGGGGCCCCGCTGAGGGATCTCCCATGTTCACCCGTCCGGACCTGTGCGAGGGGTGATACCCCAGGTGCAGCGCCAACGGACTCCGGGATCCAAGCGGACGAGATCGACCCCCGAACGAAGGGCGTCCGGGGGACACGTCATCGGCTCGACAGCGAGCGCCTTCCGGCGTCGAGAGCTCGGGTCGACGGTATCCCCCGTGTAGACCATCACCCACCTGAAGCGGTCGTCCATCCACACCGTGACCCCCAGGCGTCCTGTGGGCTCGTCCAGCTCGACTCGTGCCACCCCGTCGGCATCCCGAACAAGGTCGGTGAACGCCGTGTCGAGCACTGTTGAACCGATCATGCGCGAGTCGGTGAAATCGAGGTCGGTCCCCGTGACGATCGTCTCGCCCGTCGGAAGACCTCTGTCATCGGTGAGCAGACGGCGGCGTCCGGGGAGGTGGAACCTGGCGAAGTCGATCATGGGAGTGCCGACCGTGACGTAAGGATGAAAACCGAGGCCGAACGGCGCCGGATGCTGGTCCACGTTGGTCACCTCGGTGGACACGACGAGACCGCTTCTTCCAAGCCTGTACTCGAGCATCAATTCAAGACGCCACGGGTAACCGGGTTGAGGGTGCAGAGTGCATCCGAGGACGAGCACGTTCTGCGCGCGAGAGATGAGCGTCCAGGGCAGCCACCGCACCAATCCGTGGATCGCACATGCGCGCTCGGGTTCGTCGAGTGCCGCTCTACCGTGACGTCCGTCGATGCTGTAGCTGCCGTCGCCGAGGCGATTCGGCCATGGCGCAAGCACCTGCCCTCGGCCCGAGGAGCACATGTCCTTTTCGCCGAACCCGTCGATCACCGCAGTCCCTGCAACTTCGTAGACGCGAAGAGTCGCACCGACCTCGGTGATCACTGCGTGATGACGACCGTGGCCGATCTCGTGTTGCGCGCCCGAAGGTGCCGACGATGCGAAATCCGGGGCGGTCATTGGGACCGGTATGGTAGTTCCGAGAACCCGTTCCGGCGCAGTGCCCGGTACGTGCGAGTGCTCTCATGGAGGTCCGGGGTTGCGAATCCTGGTCACGAACGACGACGGGGTCCGCGCCCCGGGGATCGCTGCTCTTGCTGCAGTCGCGGCCGAAACGGGACACGACTGTGTCGTGGTGGCCCCCATGGTCGACTACAGCGGTGCCGGTGCGGCCGTGGGTCCGGTCCATTCACGCGACGGGATCGACTACGAGGCTCATGCGATCGAGGGTCTCGACGGCGTGCCGAGCTACGGGATCGACGGACCTCCGGCGCTGGCCGTCATCTTGGCCTGTGTGGGGGCGTTCGGACCACGCCCTGACATCTTGCTGTCGGGGATCAACCACGGCGTCAACGTGGGGCGCTCGGCGATGCACTCGGGAACGGTCGGGGCTGCACTGACGGGCGCGCATTTCGGTCTGCGCTGCTTGGCCGTCTCGATCAAGTACGGGGACGACCCCGTGCCCTGGGACTGCCCGGCAAGCCTCGCCGCTTCGCTGATCCCGGTTCTCGGCGACGCACCAAGAGGCACCACCTTGAACCTGAACGTCCCGAACGTCGCTCTCGACGACCTTCGAGGGCTTCGCCACGGCCGGCTCGGAACAGGAGGCACGATTCGCTCTGCGGTGCACGACACCGGCGGAGCCGATCTGCCGCGTGTCGCGCTCCCCCCGTTTCCCTCGGGGACGCTGCGTCTGGACTTGAGTCCTCCCGGAGACAGGTCCGACGTCGAACTCGACACAGATGCCGGCCTCCTGGCTCACGGCTTTGCATGCCTCACCCCCCTCGTCGGGGTCCGAGATGCCTCCGACGAGGCCAAGCCGACACTCCTCTTCGCCCTCGAAGCCCTCTACGCAGCGACGGGGCTTGCTCCGGGAGACGACGTCGGACCCGAGGAACCCGGGGAGGACCTCGCCACCGGATAGCCCTTCGGAAGGGCCTGCCTAGATCCAGGAATTCGCACCAGGCACGAAAAGACCTGCTGGGCAGGGACTATTGGTCCGAGCAAGCTTGTGCAAACGCGCACAAGCTGCTTGCAACTGTTACACTGGTGCTACCAAGCCAGTCGGGCGTCCATCGTGCGGCAGCGAGACCGCCGCCCCGGGGTAAGTGACCAACTTCCCCGAGTGACCGTGGATCGCCTCTGACCGCTCTCGTGCCCCGAGTGGCGCGCCTTGCGCCAGGGAGCGCGGTCCTCGCCCGACCAGCGGAACCGTCATGCCCATGTCCATATCCGTCGCGCAGCCAGGGCCGCACGAGAAAGGAGGCACCTGACCCAAGCCCAGGGTCGCTCCGTCCGCACCTCGTTCGGACCTTTTGTCCAGGGCCGACCGCCCTTCCCGGCGCCGGCTCCGCGAGACGAATGCTCAGACGACGGGCGCCCGC